>DHSD01000015.1:39183-41032 GCA_002411365.1 Ruminococcaceae bacterium UBA5295
TGTGATGAAAGAATCTGCAAAGACGGCAATCAGCTGCATACGCACGAGGGCGTCAAAATTCGGCATACGCCATGATTTCTACACAAAATATGATATTCATATCCATGCCCCGGAAGGCGCCATTCCGAAAGACGGCCCTTCTGCGGGAGCTGCAATGGCAACAGCCATCACGTCAGCACTGTGCAAAATACCTATACGCCATGATGTCGCCATGACAGGCGAGATTACACTTTTGGGGCGCATACTGCCTATTGGCGGTCTGAAAGAAAAGTCAATGGCAGCTTACCGCAGCGGCATTAAGACAGTCATCATTCCGGCAGACAATGAACCAGACCTCGCGGAAGTTGACTCCGCAGTAAAAGACCATGTACATTTTGAACCGGTGGAACAAATAGACCAAGTGCTTAAACTTGCGCTTACTGAAATGCCATCGCCTCATGATGGCATTTCCGCAGGGGAAGCAAAACGAGTTCCGATTTCAGAAAAGAAATCGGATTCAAGTGCTGTACCGCGGACTGACTGCACATCACCGGACTGCCAAACCATTCCGCAATAGTGAAAATTATGAATTTAAAAAAAGCATCGTTTGAATTTGCTGTGGGGATACCATCGGGCTTTCCGCTATGCACTGTTCCGGAAATTGTTTTTTCCGGAAGGTCCAATGTTGGAAAATCGTCAATGATAAACAGCTTGCTAAACCGGAAGTCGCTTGCTCATACAAGTTCGGCGCCTGGTAAGACTGCAACTGTTAACTTTTACAATATCGGTTTCTGCCGATTTGTGGATCTTCCCGGTTACGGTTACGCTAAAGTGCCGCCGGCAGAAAAACAGCGCTGGGCAGAACTCGTAGAAGGGTATTTTGCAGCTGAGCGCGATGTGCGCCTTGTTATACAGATTTTTGATATGCGGCGTCCGCCTACGCAGGATGATATGCAGATGATATATTTTTTGAAGGATAGTGGTATTCCGCTTATTGCGGCTGCGGCAAAAAGCGATAAGCTTAATTCCTCCAAACGCAGTGAGCAGATATCCCGCCTTGACGAAATATTCCGTAAAATAAATGCTGAGTATATTCCTTTTTCATCATTTTCTGGAGAAGGTGCCGAACAGATACGCAGAAGGATTATAGCTTCATGCCGCAGATAAGCGGCAGACAAAATACCGCCGAATAATGAGGCGGTATTTTTTGTCTGTTTATTGTTTGTATATGATAGCTCAATTTTATATAACATATTATATGGCCATACACAATAAAATACTATTTATATTATACAACATTTTTTTAAAAAAGCATGAAAGTCAGCTTTACTTTTATGCTTTTTCATGCTAAAATAGCAAAGTGCATGAAGGGAGTGCAGCCGATTTGAATTCAAAGATTAAAGAGCCAAGTGTAGATTTTCTGTTTGATACTGTTTTGACATTGAAAACGAGGGACGAGTGCTATGCTTTTTTCGAGGACCTTTGCACTGTGCCGGAAATAAAGGCCATGTCACAGCGCTTGCTTGTTGCTCATATGCTGAGCAATAAAAAAGTCTACAGTGATATTGTCGCTGAAACGGGAGCGTCTACCGCAACAATCAGCCGTGTTAACCGTTCTCTCCACTATGGCTCTGACGGATATGCCATGGTATTCAAACGTCTTGATGATGCTTCCAAGGATACTTCCAAAAAGGAAAAACAATGAGCTATTCCGCTTTTGCGAAGTACTACGACATACTTACAAGGAATGTCGATTATAAGGGACGTGCGGATTATCTCTGCAGAATACTTAAATACCTGCACTATTCACCGGCATTGATGATAGACCTTGCTTGCGGCACAGGTAGTCTGACATTAGAACTTATTGAGC
>DHSD01000015.1:41255-41910 GCA_002411365.1 Ruminococcaceae bacterium UBA5295
GAGCAGAAAGCTTCTGCAGCAGGCTACAGTGTCCTTTTCATATGCCAGAAAATGCAGGAAATGAACCTTTATGGCACTGTTGATACGGCAGTATGTATGCTTGACAGCGTAAATCATATTACATCAAAAGCCGACCTCCAAAAAGCGTTTGACCGGATTGCACTATTCATAAACCCTGGCGGATATTTCATTTTTGATATGAATACGCTTTATAAGCATAGGAAAGTATTGTCAGACAACACTTTTATCTATGATATGGAAAACGTCTACTGCGTTTGGCAGAACAGATTTGAACCAAAAAGCGGCAGAGTGGCGATCTCGCTTGACTTTTTTGAGCGGAACGGAAAACTTTACAGGCGCAGCTCTGAGCACTTTTACGAGCGTGCTTATAAGGTTGAGACGGTAAGAAAAATGCTTGAAGTTGCTGGACTTAAAACAGAGGGCATGTGGGCCGACCTTACGTTTGATGCTCCGGTGCCGACAACTGAGCGCATTGTATTTGCTGCAAAGAAAGCAGCAGCGAAAAATTTGGCAGGAACATGAAAAAATCGACTTCGTCTATTGACAAACGCAGGAAAGTATTGTATTATATAAAACGTCGCTGGTGCGAAACTGAAATGTATCAGATGGGAGTATAGCTCAGTTGGTTAGAGCA
>DHSD01000008.1 GCA_002411365.1 Ruminococcaceae bacterium UBA5295
TGAGAACCTTTTACAGGAAATTCGACGAAATTAAAAATAAAAAATTTGACGGCATGATTATCACAGGAGCGCCTGTTGAAAAACTTGACTTTGAAAAAGTAGATTATTGGGATGAGCTCTGCAATATAATGGCATGGAGTAAAAACAACGTCTACTCTACTATGTATATTTGCTGGGGCGCACAGGCCGGCCTTTACTATTATTACGGAATTCCGAAATATCTGCTTCCGCAAAAAATTACCGGTATTTTCCGGCATCATGTCCTCAAACCACTGCATCCCCTTATGCGGGGATTTGACGATGATTTCTGGGCACCGCATTCACGGAATACGGAAGTTCGAAGAAAAGATATTGAAAAGCATCCGGAGTTGGAAATACTTACAGAGTCAGATGAAGCCGGGGTGCATATGATTGCTTCAAAAAATGGGCGGCAGATTTTTGTGACCGGCCATGAGGAATACGACCGCGATACACTTAAAAACGAATATTTCCGCGACGTGAAAAAGGGCCTTAATCCGGCAATACCAAAAAACTACTTTCCAAACGATGACCCTGCACAGGAGCCGTCTTTTACATGGAAAAGCCACGCGTTTCTGATGTTCTCAAACTGGCTTAATTATTTTGTATATCAGAATACGCCATACGAAATCAGAAATATTACAGAATAAATAGATTTTATCACAAAAAGCCCACGGGAATATTACGCATTCCCCGCATTAAACTCGTTTCATATCATGACAGTTTCTGCCGCAGCTGGCCGAGAATTTTTTTTTCACGCCTTGAAACCTGCACCTGCGTCATGCCGAGAGCTTTTGCAGTCTCTGTTTGAGTACGGCTTTTAAAATACCTAAAAACAATAATTTTCCGGTCTTTTGGGTTCAGATCTATTACAGCCTGTTTAAGCGAAACCATTTCCGTGATTTTTTCATCTTCCGGTTCTACAGCAATATCAGTTTGGCCTCCGCCTTCTTCCCCATTTTCCGTTAATGAGATTGGCATCTGCGCAGCGCCGAGCGCTTCCGCAGCTTCCGCAGGTTCCACATCAAGTCTTTCGGCCAGCTCGTTTATCGTTGGCATACGGCCTTCGCTTTTTGCAAAATCAGCGGAGACACGCGAGGCATGCATAGAAAGTGCTTTCAGGCGGCGCCCGACTTTGAGCGCACTGCCATCACGGAATAGGCGCCTGATTTCGCCCAGAATGGCCGGAACTGCGTAAGTGGAAAAACGTACCCCGCGTGTGTTATCGAAATTCTCTGCGGCCTTTACAAGGCCAAGACAGCCAGCCTGAAACAGGTCTTCATACTCAATGCCTTTGCCCTTAAAATGTCCGGCACAAGCATGGACAAGCCCGATATTATTCTTAACTATCTCATCCCTGCCCATTTTTTTCCTGCCTGCCGGTGCGCTTTGAAATCATTTTTTGCATGGTAACGGATGTTCCTTTCCCCGCTTTTGAAGATACATGAAGTTTGTCCATAAAGCTTTCCATTACTGCAAAGCCAAGGCCTGCACGCTCATCTTCCGAAGTGGTAAACATCGGCTGCATAGCCTGCTTAATATTAGCTATGCCACATCCTTTATCACGTATTTTTACAATTACTTTTCCATTTTCAAAAATACGGCAGTTTATGTAAACAACGCCAATTGTGTTTCGGTAAGCATGTACTATACAGTTTGTCACAGCCTCTGATACCGCGGTTTTGATGTCGCAGATTTCATCTATTGTTGGGTCAAGCTGGGCAACAAAAGCGGAAACTGCGGCTCTTGCAAAACCTTCATTAGCCGAGCAACTTGGAAACGACATGTTAATTTCATTCATCGGTTTCATTGCGGCTCTCCTTTCTCACTGTGCAAAGATGTTCAAGGCCTGCCAGTGAAATTATACGGCTTATATTTGGGGGCAGATTTTGAATCTCAACTGAGCCTTCCCATATCTGCATCAATTTATAGCGGCCCATAATAAGTCCGATTCCGGAGCTGTCCATAAACTGGACATTTGAAAAATCAAGGATAAGTTTCTTAGGGTGGACTTTCGAAGCGGTAGAGTCAATCTCGTCCCTGATTTCACGTGCGGAATGGTGGTCTATTTCTCCGCTCAAAACAGCCGTCAGGACTTCGTCTTTAAAAATCAGCCTTACACTCATAACGGGCGCCTCCCGATATTTTATATTAAATTAGCTTGCCCGAAAGCAGGCAAAAAATACCTCTGTCTATAAAATAATAGGCAGAGGCTGAATTTTTGCTCGAAAAAGGAGATTGATTTATTTTTTTCTGTTTTTTATTATTTCAATAGCCGGCCCGCGCAGTTCACCCGCAAGGTAAAGGGAACCACATATAACGATAGCATCATTTTCCCCTAACTCGGAAAATGCCATTTGCAGCGCTTTTCTGCCATTTTCTGCGGCTTGCGCCGGTGTTCCTGCCTGGCGCCATAAAGAAGCAAATGCCTCAGCATCCATCGCTCGTGGAGACGGCGGGGCTGCTGCAAAAACTTTCGTAAAAATGGCAGAAAGATTTTCAACCGCACTTTTTGTGTCTTTATCCGCCATCATGCCCATAATGGCAAAAATCTTTCTGCCATGCAGATAATACCTCAGCGCACTGGCAAGTGCAGCAGTTCCGCCTGGATTATGCGCACCGTCAATCAAAACCGGCGGCTCCCTTGAAAGCACTTCAAGCCGTGCAGGCAGCCGTGCTGCGGTAAATCCATTTCTCAGTGCAGCAGAGCTTATATTCCAGCCCATTCCTTTTAGTATATTAAGCACTGCTAAGGCTGTTGCGGCATTCCGAATCTGATGAGCACCGATAAACGGCAGGTTCAGTTTATTTTTTCCATAGAGCAATTCCGTTCCAGCAAGGTTAGAATTTAAAATTTTTATATCTTGCAGTGATGCTTCCGTAAGATGGCTTTCACATTTACCTGCTTCTGCACGTATCACTTCCAGTGCTTCCGGCGGCTCTTCAGGGCTGCAAACAACAGGGCAGCCACGCTTTATTATTCCGCATTTCTCACCTGCAATTTCTGCAACAGTATTGCCTAAGACTTCCGTATGGTCAAGAGAAATCGAAACTATTACAGAAACAAGCGGAGTTTTGATGACATTAGTTGCATCGAAACGGCCACCGAGGCCAACTTCAAGTACGACAACATCACACTGCTTCTCTGCAAACCACATCATTGCTATAGCAGTGACAACTTCAAAAAAATTAACCTTTATGCCATTTTGCCCTAATTTATCAGCCGCGAAGAACACACGCTCAGCTGCATTTTCGAACTCCAAACGCGGTATTAATTTGCCGCAAAGCTGGATACGCTCGCAGAAATCACAAACATGCGGTGAAAGGTACAGGCCCGTTTTATAGCCCGCAGCAGTGAGCACTGACGAAATCAGCGTGCAGACAGTGCCTTTCCCATTGGTGCCGGCCACATGGACAAACTTAAGCTTTTCCTGAGGATTACCAAGCACCGAGAGAAGCGCGGCCATGCGTTCGAGGCCGGGTCTGCGGCTGAAGCGCTGGTAAGTATCAATTTTCGCAAGTGTCTCTTCATATGTCATCTTTAAAAATCTCCTGTACTGTATAAGCGCCGGCAAAAGCATAATATAATAGATATTGTTTATATATAAAAAAGCCACTGCCGGCATAAAACCGGAAGCGGCTTAAACCTTACTGCATGTCTTTTATACTTGATTCAATAAGGTAAATATGTTCTGAAAGCTTAGCAGCATTATTTCGGACACCGTCCACGACATTTTGAGGCGCTTTTGCAATAAAGTTTTTGTTGTCCAACTTTGCCTCTGCAGTCGCATACTGCTTCTTTGCAGATTCAAGCTCTTTTGTCAGGCGTGCTATCTCAGCTTTGCGGTCCACAAGCTCGTCTGTCGGTATAAAGAGTTTCGCATCGGGTGTTACAATCGTTACCGCCTTATCCATATCAAACGATGCGCCTGTTCTTACTTCATTTGCCCATGCAAGGCGCTTGAAAATTGGTATGCCTGCAATAAATGTCTTTTCATCAGGAGTTGCAATATATAAATGCGTCCGCCGTGACGGTGGCACATTCATTTCGGAACGGCGGTTGCGCACGGCACGTACAGCATCCATAATTTTGCGCATTTCAGCTGTTTCTTTCGGGAAACTGTGCATTCCGCTGTACTCCGGCCATTTCGAAATCATAATGCTTTCACCGTCATGCGGGAGCGCCTGCCATATTTCCTCGGTTATAAATGGCATAAACGGATGCATAAGCTGCATGGTTGATGACATCACCCAAACAAGCACCTGGCAGGTATCCACAGCCAATTTTTCATTTCCTGAATTCAAGCGTATTTTGGAAATTTCAATATACCAGTCACAGAATTCATCCCACAGAAAATCGTGCAGTTTCTGCACAGCTATGCCCAACTCAAAATGTTCAAGGTTTTCCGTGACATCTTTAGCAGTGTTATTGAAAGAATCAACTATCCATTTGTCTTCCATCTGCAAAGTATCCGGCAGGCAGTTAGGAACATTGCGACCTTTCAGGTTCATCAAGATAAAACGCGCGGCATTCCAGATTTTATTTGCAAAATTGCGGCTTGCCTCAACCTTGTCTTTTGAAAATCTCATATCGTTTCCGGGGCTGTTGCCTGTTGCGAGCATAAATCTCAGAGCATCAGCACCATACTGATCGATAATTTTCAGCGGATCGATCCCATTGCCAAGCGACTTGCTCATTTTGCGCCCCTGCTCATCGCGCACAAGGCCATGAATAAAGACTGTATGGAACGGCACTTCCCCTGTCTGTTCCAGTGCTGAGAAAATCATGCGGGCAACCCAGAAAAATATGATGTCATAGGCCGTAACAAGCGTGTTGGTCGGGTAAAAATAATCGTAGTCAGGCGTTTCATCGGGCCATCCAAGTGTTGAGAACGGCCACAGCGCAGATGAAAACCATGTATCGAGCGTATCCGGATCCTGCTCCAGATGCGAACTTCCGCATTTGGGGCAAACATGCGGCGTTTCTCTCGCAACAACCGTTTCGCCGCAGTCCTGGCAATACCATGCTGGGATGCGGTGCCCCCACCAGAGCTGCCTTGAAATGCACCAGTCTTTGATGTTCTCCATCCAGTGATAATATATTTTTGCAAAGCGCTCAGGCACAAATTTTATTTTGCCCTCTTTTACAGCGCGCAGGGCAGGCTCTGCAAGGGGCTTCATCTTTACAAACCATTGCTTCGAAACGCGCGGCTCAACAATCGTACCGCAGCGGTAGCATGCACCGACATTGTGCTTAATTGGCTCGGTCTTCACAAGAAAGCCCTGCTCTTTAAGGTCTTCAACAATTTTCTTTCTCGCTTCGAGACCCGGCAGCCCAGCATATTTTCCGCCTCTTTCATTAATACAGCCGTCATCATCCATAATATTGATGACTTCGAGATTATGCCTGCGTCCGACTTCAAAGTCGTTAGGGTCATGGGCAGGAGTGATTTTCACAACGCCTGTGCCGAAATCCATTTTAACATATTCATCTGCAATAACAGGTATCTCACGCCCTACAAGAGGTAATATAAGCGTTTTGCCAACATATTTCCTGTATCGGTCATCATTAGGGTTTACAGCAACCGCAGTATCGCCAAGAATTGTTTCCGGCCGTGTTGTCGCAAGCTCCAGGTAGCCGCTGCCGTCTTTAAAAGGATAGCGCAGATGCCAAAAAAAGCCATCGCGCTCAGCAAACTCAACTTCAGCATCCGAAATGGAAGTCTTGCAGTGTGGACACCAGTTGATAATGCGCTTGCCACGGTAAATAAAGCCTTTTTCATAAAGACGGCAGAACACCTCACGCACAGCTTTCGAGCATCCCTCATCAAGCGTAAAGCGTTCACGGTCCCAGTCGCAAGACGAGCCAAGCTTTTTAAGCTGCTCTACAATGCGCCCGCCGTATTTTTCCTTCCACGCCCATGCACGTTTCAGAAAAGCCTCGCGGCCAATCTGCTCTTTTGAAAGGCCTTCTTTACGCAGAGACTCGACAATTTTTGCCTCTGTAGCAATAGAAGCATGATCAGTTCCAGGTATCCACAAAGCAGAATACCCCTGCATCCTGCGCCAACGTATAAGTATATCCTGAAGCGTTTCGTCTAAAGCATGCCCCATATGCAGCTGGCCGGTAATGTTCGGCGGCGGTATCACGATAGTATAAGGCTTTTTCTCTGGGTCACGCTCAGCATGAAAATACTTTCCGTCAAGCCAGAACTTATATATGCGGTTCTCTACTTCCTGTGGATCATATGTCTTTGCCAAGTCCCTGCTCATCTTGTCGTTATCCTCCATCTGTTTTATATAAATTCAAACATTTTAAACATCTAAGAATCCGCATTAGCTTTGCAGCAGTTAACTTTTTAATTATGGCATCAGCAAATTGATTTGTCAAATTTTCATCCTGCAGGAACAGGAAATGTGAAGTCGCTCATCACGGTGCTGTCTATGGCTACAGCCACACACAGCGCCAGTGGCACATCTTTCTCATCCGGTATTGTAATGGCATAGCACTCTCTCTGGCAGTTCCAGCAGCGTCCATGTGTCATTATTGTTTTAGCAGGATTCATCTTCTCATCATTAAGGATGTCAAACGAACGCGTGATGAGATTTCCACGGAAACGCCACCCAACACCTTTAAACCGCACCGAACGATGCGAAATTGCCGTCGGCCGCACCTGAAAACGTATCTTGCGCGGACCGCACACGACGCTGTACCTGATTGATGATGGCAGGCAAACGCCCTTCATGCGTGCAACCGTTTTGCCGTCAGACATGCGCAAAACGAAGAAGCTTCCAATTGGCACAATTTTTCCAAACACCTCACAGGCGCCCTTACCATTCCTGTCAAAAACAGAAAACATTAAGTCGGGTCCGCCCTCTGGTTTTAGATAAAGCTGCACGTATTTCACTTCCTTATACCCTCTTACCATTCTAGTAAATATCATACCATCTTTCTAATTGTGCGGCAATACAAAACAGGTATAGCCGAAAAATTTACATCATCCTAAATATACACTACACAGTTATTATGATATAATAAGTGAAAAATCAAACTCAGAGTGCGGGGGACTATAATGAAACCGATTCATAAACTGCGCAGGCTCTGGATACTGCTTGCATTCCCAGTTTCATTTGCACTTACGGCGCTTGCAGCACATATGAATGGTTTTGCCGAATGGTACGCTGGAACAGTCTACCCCGCAATTTCACTTGCCATTAACCATATGACTTCCCACGCTCAGTTTTCGGTTGGTGAAATATTTGTATATTTTCTTGTAATACTTCTAATTATATCTATTGTAAGGCTGATTGTGCGGATAATCCTAAGAAAAGGTAGGCGCAGCTATACCGCCGGAAAATTCTTTGTAAATATACTTTGTGCCGCCAGCGTTCTTCTTATGCTGTTTACAGTAGACTGCGGCATAAACTACTACAGAGTGCCGTTTTCCCAGTCATGTGGGCTTACAGTCAAACCATCAAAAGAATCAGAGCTTGTGCAACTCTGCAAAAGCCTGGCAGGTGACTCCGACACACTGCGGAAAAAAGTTTCAGTTGACCGCCTGTCGGTGATGAAGCTGCATACGGACGGCTTTTCACAGAATGCTGAAGAGGCGCGCAAATGCATGGACAACTTGAGCCGGCAGTATCATATGCTGAGTCCAGGCTACAGCGCACCAAAGCCTGTACTTGCCTCCAAACTTATGTCAGAGTGCAATATAACCGGAATATTTTTCCCTTATACATTCGAGGCAAATGTCAACACAGATGTACCCGATTACACCATTCCATTTACAATGTGCCACGAGCTTTCGCATCTCCGCGGCTTTATGCGTGAAGATGAGGCAAATTTTATCGCCTACCTCGCATGTGAAAATAGCTTTGACGCGGATTTCCGCTATTCCGGAGCAGCATCTGCATTCACCTATGCTTCCAATGCCCTGTACTCAGCAGATGCCCCAAAAGCCAATGCTGTTTTTTCCAGCCTTAGCAGCGGTGTTAAAAAAGATCTGCAGGCAAATACGGATTACTGGAACAATTTTAAAGGGCCAGCCGCAAAAGCGTCGAATTCAGTCAACAACAGATACCTTAAAGCAAACAATCAGTCAGACGGTGTCCAAAGCTATGGCAGAATGGTGGACTTGCTCCTTGCACTTCAACGCTCGAAGAAAAATACAAAATAGCATACTTACTTTTGACAGTAAATACAGGCGCACAGGATAATAAAACACGATGAAATATAGTTCATTAATTTTGCTGCTATTTATTAATGGCTGAATACAAAGAAAAATTCCCGAGAACCGCATAAATACCGGCTTCTCGGGAATTAAACGCTGGAGGTGTCACCCAGATTCGGACTGGGGATGAGGGTTTTGCAGACCCTTGCCTTACCACTTGGCTATGACACCGGACTGGAGCGAACGACGAGACTCGAACTCGCTACCTCCACCATGGCAAGGTGGCGCTCTACCAGATGAGCTACATTCGCAGAAGTGGTGCCTCCGAGCGGAATCGAACCACTGACACGGGGATTTTCAGTCCCCTGCTCTACC
>DHSD01000002.1 GCA_002411365.1 Ruminococcaceae bacterium UBA5295
TATTGCCGCATGAAAACAGCTGCGTGGATTTCCACGCAGCTGTTTTTTGTATGGTTCAAATTAATGGCTCTATGTCAATAGTTTGGGTGGTGGCTCCATAATGGAAGCAGTGGGAAGCAGTGGGAAGCTTGCTCCTTTTTGCGTTACAAAACTGAACATGCGCAGAATACGATTGCAAAAACGCCGGAAATTTCGGTAACCGTAAACATTGCATTTCAGGATCTTGATTTTGTTGTTAACCTCGTCGGTAAAGCCATTCGCGTGACGACAGTCGAATGAATTTAAAATGCCTTTTGACCAGCGCACCAGGGTGTTTCCGCAACTGATGAATTTTGCCAGACCACTATTTTGCGCGGCCATAATCCAACGGGAAAGAGTAGTAATACCGGCGCTTTCGAAAAATTAAAGCAGCGCGTTTTCCAAAGCTGGGAATGTCTTTTACTGTTTATATGAGATAAAGCATTAGCTCTGCTGATGCTTTTCTATTACTGGCTGTTTTGCCCTCGCCGATATTTTACGGGACAGTATTACGACGATGAGTACGGCAACCGAAATAAGAGCCGTAAAGCCACCGGGTGCCACATTCAAATAATAAGAAATGAAAAGACCGGAAAGAATATCAATTGTGCTGAATAGGATTGAAAAGAGAAGCGTGCTTTTAAAACCTTTGTTTAACTGCAGTGCCGTAGCTACTGGCAGGGCAATCATGGAACTTAAAACGAGCACGCCAACAATTCTTATGGAAACGGAAATTGCGGATGCGGCAAGAATTGCGAAGATGTAATTTATCAACTTTACTTTTACGCCTGCTACTTTTGCAGCTTCTTCATCGTATGCGATATAAAGAAGCTGGTTGTAAAGAAAAATCAATGTGAGAACGGAGATAATGCTGAGGATAAATATTGTTATCATGTCCGAATCAGTTACGGTGAGTACGCTGCCAAAAAGGAAAGCGTCTGCGTTGGTATGCAGTTTTCCAGAGCTGATAATTGTTATTGCGATGCCTACACTGAGTGAGAGCACGACCGTAAGTATAAGGTCCGTATATTTTTTAAAATAGGTGCGCAGAAATTCAATAAGGGCTCCACAGATGGATGTAAATATGAAAGCGCCGAGCACGGGGCTTTGGCCGCAGAGAAGTCCAAGTGTGATGCCTGCAAGCGACGCGTGTGACAGTGTATCCCCTATCATTGAATACCGCCGCAACACGAGAAAAATTCCAATACATGGGCATAGGATAGCTATGAAAAATGATACGAACAGAGAGTTCTGCATGAATCTGTATTGAAGCATTACACTGATTTCCTTTCTTATCCTTTTAAAAACTCCTCTGCATAACGTTCAGGTGTGCAGAAATGGCCTTTTCCATTGCATAGATGGTAAATCATTGTTGAATTTGCAATGGCGGCATCAAGGTTATGCTCTACAGATAGTACTGTTATGCCATTTTGCCTGTTGATTTTTTTAAGGAAGCCATAAATTTCTTTCTGGCTGCCGATGTCTATGCCTGTAGATGGCTCGTCGAGGATAAGTAAATCCGGATGCCCTATTAATGCGCGCGCAATTAAAATCTTTTGGCTTTGCCCACCGGAAAGCGTGCCCATGAGCTTATTTTGAAAACCATCCATGCCTACAAGTTGAAGGCATTTTTTGACGTCGCTTTTGTCTTTAATTTTAAGTAGTTTCCGGTAAGCGTTAAGCACTTCAAAGACAGTGATTGGGAATCCGCTGTTTGAGAAATCGTTTTTTTGCGGGACATACCCTATGCGTTTCGCATTAGTTGTTATAGTCCCTTTTGTAGGCTTTAAAAATTTCAGGATAAGTTTCATCAGGGTGCTTTTCCCGCATCCATTTTCGCCGAGCACCGATATATATGCGCCGTTTTTAATTTCAAAGCTGATTTCGTCTAATATATATGGCGGAGAGCCGCTGTAAGAAAAATACAGGCCGTTTGCCTTTATCATAAAAAACACCACCTATAAATTATTTTAGTCGCTTTATTTTTTTCCTTGACAAATCAATAGCAACAAGACTATTATAAATGCAAATGCAATTCATTTGCAAGTACTTTTTGGAGGATTATCAAAAATGCTAAGAAAATTAAAGAAAATGACTGCAGTACTTTTAGGTCTCCTTGCCGCCGTATCTTTTTCTGCCTGTGGCAAGGCAGGGAGCAGCTCGTCAGGGAACAGCCGCCAGCCGTCTGGCAAAAAGGTCAAAGTTTCGGTCTCATTCAATGCGATGAAAGAGTTTGCTGAAGCTGTAGGGCGGGATAAAGTTGAGATTTCAACAATAATTCCGGACGGTACGGAACCGCATGATTTTCAGCCGAAAGCGAAAGATCTCGCGAATCTAAGTTCAGCTCAGGTCTTTGTTTACAGTGGATTTGGAATGGAGCAGTGGGCTAAAAAGGCAGTAGAAGCGGCAAACAATCCGGAGCTCGTTGTGGTCGAAGCTTCAAAAAGCGCTGAGCCAATAAAGAATACGGATGCCGGAGAAATCAAGGAGCATGGCCAGTACGACCCGCATATATGGCTAAGTCTCAAAGGGGCAGAGATAGAAGCAAAAAATATCCGTGACGGGCTGATTAAGGCAGATCCGGACGACAGGGACTATTTTACAAAAAACTATAATTCATTTTCGGCAGAAATTGAAAGTCTCTTTTCGGAGTATAAGACAAAGTTCAGCAAAACCAAGAGTAAAAGTTTTGTAACTGGCCATGCGGCTTTTGCATACCTCTGCCGTGACTTTGGCCTGCAGCAGAACAGCGTTGAAGATGTTTTTGCCGAAGGTGAGCCGAGTGCCAAGAAACTTTCAAACCTTGTTGATTACTGCAAAAAAAATCATGTGAAAACAGTTTTTGTGGAGGACATGGTGAGCCCGAACGTTTCACAGACCCTCGCGAACCAGGTAGGTGCAAAAGTGGAGCAGATTTATACAATAGAGAGCAGTGAGAAAAACAAAAACTATATCGACCGTGTGAAATCAAACCTTCAGGAGATTTACAGCAGCCTTACTGAGCAGTAAAAATTTCGGGTTTTATTTAGAAGGGCAGGCGGCAAGCAAACAAGCCGCCTGCCCAATATTTTTGCATAAAACAGATTTTGTTATGGCAGAAAATTGACATTTTTAAAATTATATTATATAGTATTTAATATCAGATGTTGCCATATAATGCGAATAATCTGAAATTTGTTGGCACGAAAGCAGGAGGATTCCATAATGGGCAGAAGTATGAAAACAATGGATGGAAACGAAGCTGCGGCGTATGTTTCATATGCTTTCACTGAAGTTTCGACCATTTATCCAATCACGCCATCATCACCGATGGCGGATCATGTTGACGTCTGGGCTGCAAACGGAAAGAAAAATCTGTTCGGCCAGCCGGTGCGCCTCGTAGAGATGGAGAGCGAATGCGGTGCTGCCGGCGCCATGCACGGCTCACTTGAGTCGGGAGCGCTTACAACATCATACACCGCTTCTCAGGGGCTTATGCTTATGATACCAGCTCTCTACCGCATGAGCGGTGAACTGCTGCCGGGTGTTCTGCACGTGAGTTCAAGGACTGTAGGAACCCATGCGTTCTCTATTTTCGGCGACCATTCTGACGTAATGGCCTGCCGTCAGACTGGGTTTGCCATGATATGCGACGGCAGCGTGCAGGAAGTTATGGATCTTACGGCAGTCCCTCATCTCGCAGCAGTCGAAGGCCGTGTTCCTTTCCTGCATTTCTTTGACGGGTTCCGTACGTCACACGAGATTCAGAAAGTTGAAGTAATGGATTATGAGGACCTGCGGCCGTTAATCAACAGGAAAGCGCTTGACGCATTCCGCGCTAATGCCCTTAACCCTGACCACCCGATTCAGCGCAGCACAGTACAGAATCCTGATATCTTCTTTCAGGCGCGTGAATCTGCAAACCGCTATTATGAAGCACTGCCGGATGTCGTCGAAAAATATATGGAAGCGATAACAAGGATAACCGGGCGTGAATACCATCCTTTTGATTATTATGGCGCGCCTGATGCGGAATATGTAATAATTGCCATGGGTTCGGTCAGCGGAACAGCTAAAGAAGTCGTAGATTACCTCCGCAAGTCGGGTGAAAAGGTCGGATTCCTGCAGGTGAGGCTTTACCGTCCTTTCTCTGCAAAATATTTCTTTCGAGCCATGCCTGAAAGCGCACGAGCCGTAGCAGTGCTTGACCGCACTAAAGAGCCGGGCTCATACGGCGAACCGCTTTATGAGGACGTATGCTCCGTCTTTGCAAACAGCGGGCGGAATGTAAAAATATATGGCGGACGCTATGGGCTTTCATCAAAAGACACTACCCCTGCGCATATCATTGCCGTATTTGACAACCTTAAGCAGGTAGAGCCCATGAACCATTTCACTGTCGGAATAGATGACGATGTTACGCACCATTCACTGCCAGTAGGCAAACCTGTTGGCTGCGGCGACCCTGAGACTGTAAGCTGCAAATTCTGGGGCCTTGGTTCTGATGGGACGGTCGGTGCAAATAAAAATTCAATTAAAATTATCGGCGACAATACCGACAAATATGTTCAGGCCTATTTTGAATATGATACGAAAAAATCAGGCGGCGTGACAAAGTCGCACCTACGTTTTGGCAACAAGCCTATCCGCTCAGCATACCTTGTGACAAAAGCGGACTTTGTCGCCTGCCATAAAGCTTCTTATATGAAGCAGTATGATATCCTTTCCGATTTAAAGCAGGGCGGCACATTTCTGCTCAACTGCAGCTGGAGCCCTGAAGAGCTCAACACGCATCTTCCGGCTAAAGTAAAGCGCTATATTGTAAACAACAATATACATTTTTACACAATAGACGCAACAAAGATAGCTGCTGAGATAGGCCTTCGCAACCGCACCAACACTGTTCTGCAGTCGGCATTTTTCCGTCTTGCGGGGATACTGCCGATTGAGGATGCAAAGAAATACATGAAAAAGGCAATACACGATACATACCTCAAAAAAGGCGAAAAAATTATCAGCATGAACTACGCTGCTGTCGACCGCGGCGCAGAGGAAGTCTGCGAGGTGCACATACCGGCCGACTGGAAGAACGCACAGGATGAGCCAAAGAAAAATACAGCTGGTCTGCCGCCGTATATCCGCAACGTAATGATACCTGTTGACGGGCTGAAAGGCGATTCGCTCCCTGTAAGCACTTTTGCAGGTGCTGAAGACGGCACGGTTCCGCTCGGCACATCAAAATATGAGAAGCGCGGCACAGCCGTGGAGGTGCCAAGATGGGATCCTGACAAGTGCATCCAGTGCAACTGGTGCTCATATTACTGCCCGCATGCGGCAATACGCCCGTTCCTGCTTACGAAAGAAGAGAGGCAGGCGGCACCGAAAGGCTACCGCACAGTGGAAACAAAAGAAAAGCAGCTCGAAGGGCTGGAGTTCCGTGTCCAGACCGACCCGCTTGACTGCACCGGGTGCGGCTCATGCTCTCAGGTATGTCCTGCGCCGGATAAGGCTATAGAGATGGTTCCGCTTGAGACACAACTTTCGGAGCAGAAAAACTGGGAATACTCGCTTTCGCTGCCGAGAAAAGAAAACCCGCTTAATAAATTCACTGTAAAAGGCAGCCAGTTTGAGCAGCCTCTGCTCGAATTTTCTGGCGCCTGCGCCGGATGCGGTGAGACGCCGTATATGAAGCTGATGACGCAGCTTTTCGGCGACCGCATGGTTATTGCAAATGCGACGGGCTGCACACAGGCATGGGGCGCGGCAGCTCCATGTGTCCCTTACACGAAGAACAAAGACGGCCATGGCCCGGCTTTCTCAAACTCGCTTTTTGAAAACAACGCTGAGTTTTCACTCGGCATGTGCCTTGCGAACCTTCAGCGCAGGGAGCGCCTCGCGATGACGGCAAAAGAGCTTATGGGAAAAACCGAGAATGGTTCTGTAAAAGATGCCCTTAAAAACTGGCTTGATGGATATGACAAGTCTGACAGTACACGTGAGCGCGCCGCAGATGTCGTCGCTGCTGTAAAAGCTGATTCACAGTCGGCAGACAGCGGGCTGTGCAGTGAAATTCTCAAAGCGCAGGATCAGCTCGTTAAAAAGTCAATTTGGATGTACGGCGGCGACGGATGGGCCTACGATATTGGCTTTGGCGGGCTTGACCATGTGCTTTCGCTTGGCCTCGACATGAATGTTTTAATCGTCGACACAGAAGTTTATTCGAACACAGGTGGCCAGGCGTCAAAAGCTACGCCTGTAGGCGCAGTTGCGCAGTTTGCGGCTGCCGGTAAAAAAACAAGCAGAAAAGACCTTGGTGCAATTTTCATGACGTACGGCAATATTTATGTGGCGCAGGTGGCAATGGGTGCCAACCCTAACCAACTTGTGCGTGTGCTCAAAGAAGCCGAGGCATACCCCGGCCCGTCTGTGATTATTGCTTATGCGCCTTGCATAAGCCACGGAATTGTTAAAGGAATGGCATATGCTCAGCCGGAGTCGAAGCTCGCTGTTCAGAGCGGTTTCTGGACGCTTTACCATTACAACCCGCAGTACAGGAAACAGGGGAGAAATCCTTTTGTGCTTGATTCTCCTGCACCATCTGTCTCTCTGCGTGACTTCCTCGGCGGCGAGGTCCGCTTTGCAGCTTTGAAGCGCACTTTTCCTGAGCACGCTGAAGAGCTTATGCAAAAGGCTGAAACAGATGCGGCAAATAAGTACCGCTATTACCGCCGCCTTGCACAGCAGTCTGACTGAAGTTCAAAAATATAATTTAAGTAATTATGGCTCTACAGATTTTTATTCTGCGGGGCCATTTTTATGTTGCTGAGCACATTGTAAATTGCCGTATCTTTAAGCTGGTGTTGCAAGTGATAAAAAACGGTTATGGCATAAATTATTCTGTGTAAGCTCAGCTTTCATCGGGACTATGCGGTTTGCAGCTGCTTCCTTCCTTTTTGTGTGCCGCTTCTTCAAGGATATCTGCAATGTGGTACCAGTGCTGCACCGTGTTTTCAAGACGGAAGTAATGGAATATGTAGCAGGCCATAAAGACCACCATAACCATCATAAGGCAAAAAACGCCGAGTGATGACTGCCCTGTGAGAAGGTAAAGCATGAGAAGCAGAATGGAACAGACGACTGTAAGCGCCGTCACGATAAAATGGACAAACCTTTCGTGCTGCAGCCACCGCAGCCGCTCCAAATGCCGCCTTAGCAGGTATGATGGGTCTTCACCGCTTTTCAGACGCTTTTCGAGGCCATCTTCATATTCCCTGCATGTTTTCATAATGTCGATGCCAAAACGGTCTTTTTTCCGGTTCATTGCTAAGCCCCCTAAATTAAAAGTAAGCAGAATGCCTTCAGCAGATGGCTTCGAATTTTTTCCGCCTGATTCCCGTTCCGTCCCGCTCTGCTGTTTCATGCCATAAATTTACGACGCTTTGAGGCAGGCCCGCGAGGCAGGCTATATTTTTGAGTGTCAGCGGTTCATACATTTCGCACCACTCCTCAATAGTCGGGTCTATAAGCAGGCAGGCGGCAAAATAGTCGGCCTCGTGCTCAAGCTTCGGAACGCAGAGGTTTGTCAGGTCTACCATGGCCTGTGCATTGAGGCCCGGGTGCAGAAGTGTGTGGCCGAGCTCGTGTGCACAGCAGTACCGGCTTTCATTTTCATCGAGGCTGCTGCTTATGAGGATTATGGAACAGTTGTCATCTTTTTGGAAGCACAGCCCTCTTACGGTTTCTGGCAGTTCAGACCTGAAGAACTCTATGTTGAGGTAATCGCATAGCTCAAATGGTGATGAGGTGCCATACTGCCTTTCGAGTTTGTCTGCAAATTCGCGTATCATTTTCATTGGGTACCGCCGTTCTTTCTTTTACCTGATGATATGGCGGCGGCTATCCTTATGGCGTTGACGAGCTTTTCACGGTCGGATGCAGACAGCGGCGCGCCGTTATACATGAGCCCCGGCTGCTTTTCGAGTGTGCGGGCAAAGCTGTCTATCATGTCGTCAACCTCTTTCGGCTGTTTTACACCGAGCAGTTCGTCGGTGCTGCAGTGCAGCACCGACGCCATGCGTGCTAAAATATCGCCTACAGGCCTCCTGCGCCCCTGTTCATACATGCCTACAGCAGATGAAGAAACGCCGAGGAGCTTAGCAAACTGTGACTGAGTCAGTCCGCGCTCCCGGCGAAGCTGCTTTAGCTTTTTAAAGTCCATTGCAGGTCTCCTCTCTGAATGCAGCTATTATACCACACATAATGTGGTGTATCAATATGCATTTATTGCATTTTTATTGAAAGTACCGTTATTGTCACAGTCACAACAGACATGGCTTAAAGCACTTGAATTCTGTAAATCATTTTGATACTATGAAAAATATAAAAATGGTAACTCATGTTGAATAAATTTATTTTTTACCTGTTTTGTACACAAATCGTGTACTGAAAAGGAGGATGCATACTATGGACTATGAAAAGTGGGGACTTGGATATCTTGAGGAAGCGGAAAAGATTAAACAGCATGTAGATTCCCTTCAGAAAGTATTTTCAAAGCTTTCCGGGGAAGATGAGGTATGCATGTTACGCCGTATCTCGATGTTGCGGGCTATGTACTTTGAGTGCCTGCACACAGGCCGCTGGCTTGTAGAAAGGGGGAAAATATATGAGGCACAGGAGCGTGAGCATGAGCTTGGTGGAAAACATGCTGGCAGCGCCGAAAGGCATACAGGAACATGACGAATATCATGAGCGCCTACTGCGTGCTGTAAAGCGTGCGGCTGCCGGGGAGCTGACAGAGCGACAGATGGAGTGCGTGGAACTTTTTTACGGAAAAAGCATTAAGGAAAAAGAGATTGCCGAGATACTTGGCATAAGGCCGCCTACAGTATGCAGGCACCTTGCAAAAGCGCGCAGGCGCTTAAGGCGCGTGCTCGAGTACTATATTTAGCCGGATGGCTTCCCGGCAATAGCTTTATCACGCAGATTAAAAGCTTTTACAATATGTATTCCATAGCTAAAATTAAAAGATTCTTAGTTTAAAAGGGAGATTTTCGTAATGCACGCATTAAAAAAGCAATATACTGGGTAGGCGCAAATGACCACAGGCTGGCGCTGCTTTCAAATATCCATACGCTTCTACAGCCATCTCATATAATTCCCGCATGGCATTTTCTAAAATTTTATAGCTTGTGGTTCGCTCCCTTATCTATATATTTTCATGACTACACCTGAGGTTAAGCTTTACCAATTATGCAGAATATTACATATTAGCCATCAGTACACGTTTAGCATAGATTGACTGATTGTCTTACATATACAATGAGACACTTTAGAAATAAGTATTCAATGGAAAAATGATTTATGCAATCTACACAATATTTAACATTTTGAATCGGTATAAGATTAAAAAATGCAGAAATTGCGAAAAAAATTGTATTTTAAGTCGCAAGAGCGTATAATAACATATGAAAACAAATGCTGAATTCAGATTTAACCGCGACATGAATCTTGGTATATATGTCTGACATTAAATGCTGAAATTTGAT
>DHSD01000012.1:0-67288 GCA_002411365.1 Ruminococcaceae bacterium UBA5295
CGCAGAATATTTACGGCAATTTCCAAAATGGGAAAGTAGTCGTGAAAGTCTCAGATGTATCGGCAAAAGCGGAAGTCCCAGCAGGAAAGCAGGTTTCTAATGCGGTCATGCAGGGAATCAGGACAGGCAGGCACCAACTTGATGTAAACCTGTATCCTCAGTCGCTTGGAAAAGTTGCAATTAAGCTGACTTCAGAAAATGGCATGCTCACTGTTGAGATAGCGGCTTCGAACCCGAAAACACAGAGCATTCTCGCGTCGAGCTCGGATGAAATAAAAGCCGTGCTGCAGTCCTCCTGCGGACAGAATGTTCAGGTAACACAGCCAAAGAATGGAGCTTCGCAATATACACAGCATGGGCAGAACAATAACAGCAACTCATTCGGGCAGAACCGCGGCAGGCAGGGCGGGCATCAGGAAAAGCCCCGGCCAAAATGGTATACGGCGGATGGGACGGATGCAATCAGCACGGGAGATTTTCTCTCACTGCTGAAAAATACAGGCAGGGCACTATAAAAAGAAAGGAGGGAGAAAATGGCAGGAATTAATGCAGTTTCTCCTCCTGCAGGCGCAGTTTCAGGAAATGAAAACAACACATCGGCAGTTAAGAAAAACCGCGGCCTTGACTTTCAGGGCTTCCTTAAAATCATTGCAGCGCAGATGCAGAACCAAAGCCTTTCGTCATCTTCAACCGACACTTCCCAATATGTTATGCAGCTTACGCTTTTTTCAGCAATACAGGCGATGAACACAATGACGGAACAGTCGGCGCAGCAGTATGCGTCTTCACTTATCGGTAAAAATGTTGTGGTTTCTGAGCTTAACAAAACTACGGGAAAACGCGAGCCAGTAGAAGGAAAGGTTGACAGCGTAACGTTTGATGTGTCTACAAACACAGCCTACCTTAATATAGGAAACAAGAGATACAATGTTTCGGATGTCACTGGCGTTCTTGGTACGGGTCAGGCGGTGCCTGATTCAAACAGCGGGAAGCAGAAGACAAGCTGAGTAAAAAGTGGTGATTATATGAATAACATTCAGTTCAAAAAGGATTACTCAGCGCTTATTCCGACCGTTTATCCAGGCCAGCAGCTTACAGGGAATTCCAAAGCTCCCGCGGGAGCTGAGCAGCCGAAGGTACCGTTCAGCCGTATGCTGCAGAACAGTATACGCGAGACGAGTACCGACATTACTTTTTCGAAACATGCCGTCCAGAGAGTGGATGACCGAAAAATAGAAGTTTCGCCGCAGCTTATGCAGAGGATGGCCAGTGCTGTGGACAAGGCACAGAGCAAAGGTGTTACAGAAGCGCTGATTCTCAGCGGCAGCACGGCATTCATAGTGAATGTCCCCAACCGGACGGTTGTTACGACAATGGACGGCAGTGAAATGAAAGAAAACGTATTTACAAATATTGATGGAGCCGTGATTTTATAAAAGCCGGACCCTTTGCGGAGGCTTGGCGCGTTTTGACTGACAGAGAAGCGCGCGCGGTCCCTTTAGATGAAAGGATGAATGATTTACTATGATGAGATGTATGAGTTCTGCAGTTGCAGGGCTGAAAGCGCACCAGACGGCATTGGATGTTATAGGCAACAACATATCGAACGTGGATACGCCGTCATTTAAGAGCGGCAGCGTTTCGTTCCGCGACACAATGTACCAGACAACGCAGGCTGCAAGCAAAGGCGATGGAGCAAGCCGCGCAGGCTCTAACCCTGTGCAGATAGGGTATGGTGCTGCGGCCTCGAGCGTTACAGACGACGTAGGAAAAGGCGGCGAAGACGAAACAGGGCGCACCGGAGATGTGTATATTGACGGTGAAGGATTTCTTATTGTTGCCGATGGAACCGATAAGAAATATACACGTGTAGGCCGCCTTGATTTCGACAGCGACGGCAACCTTACGGACGGTAATGGAGGCTATGTACTTGACAAAGGCGGAAATAAAATTAAGTATGATACCTCAAAAGGTGACCTGAGCAATACTTCAATAGCCCCTGATGGGACCATAACGGCAACACAAGGAGGCAGCGTGGTTACTGTAGGGCAAATCGGCCTCGCAAACTTCAAAAATGCTGCCGGCTTGCAGAAGATAGGCAACAGCTACTATAAAGAGACAAACAACTCTGGTGCTGCCACGTTCGCTACACCTGGGGGTGACGGCACGGGCACGCTTGTGTCTGGTGCACTGGAAGCTTCAAACACTGACCTTGCAGCCGAATTTTCCAACATGGTAATGTATGAAAGGGCTTATCAGGCAAATACAAAAATGATCTCAGTAGCTGACGAGATGTACCAGACGCTTGTAAACATGAAGTAATGACAGGTTAATAACAGTGAATCCGCCTTGCCCGGAGGGCGGGCAGGGCGTGATTCCTTTTTATATAAACAGGGGGAAACTTAGTGATTGAGCTTACACAACTGAACGGGATTTCATTCTCGCTGAATGAGCAGCTTATAGAAATTATTGAGAGTATTCCCGAAACAAAGATATCTCTAACGAACGGCAGGTATTACCTTGTTAAAGAGAGCCGCAAAGAAGTCACTAAAAAAATAATAAAATTTGAACAGAATGTATTCAAGCATATCATCGGGCCAGAGATGCAGCCGGAAGAATAATTTTCCTGTTAGGAAGTGTGTGTATGGACTTACTTGGGCTGATAGGGTTGATTGCGGGCCTTGTCCTTATTTATCTTGGCATTACAGGTAATATGGCGACGCCAGCGTCAATTAAAAACTTCTTAGATGTACCAAGCATGCAGATTACATTTGGCGGAACACTCGCAGCTACGCTTATTGCCTTCCCGCTTTCTTCATTTAAAAAAATACCTTCGCAGATTAAAATAACATTGCAGAAAAGTCCCTATGACCCCAAAAAATACATAGCGGAGATTGTTGACCTCGCAAAGGAAGCGCGCAAAAAAGGCTTGCTTTCACTGGAAGAAAAAGCGAACCACATGACGGACAATTTCATGAAGCAGAGCGTGCTGCTCATTGTTGATGCCATAAATCCAGACAAGGTGAAAGAGATGCTCGAAACAGAGCTTGATAACCTTGATGAGCGGCATGCTGCAGGCTGGGGATTTTATGAGAAGTCGTCTACGTTTGCGCCTGCTTTTGGCATGATCGGCACGCTGATAGGCCTTATCAATATGCTCGGCGGCGGCCTGGACGCCAATGACCCAAAAGGTATGGGCAAGCTTGTAAGCGGCATGGCTGTAGCCCTTATCACTACATTCTACGGCTCATGGCTTGCAAACCTGATACTTGTGCCAATTGGCAACAAACTGCATATGCTGCACAACCAGGAAATGCTGTGCAAGGAGATAGTTGTGCAGGGTGTGCTTGCTATCCAGGCAGGAGAAAACCCAAACCAGATTGAAGAAACGCTTAGTTCGTACCTTAATGAGAAGCAGCGCGGTGGTGAATGGGCTTCAGACAGTACGAGCCAGAAGGACTCGGATGAAGGGAAAAAATAGACGCTGCGAGCCTGAAATAGGAAGGAAGGCAGAATATGCGGAAGAAAAAAGAACAATCATCTGCGTGCGCAGACTGGATGAATACATACTCTGACATGGTAACACTGCTGCTTACATTTTTTGTGCTTCTTTTTTCTATGTCATCAATAAGCGCGCAGAAATGGAAAAAGCTTGCTAACGCGATCAATGAGAGGTCAGGAACTACTACAACAGCAGCTGCGGCTCAAAAAGGGAACAAAAAAAGCAATGCGGGCGCTGCCGCCGCAGCTTCTTCTAAAACGAGCTCGGATGTAAATGGAGTAAACAGCTTCGACAGCCTCTACATTTACTTTAAAAACTATGTGGTAAAAAACCATCTCCAGAATGAGATAAGCCTGTATAAAGGCAACGGTTACACATTCTTCTTTTTCCAGAGTAACGTATTCTTTAACGGCGACAGTGCCGAGATTAAGCCGGACGGGAAAAAGATACTCGACTTTATGTGCGATGCGATATCCGGAATTCCGGACCAGATAGGCGAAATAAGGTTTTACGGCCATACGGCAAAGGTGAGCGCGACAGATACGACGGAGCGGCAGGCGTTCGACCGCGAACTTTCCGACGACCGCGCTAAGAATGTGCTTATCTATGTGCAGTCGAAAAAAATCATAAACGGCAAAAAAATGTCAAGCACGGGCTATGGCGAATACTGGCCGGTGGCAAAGGAAGACGGCACAGAGGCTTCGCTGGCGAAAAACCGCAGGGTGGAAATCTATATTGCGAAAGCCGGAAAGATAAGCGATCCCCTTCAGCAGATATACAGTGACATTAGCAGATCGAGCAGCTCTGCCACATCTTCCGTGGCAGCATCAGGAAGCAGTGCGGCTTCGTCGGAAGCAAGTTCAAAAACCGGCACGCCTTCCAGCAAAAAATGAAAATTCCGCGTTGCGCCTGCCGCACGGGGCCGAACGCTTTTTATAATAGATACTGAACAAAGTTATTCCATGTTTTGTGCGGAGAATGGTGGTACGAATGGCAGAGGTTTTATCGCAGCAGCAAATTGATAAACTTCTTGGCAGCCTGCAAAACGGCAACGCCGATATCGATGAAATCGAAAAGAAAACTGTTGAACAGAAAGTAAAAGAATATGATTTCCTTTCGCCAAAGAAATTCACAAGAGAGCAGATACGCCTCCTTAGATATATATTTGACAGCTTTTCACGTCTGCTTTCACTTTACCTTTCTGGGCAGCTGCGCGTCGTATGCCAGGTAGAAGTCATGCAGGTGGAAGAAGAGGAATACAAGGAATTCGGCAACGCGCTGAATGATTCTACGCTGTTAGCCCTTATGGGGCTGCACAGCAATACCTATAATGTAGAAGGCAAGCAGATACTGCTTGAAATGTCACGGCCCATTTCGTTCAGCGTCATCGACAAGCTGCTTGGCGGGGATGGCTCCGGATATAACATAGACAGGGACTACACTGAGATTGAGCTTTCACTGCTGGAGTACCTTTTTAAACAGTTCTGCGGGCTGATGAAAGATGCCTGGTCAAATTACTTCGACTTGACGTTCAGCATGGATTCGATTGAAACAAACCCTCAGATGATACAGACGATACAGCAGGATGAATCTGCGGCAATAGTTGTGCTGGAAGTTTCCCTTAACGACATTAAGGGTAACCTGAACATCTGCCTTCCGGCAAGTTCACTTGAAGAGATTTTTAAGAGCTATAACGCGAAACTCGTTAAGGTCAACAGGAAAGATGACCCAGAGACAGAAAAGCGCCGCAGAGAAAATATAATGGATCAGCTTAAAGATACGCCGCTTATCGTTTCTGCCATACTGGGAGAAACGAGTGTCCCCATGAAAGAACTGCTTGACCTGCGGCCGGGCGATATCATTCCGCTTGACTCAAAAGTTGAGCCTGGCTCGATTACCGTGGATGTTGAAGATCTTCACTGGTTTAAAGGGACTATCGGAATGGGGAAAAAGAATTATGCTGTAAGAATTGACAAAGTGCTTCAGTCATGAATTGAATTAATTGGAAAAAGGTGATTTCATTGGAATCAAACGATTCAGCAGTCCTCTCGGACATGGAGATTGATGCCTTAGGTGAAATTCTGAACATCAGCCTTGGCTCGTCTGCAACATCTGTCTCCCAGCTGCTTGGCCAGCCGGTGAGCATTACAACGCCAGTTGTTAACTTTGTAGAGACAAAAGACTTCGATATACACCTCTATGAACCGGCCGTAGGCGTCGAGGTGAAGTACACCGAAGGCCTCTCGGGCAGTAATATCCTTATCCTGAAGCGTGATGATGTAAGGACAATTGTTGGCCTTCTGCTACAGACAGATTTCTCCGACAAGGAATTTGAACTTGACGAAATGAATATCGGTGCCATCTGCGAAGTTATGAACCAGATGATGGGGGCTGCCGCAACTGCGCTTTCGCAGTTCCTGAACAAGACAGTGAATATTTCGCCGCCTTCATCTTTCGATATTGCGAGCACTGACGAGTTTAAGAAGAAATACCTGCAGGAAGATAAAAATATTATTGCAGTCCAGTTCGATTTAAAGATAGGCAGCCTTGTAAACAGCAAGTTCATCAATATCATGCGCGTAAATCTGGCTAAGGAACTGGTTTCAAGTTTTGGAGTGACAGAGGATGACATGACGGATGTTTCCAATCAGCCTCCAGCGCCGGCACAGCAGGTGCCGCAGGCGGCAGCCCAGTCTCCAGCGCCGGCACAGCAAGTGCCGCAGGCGGCAGCCCAGTCTCCAGCACCGGCACAGCAGGTGCCGCAGGCGGCAGCCCAGTCTCCAGCGCCGGCACAGCAGGTGCCGCAGGCGGCAGCCCAGTCTCCAGCGCCGGCACAGCAAGTGCCGCAGGCGGCAGCCCAACCTTCAGCGCCGGCACAACAAGTGCCGCAGCCGGCAACCCAGTATCCGGCGCCTGCACAGCAGGTGCCGCAGGCGGCAGCTCAGCCTTCAGCGCCGGCACAGCAGGTGCCGCCGCAGCAGAACTACCGTGTATCTAATGCTGTTTACCAGAGCTTTGACAAAGGCAGCGCCGGAAAAGGTGCAAAATTGACGGAAAACGAATCTGAGAACCTCAACCTGATGATGTCGGTTCCACTTCAGGTAAGTGTGGAAATTGGGCGGACAACAAAGAAAATCAAAGAGATCCTTGATTTTTCTTCCGGAACGATTGTGGAATTAAATCGGCAGGCAGGCTCTCAGGTAGATGTTTATGTAAACGGCAAGGCAATCGCCAGGGGTAACGTGGTGGTTGTAGATGATAATTACGGTGTGCGCATCACCGAAGTGATGAACAGCGAACTTATGAAACTGATTTAAAATCTCAACTAACTCACCTTAAGGAGGAAAAACGATGGATAAGAAAATCATGTTGGTGGATGACGCTGCTTTCATGCGCATGATGATAAAAAATACTTTAAACAAAAATGGTTTCACAAACATTATAGAGGCCAATAACGGACAGGTGGCAGTAGACAACTACGCCGCAGAAAAACCTGACCTTGTTATTATGGATATCACTATGCCGGTTATGGACGGCCTTCAGGCACTGAAGAAGATCCGTGAGTCCGACCCGGATGCAAAGATTATCATGTGCTCTGCCATGGGGCAGGAAGCAATGGTTGTAGATGCGCTGAAAGCTGGTGCGAAAGACTTTATTGTCAAGCCGTTCAAGGCGGATCGCATCATGAAAACAGTGCAGAACATCCTTAGCTGACGCTTATGAAACCTCTTTGGCTTCGTCTTTCTGGTGAATCATCACTCGGCGAGCTGCTTTTGTATGTGCTTGCCGTTGCGCTTGTGCTGTGGCTTTGCTGGCGGCTGAGCAAGTTTGTTTCAAAAAAAACCGGGAATATGACGAACACGAACAATATCCGCATACTCGAGCGTGTTAATGTCGCTCAGGACAAAGGACTTGTAATAGCGGAGATCTGCGGGGAATATTATCTGCTTTCGTTTTCCAACGAGCGCGTGGATATCCTTATGAAGCTTGACGAACAGCGGCTAAAAAAAACGACTGGCACTGCTCCGCCTGCCATGCAGAGTTTTAAAGATGTACTCCGCGCTGCCTTTAAGAATGGAAGATGGGATATGACAGGAAATGACAGAAAACACAAAGACTGAAAACAGTGAGAAAAAAAGCAAAAAAAAGCATTCGATAACGCGGAAAATCCTGCTTACAACGACTGTGTTCCTTGTCATTATCCTCCTTGTGCCAATGCACGCTTCAGCAGCAGACGTAAACGTCAGCATGAATGGAAAGGGCATGAACACGCTTCAGATTATTGAAACGCTGACTGTGGTTGCCATGCTGCCGAGCATACTGATAATGATGAGCTGCTTTACGAGGATAGTCATTGTGCTTTCATTCCTGCGCAATGCACTTGGCCTGCAGAACACGCCGCCTAACCAGGTGATGATCGCCATATCGCTGATGCTGTCGCTTTTCATAATGTCGCCGGTAGTTTCCAAAATCAATACACAGGCGTACCAGCCGTACAAAGAGTCAAAGATAACCCAGCAGGAGTTTTTCCATAAGGCCAGCGCACCTTTAAAAGAATTCATGCTTAAAAATACAAAAAAAGAAGACCTGAACCTTTTCCGCAACCTTGGAAAAGTGAAGAGCAGCGTCAAGCCGCAGAACCTTTCAATTACAGTTGTGACACCGGCGTTTATGTCGAGCGAGCTGAAGCGGGCATTCATAATAGGTTTCCTTCTCTACATACCATTCTTGATTATAGACATGATAGTTTCAAGCACACTGATGTCAATGGGTATGGTAATGTTGCCGCCAAACATGGTATCGCTCCCGTTCAAGCTGCTGTTGTTTATCCTTGTAAATGGATGGGATTTGCTGTTTAAGGCGCTTGTCACATCATTCAATTTGTAGCGAGGCTCGCTAAAGGAAAGGAAATAGGGATATGTCGATAGGGCAGGTAATGCAGATAATACAGGCCGCCATGGTGACCGTACTGAAAGTTTCGGCGCCTGTCCTGCTCATAAGCATGGCTGTCGGGCTGATAATCGCAGTGCTGCAGGCAGCTACGCAGATACATGAGCAGTCTGTCGTCTTTGTGCCAAAACTGGTTGCGATTGCCGTCATACTCGTTATAATGGGCTCATGGATGATGGAAAACATGAAGGATTTTACGTACTACATATTTGACCAGATTGTAAAACTGAGCTGAGGATGTGGGGGCTGAGTGGACCTACTGAACTATAATTTTACGCTTTTACTGCTGATTTTCATGCGTATGTCGGGCTGCATACTGCTGAACCCGGTCTTCGGCCGAAAGAATATTCCGGTAATATTCAGGATAGCGTTCACGCTGGCGCTTACGGTTTTTACTTATCCGTATGTGCCGGTGCAGAGTGTAAAGATAAATTCGGCCATCGTTTTTGCCGTCTGTGCCGTTAAGGAGTTCCTCATAGGCTTCATCGTAGGCTTTTTAATGCAGATGATGCAGTCTGTAATCATCATGGCGGGCGAGCAGATGGATATGCAGATGGGCATTTCGATGTCTAAAATATATGATCCCCAGAGCAACATTTCAATGCCGCTTTCAGCGTCGCTCATGAACGCCATGTTTATGCTGATTTTTTTCCTGACTAATTCGCACCTTACGCTTATGCAGCTTTTTGTAAAGCTCGGCTCCGCCATACCGTACGGCGATGCGCCGATACCCGCAGATGTTTTCGGCAAACTCGTTTCGTGCTTTGGCTTGATGCTTATATATGCGGCGAAGCTTTGCCTGCCGATGATAGCCGTGCAGATGGTAAGCGAGATAGGCATAGGCATACTGATGACTGCGGTGCCGCAGATAGATATATTTACAATTGAGATACAGATGAAGATTATAATCGGCTTCATTGCCATCATTGTGCTGGTGCCGCCGTTTGCTACATTTATAGAAAAACTCATAAGTGTCATGTTCCAGAACATCAGTGCAATTTACTCCATGCTGACATAAATAATTTGCCGGCGCCGCAGGAGGAAAATCAATGGATACGGCAGAAGAAAAAACCGAAGAGGCAACGCCGAAAAAGCGAAGGGACGAACAAAAAAGAGGAAACATATTCCAGAGTGCGGATGCCGTAAGCGCATTTTCAATCCTGGCTGTTTTTCTTGTGCTGCGCGCCGCAATGCCGTACATTTACCACAGCATCTGCAACATAATGACTAGCTTTTTCCACTATGCTGCGAACCATGATGTGCTAAGCAACTCTTTTGTGCAGGACGTAAACAGGCAGGCATGGCTTGACATCATTATACTTGCTGCGCCGGTGATGCTTGTTGCTGCGGGTGCGGCAATCATCATAACTGGTGCGCAGACGAAGTTCAAGTTCTCAGGCGAAAAAATAAAGTTTAAGTTTTCCAACATAAACCCTGTAGAAGGCTTCAAGCGCCTGTTTTCCCTGCGCTCCGTAGTTGAAGTGCTGAAAGCGATAATTAAGACCGTTATCATAGGCTATCTGATTTACATAAAGATTATTGATATACGTGCCCAGTGCTCGGGTATGATGGACAGCGATGTTTTCCATTCGGCGGCGGTTGTGGTCAACGATATTTTTGACCTTGGGATACAGATGTCGCTTGTTTTCATAGGACTTGCTGCCGCGGATTACCTTTACCAGAGATGGGACTATGAGCGCAATATCAAGATGACGGTGCAGGAAATGAAAGAAGAGTATAAGGAGACCGAGGGAAACCCTGAAACAAAAAGTCGTATCCGCCAGGTACAGCGCAGTATGTCGCGCCAGCGCATGATGCAGCAGGTGCCTGCTGCTGATGTTGTGGTGAGGAACCCGACGCACTTTGCAGTGGCGCTTCGTTATAAGCCGGAAAAAGATGAGGCACCTGTAGTTGTTGCCAAAGGCCGGGACCGCATAGCGTTCAAGATAATAGAGATCGCAGAAAAGTACGATATCCCAATGAAAGAGGACAGGCCGCTTGCGCGTGCGCTGTATGCTTCTGTGGAAGTGAACCAGGAGATCCCGCCTGAATTCTACGCACCGCTTGCAGGCATTATGGCATGGGTGTTCCAGCTTAAGAAAAAGGAGATGAAGCGATAATTGAAAATCCTTAATCATGTAGTTCCACTTTTCGTCATTTTAATTGTCGCACTCATCATAATCCCACTGCCGACACCTCTGCTTGACATGATGCTGATCCTTGATATCACGCTGTCGCTCATAATTTTGCTTATGACAATGTACATAAAGACAGCGCTGGAATTTTCCGTGTTCCCGTCAATACTTCTGGTTGCCACGCTGTTCCGCCTCGCACTTAACATTTCATCTACACGTAAAATACTGACAGATCAGGGTAATGCGGGCCAGGTCATTAAAACTTTCGGCCAGTTTGTCCTGCAGGGCAATGTAGTAGTTGGCTTAATAGTCTTCCTCATTATCGTGCTTGTAAATTTTATGGTCATCACAAAAGGCTCCGAACGTGTTTCGGAAGTCGCAGCGCGGTTTAAACTGGACGCAATGCCGGGCAAGCAGATGGCTATCGACGCAGACCTGAATTCAGGCATGATAACCGAGGACCAGGCCCATCAGCGCCGTGAGGATATACAGCGCGAGGCAGAGTTCTACGGCTCTATGGACGGCGCCAGCAAATTCGTTAAAGGCGACGCGGTTATGGCAATCATCATAACGTTTATCAACCTTATCGGTGGAATAATCATCGGCATGGTGCAGGGAGGAAAAACTTTCCAGGAAGTGCTCAATATCTACACCATAGCGTCTGTTGGCGACGGGCTTGTTTCGCAGATACCGGCTCTGATGATTTCTACCGCAACAGGTATGATAGTTACGCGTGCCGCGTCGAAGTCCACTTTCGGCGAGGATGTGACAAGCCAGTTCATTGCTCAGCCTGTAGTCTTTGTGCTTGCGGGCATAACGCTTGCCGTGATGTGCCTTGTGCCTAATATGCCTGTTCTGCAGATGTTGCTGCTTTCTGCACTGCTTATTATATTTGGCACGCAGGCCATGAAGAAGCAGAAAGAGGCTGCGGGTGAAGTGCAGCCGGCAGTGGAAGGGCCGGCCGGCAATGCCGCCGGAAAACAGGAAAGCGAGACGGAATATTACAGGAATATCGACAATATATACAAGCTCCTTCCGCTCGACGCGATAGAGATGGACTTCGGCTACAGCCTTATCCCTCTTGTTGATGAGCGCAGCGGCAGTAGCTTTATCGACAGGCTTGTGATGTTCCGCAAACAGTTCGCGACCGAAATGGGCATGGTAGTGCCGCCGATACGCCTGCGTGACGGCGGCCAGCTGAACCCGAACCAGTATATGATTAAAATAAAGGGCGAGGAAGTTGCCCGCGGTGAAATACTTATGGATTATTATCTCGCGCTCGACCCGGGCAACCTGACAGGAGAAATAGACGGCATAGACACCGTTGAGCCGGCGTATGGCATACCGAGCAAATGGATAACTCCGGACAAGAAAGATATGGCGGAAATGTACGGGTATACTGTAATCGACCCGCTCTCGGTTGTGATTACGCACCTTTCGGAGACGATACGAAGACATGCGCATGAGCTGCTTTCAAGGCAGGATGTGAGCCAGATGCTGGAAAACATGAAGAAGTACAACGCGACGCTTGTAAGCGACGTTGTGCCGAATGTGATAACGCAGGCAAACCTGCAGAAAGTGCTGTGCAGCCTTCTGCGCGAAGGCGTGCCGATACGCGACATGGAAACGATACTGGAGACGATTTCAAACTATGCCACGGCTGTGCATGACCCGGAGCTGCTGACGGAATATGTGCGCCAGGCGCTGCGCCGCACGATCACGCGCCAGTGGTCTGAAGGTGGCCAGATCAAGGTAATTACCCTTGACAGCACTGTTGAGAAGACTATCCTCAACTCTATCAGCAAAAACGAGCGGGGGACTTACCTTGCGCTCGACCCGAAAACAACGCAGAAAATCATTACAAATGTGACAAAGTGTATTGAAAATGTTAAAGACATAGTAACAACGCCGATTATTCTGACGTCGCCGATTGTAAGGCTGTATTTCAGCAAGCTGATGCGGCAGTTCTACCCGAAAGCCGTAGTGCTCTCATTCAATGAGATTGAAAATAACGTGCAGATACAGGCGGTTGCCAACGTAACCCTTGACTAATCGGCAAAAACGGGATATGTTAAAGAAAGGGGCGCAGCCTGAAAATGGAAAAAACAGCAGCAGGGCAGCAGATGATTCAGAAACTCTGGCTGCGCTACAGCCAGAAACGCGAAACGTCGGTAAGGGACAGGCTGATTGAAAAATACAGTTACCTTGTGCGCTGCATTGCCATCAAAATAGCGGGGCGTTATCAGTATTTCAATTATATGGATGATATAGTGAGTGAAGGCCTTATTGCGCTGATGGATGCCATACAGAAATTTGACATTACAAAAAACGTGAAGTTTGAAACGTACGCCTCAATAAGGATACGCGGGGCAATGATTGACTACATACGCAAACAGGACTGTTTCCCGCGCCGCCTGAAAAAAATGGCGAAAGACATAAATAAGGCCGACGAAGAGCTCAACCAGAAACTCGGCCGTTCGCCAACAGACAGCGAGCTTGCGGCTTACATGCATGTAAGCAATGAGGAATATGGTAAAATGCTTGCTGAAACGTGCTCGATGAATATGCTTTCGTTTGAGGAAATAGTGTATGAGAAAGGCGTCGAAAATTTCAACCTGCGCATGAGCGGTGCTGTTGCCGGGCCGGAGCAGTCAATGGCGGAGAAAGAGTTGCGGCGCGTGCTGGCAGCCAATATCGACAGGCTCGACAAGAAAGAAAAACTCGTTATATCGCTGTACTATAAGGAACAGCTTAAAATAAAGGAAATATCGCAGATCCTGGGAATAAGCGACTCAAGGGTCTCACAGATCCACTCCAGCGCGCTTAAAAAGCTGAGAAAAGGTGTAGGTGCATATTTGGCACAGTAGAAGAAATTATGAATGCAGGGAGGCAATGGAATGGTCAGGGGTTTTTACATGCTAACATCCGGGATGCTGACACAGAACAGGATACTGGATACAATCAGCAACAATGTAGCAAATATGAAAACAAACGGGTTCAAGGCAAAGCACCTTGCTTCAAAAACATTCGGCGAAATGATGCTTGAGCGTGTCGACTCAGGGCATACGCCAATAGGGAGCACAACGCTTATGGCAACAACGGCAGACAAACCTGACACTGATTTTTCCGAAGGGGCAATATCTCCGACGGACCGCGGCCTTGACTTCGCAATAAGCGGCGACGGCTTTTTCGCTGTACAGGGTAACGGAGGAACTTACTACACGCGCAACGGCAGTTTTAACCTCGATGCCGGCGGATATCTTGCCTTGAACGGGGCGGGCCGTGTGCTGGGGAAAAACGGCCAGCCCATACACCTTGGCACTGATGATATTTCGTGCGACAAGCAGGGGAATATCTATGCTGGCAATAATCTTGCCGGAAGCATTGGGGTTTATCGTTTCCCCAATAATGCTGCGCTTGATACGGTCGGCGAAGGGTTTTACCAGGGCCAAAATGCGCAAGCCGAGCAGACGCCGCAGATTGTGTGGAGGGCGGTCGAGTCTTCAAATGCGGACATGAGCGGGGAGCTGACGCACGGCATTGCTTCACAGCGGAGCCTTCAGTCATGTGCGCAGGCACTTAAAATGTATGACCAGATACTTGACAAGGCAACGACAGACATAGGAAAAGTTTAAGGGGGGAGTGAGAGTTGACAGTTGGGTTTCATACCGCATCGGCTGGGATGTACAGTGCACAGCGTGCGATGGACGTAACCGCGAACAACATAGCAAACATTTCAACGGACGGCTATAAAGAGGATAACCCTTCATTTGCCGACCTGCTCTACACAAATGTAAAAGAGCGGGAGGCAGCGCCTGAGCTTAAAGTCGGCCACGGAAGCAAACTGGGAAAGACAGACACGGTTTTTGAAGGGGCCGGCATTACGGAGACTGACCTTTCTCAGGACTATGTTTTGACCGATGCGAGAAATTTTTTTGCGGTGAGGGCTGCGGACGGGAGGACGCTTTATACGCGCGACGGGCGTTTCGGCCTCTCAAACCGCGGCGGGAATTTTTATCTTGCAGACTCTTCCGGTAACCTTGTGCTTGGCCAGGACGGGCGCACGATCAGGGTAACTGACGCAAACGCAAAACAGAATATGGGCGTCTTTACGTTCCGAAACCTTGACGGCCTTGAGAAGAGCGGCAACAGCTGCTACATGCAGACAGACCGTTCGGGCGCTGCGGAAGCTGTGAGGGGCGCGGAAATAAAACAGGGGTTTCTTGAGCCGTCGGGAACTGACTTTGCAACGGAGATTTCAAATGTAATACTTCAGCAGCGTGCCTATGACATGAACGCAAAAATGGTGGCTATGACTGATGAAGTTATGCAGACAGTGAACTCTCTGCACTGATATAATACCAATAGGGGAGGGTATGGAAAATGTACAGGGACGGGGAAAATCCCGCCGAAGGCAGCGACGAAGAGCCTGAACTGAAAGTAAGAGTTTCCAATAACAAATTGGAAGCAGATCTTATTGTAAAAAATATGCCGGAAGGGCAGACGCTTTCTGAAAAAGCAGTAGATGGCCTCTTAACTGGGCAAGGCGTTGTTTCTGGAATATGCAAAGATAATATCCATAATTACTGTACAGGCAAAGACTATTCACAACCGCTTGTTTGCGCGAAGGGCACCCCACCGCAGGACGAAGGCAGGGCTGAGCTTAAATTCATGTTTTCAATAGAGCACAAGGGCCTTCCATCTGAGCGTGCTGACGGTACCGTTGATTACCATGACCTTGGAATAGTGCAGAATGTTAAAAAAGGCGATGTGCTTTGCCGCATTATCCCGCCGCCGCCGGGGAAAGACGGCATTGACGTCTTTGGCAATGCCGTGCCGTTTAAAAAATGCAGGATGCCGTCTTTCCCTACAGGCCTGCACACTGTTATTTCGAAAGACGGGCTGGAGCTTTCTGCTGCAATTAGCGGCTGCATAGATTGCCGCAAGTATATTCTGAATGTAAATGAAACATTTGTCATCAAGGGTGATGTTGATAATTCGACAGGAAATATTGACTTTATAGGTACGGTAATTGTGCGCGGCGATGTAATGGAAGGCTTTTCTGTAAAGGCAGGCGGCAATATAGCCGTTTATGGCATGGTTGAGGGAGCCACGCTGCAGGCTGTTGGGAGCATAACTGTTAACAACGGGATAAACGGCCTGAGCGGAGGCGGCATTTCTGCAGGCGGAGATGTTGAGTCAAAGTACATACAGAATGCAGTTGTGCGTGCCGGTGGAGATGTTTATGCCGATGTGATTATGAACAGCAATGTAAAAGTGCGGCACTGCATTAACATGCGCGGACCGAAGGCGTCGATAATGGGCGGAAGCTGCTGTGCCGGCCGGCAGGTGTATGCGAAAAAAATTGGTACGGCGAACAACGTCAGGACTAATATTGTAGTAGATTCCAAAGAGTTTTACGATGCCATTATGGGCAACTCTTCGAGCGCGGCGCAGACCAACAGCCTTAAGGCCGCAATTACAAAAGAGTATGTGAGGCAGAAGTCTTTAAGAAAGCAGATGGACGCTTTAAAGCAGCTCATAAAGCAGGAGGGGCGCTCACCTAAGAATGTTATACGCATGAAGGTACTACTGCAGAACAGCAGGGAATCAGAGAAGCGGGTTGAAAATTTCAGCAGCAAAATCTCAGAGATTAAAGATGCTACAGCTGTTTCAGCGGCCGATTTCAATGTGATAGGGCTGAAAGTTATTTACGCAGGCACGAAAATTACGATTGGTACAGAAAGCATGAACCTCAGCAGTAATTACAACAACATGAAATTTTACGTTGAAGATGGAAAAATCACTTCCGGACCGCCTCTGCCGTCTGATGAAAAGAACTTTTAGCGGGTGTCCGGAAAATCTTGAGGTGTATCAATGTCTATTAAAAATTTAAGCCAGCTAAGTGATATGCACATTGATGTCCTGCGGGAAATTGGGAATATAGGTGCCGGCAATGCGGCAACGTCCCTTGCAGGCCTTTTGAACCGCAAAATCGACATGAAGGCGCCTGTTGTGCGCATTATGGATATTGCAAATGTTGACAATGCCCTTGGCGGCCCGGAAACACCGGTGGTTGCTATCCTTGTGGAGCTTAGCGACGACATACGCGGCGTTATGATGTTTATAGTAAGCCAGCATTTTACAAAAATGATCCTGAAATCTCTGCTTAATGAAGAAAATGTCGACTGTATGCGCCTTACAGACATGGAGCGCTCGGCAATTTCAGAGATTGGGAATATAATGATAGGTTCTTATGTTTCGGCAATTTCAGAGCTTGCCAATTTAAAAATAAAGATATCGGTACCGGCTGTGACGTCTGATATGGTAGGCTCACTGCTGACGGTCCCCGCTGCAGAGATGGGGGCTGTTTCCGATGAAATCATATTTGTTGAAGATGACTTTAAAAATTCAAATAATTCCATCTCGGCCAATATGATGCTGGTCCCAAGCCTTGATTCTGTTGAAAAATTGATGAATGGTTTGGGGATTGATTTATGAGTGAACTGATAACGATTGGAATTTCGGATATGAAGGTGCTGCCGTCCCCGGCAGCATTTGCGACGTATGCCCTGGGTTCCTGCGTAGGTGTGTGCCTCTATGATGCCGCGTGCAAGGTAGGCGGGCTCGGCCACATAATGCTTCCATATTTTCCTAAGGAAAACCCTAATGAGAAGATACACAGGTATGCTGACACGTGCCTGCCTGAAATGATTAAGGCAATGGAATATATGGGGTGCCTGCGTTCCCGTATAACAGCAAAAATAGCGGGCGGGGCAAAGATGTTTAATGTTGCTGATGACTGCGGCTTTGGCAATATAGGAGCGCGCAACGTTGCGGCAGTTAAGGAAACACTGCAAAAACTTAAGGTCCGTATCATAGCGGAAGATACGGGCCTTAATTATGGCAGGACTGTTTACTTTTATGCGGAAGACGGGAGAATGGTTGTAAAATCATGCACAATGGGAGTCAAAACATTTTAGTTTTGTTTTGATAGGTGACTTGTGCCGATATTTGGGCCGGCTGAAGACGTATGCATAAGGCTGCGCAGCCGGTCACATTCTTTCTGCAGATTTTTACGGCATTTGCGGTCTAATGGAAGCGTCATACTTAGAAGGCTGCTGCATTTTATACCATAATGCAGCAGCTCTTTTTCTTCGGGTGTGCTGCAGCTTTTCTCTGGAAACTTACCGGCGAGTATCCCTTTGGCTTCTGCCTGCTTTTCTTCAGGAATCGAAAGGCAGTCCTTTTTTATGATGCCCTCACACTTTTTGAGGCGGTCGATATATATCTGGCGCTCATCAGGCAGCCCGCCGAGCTCTATCTCTTTCTGCTGGCTTTGGACTTCCATCATTTTTGTGATGTCGAGTATCTTTGTGAGAAGGATCACTTTCTGCTTCATGCAGCTTAGCAGAACGGCCAGCGGCGCCATTTTCTGGCTCATTGCTTAGTGCCGGGCTTCGCGTTTTGGGCAGAGCGGCCCTTTTCATGAAGGCCCTTTTCAGCTTCTGCCCACGCGCTGCGCAGATCTTTGAGCTGCGGGATTATATTGTCGATATGCGACGTGTCGCTGGTTGCCTCTGTGATGACTATCTGCCCAGCCATATAAGAATAAAGGCGGCTCAGCGTGGCGGAGAATTTATATTTGCCGTTAAGGATTGCTATGAGGTAATTGAGAATATTCCTGCATTTTCCCGTGCATTTGCACGCAGCTTCGCTGTTGCCCTGACCGAAAAGCTTTGAGGCAAATTTCAGGTTTTTGATTACCTCATCATAAAGCCTGACGATGAGCTCACCGCTTGACATGGTGTTTATAGCCTGCTCTTCGTATTTCCGAACGAGATTGCTGCTGCCATACATAAACAAACCTCCCTCCGTTTTTGCTTTTTGGCATATAATATGCGGTTGATTATAATTCAGGAGGACATGCCAGAAAGATAATTATACTGGTTAGAAAGCCGGTAAATAGCCTGCTCCATTGTGGTGAATTTTGTCTGAAGGTTATTTCTCTGTGTTGTAAGCTGTGACTGCAGGTCTTTTATCTGCGTTTCATACTGTGAGATTTGTGTCGTAAGCTCACTTTTGTCAGAGCCAATTGTTGTGTTGCTGCCCGCAACATAATAGAGGATACCGCTGTTTCCATAAGTGCCGAAATAATTATTTAAAACCGACTTTACCCTTGGAGCAATACCGTCTTGTGAGCTGTCGGAATCATCTACGTTTGTAAACATCTTGATGACCTGGTCGGTGTTGTTCTGCAGCGCGTTTTTAAGCTTGTTTGCGTCAGTAATCGCCAATTTACCGCCGGACATGTAATTGGACGAAGTCGAGATGCCTATGGCGCTGAGGGACAGGCCTGACGCTTCGACGTTGTGTTCCATTGCAGAGCGCAGGTCGTTTTGCAGGCTTGTAAGCTGTGGGTCGGAAAACAGAAGGCCTTGTTTGGCTTTTTCATTCCACTCTTTTATCTCGGTGTCGCTCATATCTTTTTTCTGGTCGTCAGTCAGAGGATTATAAGTCTGTGTTTTCCCGCTGCTGTTGCTAAGGCCGTATGGGGTTTGAGTTACATATGTGTTGACTTTGTCAATCAGGCTGTTGTAATCGGCTATAAAGTCTGAAATCTTCTTATAGACATCATCTGTGCCGTTAGATGATGTAAACGTAATTTTTTCATTAGCATCCGGAGTTGTTCCGCTATTAAAGGTATTAAGAACATTAAGGTTAAGGCCGTCGAGCGTAAATGAATTTGTAGTGCGGGCTATATCTGTGGCGGTGCCATTTATAGTAACATTCATTTTAAGGTCTTTACCAGCTGTTACAGTACCCCCTGTTCCGAAAAGCGAAGATGCGAGATTGCATGTACCAACATCCTGTATATTAATCGTTTCCTGTGTGCCTGTGTCCTTTGAAGTTACGATGAACTTGTCGAGCGTCTGGGAGTAGCTGATATTTACATCGGCCTCGCTGTTATTGTTTATGGTGTTGATAACAGTGCCAAGCTCGGTGTCCTCATTAAACTCGAAAGATGCGTTATTGACGGAAATTTTGTAAACATTCTTGCCATTTGAATTTTTAACCGGATTGCCATGTTCATCTTTTTCAGGAGAGAGTGCTACATTAGGGGAATCAGTATTCAGCTTTGTGTTTAGCTCACCAAGAGTTTTTGTCATTTCAAGGCGGTTAGTTTCGCCGCTTTCAATATGAAGGACGCCGTCTTTTCCAAGGATTCCGCTTGCTGATGCGGAATCCAATTCAAGCACTGAAGTACCGTCGCTTGTTTTAAAAGACAGCTTATTATCGCTGGTGAGGGAAACAGTTACTTTGCCAGAGCCGAATGCGCTGGTAAGTTTGGTTTGCAAGTAACTTTGAAGGCCCGACACAGAATTATATGAGCTGCTGCTGCTTTGGTCGAATGTAATATTTTTCTGTAGGCCGTCGAGCTTGAAAGTAAGAGTTACGCCCGCAAGCTTATTGCCGAGGTCGTACAATTTTTGAGAGTCTATAGCAGACGAACCGCTGAGTGAATAGGAAGCATTACTACCTGTAAGCCCGAGGCCTCCTATAAAGTTTTGCGAAGCACCTGTTATAGTAGCTCCGTTTAGTTTAAGCGTATCATTTAAAGCAGAAACAGTAACCTTGTTTCTAAGGTCGGAATTGCTGTTAATCTGATTTTGAAGCTGCGTTGCAAGTTGCGCTGCAATGCTGGATGGTGTATCCACGCTTAACTTTGATACATCGATGTCGCTGCCGAGAGTGATTCTATAAGACTTGTTGTCGAGTTTGAGGTCGAGGTATGAGGAAGAAGAAATAGTTTTACCAACCTCACTTAGGGACTCTATAGCCTCATTTGAAACTTTATCTTTTGTAGAAAGGGAAGCCTTAGTAGCAAGATTGGAAATGCTGTTTATCACGATGTTACCGGCATCTTTGCTTGGGCCGGTAGCAGTAACAGCACTGCTGTTACTGCTTGTCAAATTGTCTGAATCAAAAAAAGTACCGCTTAGTATGTTATTCCCGCTTGTAGAAGAATATGAAAAGTAATTGTCTGAGAACTTCTGCAGCATATCCTCTATATCACGGAACATATCGCGTTTCCACTCGGTTTTCTGTTCAAGCTGCTTTGTCCTGTCTATTTCTTCAGAGGTTTTGGAAGTGAGTGCTTTTATCAGGTTTTGGGTATCGAGGCCTGAAGCAAATTCAGTGCCGTTAAGTCTTGTTACGCCGTCCATTGAATAAAAAGAAGGGATCGACGACGATGCTGTTGATGTACTCATTTTTTGCTCCTCCGTTTCTGTTAATCCTTACTAATTCTATATCGGCACTTTGGGCAGTTTCTTTAGCTGCCAGAAGACATACTGCAAAAAACCGCCCGAAATACCGGACGGCTTTTTAAAGATATTTTATTTTGCCTTCACTGCATCAAATGTATTTATCATTGGCAACTTTTGGGGCAGAAACTGCTTTTGCCTTTGGCGATACGGCAGTCGACGGCCTTGAAGCTGAGCCCCTTTTTGCCGCCCCATGCGCTGTGGCTGAGGACTTAGAAAACCTTGAAATTGCATCATTGTTGTTTTGTGCTTTTGTAGCTGAAGCATCTTCACGCAGCTTGAGAGAATCTACAGCTCCCTTTAAAGTCTTTGCCTGGGCGGCAAGCTCTTCGCTTGCTGCGGCGCTTTGCTCCGCCGTGGCGGAATTTGTCTGCACAACAGCTGAAATCTGCTGTATGCCCTGTGTAATCTGCCCAATGGAAGCAGCCTGAGCATTTGAAGCGGTCGCAATTTCGTTGACGAGCTTGTTGGCTTCTGAAGAAGAAGACCTAACTTCTTCGAGTGTCTTTTCGGCAGTTTCAGCTACCTTTGTGCCTTCCCCTACAGCCTGGATTGCAGCTTCAATAAGTGAGGTTGTGTTTTTGGAAGCCTCGGCGCTCTTGCTTGCAAGGTTACGGACTTCGTCAGCAACAACGGCAAAACCTTTTCCTGCGGAACCCGCGCGGGCAGCCTCTACTGCGGCATTGAGCGCAAGGATGTTAGTCTGGAAGGAAATATCGTCGATAGTTTTGATGATGTTGCCGATTTTCTTTGATGTCTCGCTTATCTGGCTCATAGCACTGACCATCTGGGCCATGCTATGATTTGCTTCGATGATTTTTTCTTCTGCCTGTGAAGAAGCGCGGTCGGCATCTGTTGCGTTTGCCGCCGTTTTGCGTACCTGGCCTGAGATATCTGTAATGGTTGCGGAAAGCTGCTCAATAGAGCTTGCCTGCTCTGTAGCGCCCTGTGCAAGGGACTGGGAAGCGCTTGCCACTTCATTTGAGCCTATGGAAGTCTGGTCTGCAGCATTTCTTACAGTTCCGAATATCTTGTTGAGGTCGTTTTTCATAGCATTCATCGAATTTCCGATTTGTGCCCATTCACCGCGCCAGTCAGCGCGGTTGACTTCAACAGTGAGGTCTCCCTTTTCAAGGTGGTGCATGTAGTCCATCAATGCATTAACCATATATTTGAGCATATCGGAGTAATTGTTTACAGCGTTGACAAGTTCATGGCCGGTTGCATCGTGTGCGATGTCATCGACATGGATATCGAGCTTGCCGTCCTGAAGTTGTTCGAGGCAGTCAACAAGGTTCTTTTTCACAGTGCTTGTCATCCTTGATGTCCGCACCATGCTGAAGATGCAGAGGAATGCAACGACGCACAGGTAAACGATAACCCATGGTATCATTGCTCCCATAGTGGCGGCAAGCCCTGAAGGGTTACCGCTCATGCTGCCTGCGACAATCAGAAGAACGATTGTAGGTATGATGAACAAGACTGCTTTTATAATAGATGACAAGTATAATTTTTTATCTACATTATTATTATTTTCCATTGAAGCAGTACTCCATTTCCTCTTTGTTATTTTGCAGGCTGCCCATTTTCAGGGCTGCCATCCTTCTTTTCCGAGTCAACCTGAGACTGGGCGACCGTAGCTTCCTGGGCAGTTTCTGTTACTTCATCAAATTCGCTGTCAGAAAAGATTTTCGAAACGTCAAGAAGAAGGACAACTTTTTTGCCTATCTGGCCGATGCCGGTCAGGTAACGGTTCACAGTTTCCTTTGTAACTTTAGGCGGCGGCGAAATTTTGTCGTTGTTTATGTCTGTCACTTCGTCCACAGTGTCAACAATAAAACCTATGTAGTTGCCGTGGATATTTGTAACTACTATGCATGTGCTCTCATTGTACTCTGCTTCCGGCCGTTTCAGGCGGATGCGCATATCGATGACAGGAACGATATTTCCACGCAGATTGATGATGCCCTTTGCATAGGCCGGAAAATCCGGCAGAGGGATTATTTTCTGCATGCTGATTATCTGCACAACATCACTTATGGGTATACCAAAAAGTTCTCCGTCAATCCAGAAAGTAAGGTATTTGTTTTCTTCCTGCTGACTTTCTGCGGAGTCCATTTCAGACTCATCTTTTGCTTCCGCATTCTGCAATTTTTCCACCTCGTTCATTTTATAAGATGTGCCACACATTTTCAGCCGGCCATCTGCCTTGATTATGGTTTCGGCAGATTCTGCCTTATCCTGTGTATCTGTTCACGCTGGCAGGCAAACAGGTATTTGCAAAGCAAGTCAAACTGCCTGCCGGAATTGTCGAGAAATTCACAGCCATAGCTGCTTTTGCTTCTGCTGTTTATCGGTATCTCCCGTATGACCTTGGTGATCAATGAAAGAATCGTATGATATATATTCACCTTTACGACAAGGTGATCCCCTGCTTTCAGCTTGCAGCCGCAGATAAAATAAAGCCCGCCGAGGCTGATGTTATGAATATGAATTTCAAACGGCTTTCCTTGTGGCTCAAGGTTAGCGGCAGAGAAATTTTCAGTTTCAGCTATTAAGTAAGCTTTGGCTTCAAGCCCGACCTTCACACGAAAAAAGTTACGTTTCTCATAGTTGGCAGCGTCCTGCAGGTCAACTATGCGTATCATCTCACCAGTTGAAAGGTATACATGGCCAACGAGCACTCTAAAACCGAGCGCATCGTTCATATTCATAATACTTACTTTCACTGTGGTGTTGCAGTGTATTATGGGCAGGCAGTCATTCTCGGAGGTTATTTCTATGCTGCCATCTGGGAAGCCGCTGATATACCCGATCAGAAGAGGAGTGTTATCCATTGCGTGGATTTCACAAGGAGAATGAAGATAACGCTCTGAAACAGACAACATCCGAAAGTCTCCTTTTTCTCCGCAAAATTGTGGCCGCTTTACTGCTGAGATTTTGGATTTTCCGCGTTTCGCTGGTTATTTGCTTTCTGTTTCTGCGAACGGCTGTGATGTGTCAGCACTTTAGGCGTGTCGAGCAGCATAGCCGAGGCGTTATCAAGCGTGACTATGCCGCTTACAAAGTTCTTGCCGTTTTCCGTACTGCTTTTTGATTTTGGCGAAACGTTTATTTGGTTTTCAGCAACGTCGCATACATCTTTCACAGAGTCAACAATCATGCCGACCATCAGTTCGCCGGACTCAACTATGACTATGCTTGTGCGCACGTCGTATGGCGCTTCTTCTTTTTTGAAGCGCAGGCGCATATCGATGACCGGAATGACTTTACCCCGGAGGTTTATAACGCCTTTTACATAGTCTATGACGTTAGGCAAAAATGTAATAGGCTGCATTCTGATAATCTCTACGACCTGTGAAGTCGGCACGCAGTAAAGCTGGCCATCGATGGTAAATGTAAGGTATTTTTCAACTTTTAAGTCATCTGCCTTGGCAGCTTCTGTTCCAATAGTTATGTCTTTAACTGCCTGCATGGAATTCCCCTTCCCTGCCGTAAATAATGCCTGCCGTATGTCGATACGGCAGTGAGGCATAAAATAAATATGTAATTTTTCCAAAATCCTCTAAAAAAGAGGACAAAATAAACTCTATTTAATAATATCGGCTGGAACACCAGAATACTTAGAGAAAAACGCAGAAAAAGCATAACAGTTTTTTAACTTTGCCCGTCTCCTTTTCCAGCGATACTTTCATCAACATTTTCTGGCGCCGTTTCGGGAGGGTCGCCGCCTGCGCTGCCGTCAGCAGGAGCTGCCGGTATGCGCTCGGCTTTTCCGCCCTCACCGACCTTGTAGCCGAGAAAATATATGTAAATATCTACAACAGCCTGATAGAGTTCGGGAGGGACTTCCGCCCCAGACTGAAGCTGTGAGAGGAGCGTTGCGAGCGAATTGTCGCGGAAGACGGGAACGCCGCTCTTTTCGGCAATGCCTATTATCTTCTGCGCCATATATCCTGAGCCGGAAGCGACTACAACAGGGGCGGTTTCAGGCGAAGCTTCGGAGTATTTAAGGGCGGCTGCCTTTTGCAGCTTTTCAAACTGTGACATCCACTGCACGCTTCCTTTCCCTGATTTTCTGCATTATTATCTGCGGCATTTTTGGCTTTTCGCATGTGGAAAGCCGGATATCACCTGCAGTAAAGCCGTTTTTCCGCATGATTGCCGATACGTCTGACCTTATCTGGCCGCGATTGTGCTCCAGCGGCGGCGGGCAGGAAAGTTTCATGTCTACCTGCCGGCCCGTAAGGCGTATCGATGTCTCAAAATATCCGAGGTCCTGGATGTCAAATGTGAGGTAAAGAAACTTTGGCGCTGATGCCCTGTTCAATTTTTGGTTTCCGGCCTTGTCCGGATCCTGCTTTTCAATCCATATCTGCGAAAAGATGAAGCGGCCGTCGACCTGCGCAGGCAGTATGATGTGCTGAAACGGCATGAAAACGCTGCTGTCAAGCAGCAGGGAGTGCAGTATGTCGTGAAGGGTGGACTTGTCAACACCGCCGGAGGCGCCCTTTTCGCTTATGTGTGAAAGCAGGGAAGTAAGCGCGCTTAGGAAGCGGTCGTTTTCTTCCTGCCTGACGGTGGCTATGTCCTCGGCAAAAAGCGATTTAATCATGCTGACTGTCATTTCGGGCAAGCCGAGTGTTTCAATGCTGTATTTTATGAGCTGGCTGAATTTTGTGCCGAGATTTTCCTTTGTGCTTTCGTTCAGTATTGCCGTATTGTTGAGAAGCATGGAGATAGTGTCGCGCGACTTGCCGTAATCGTTTGTCTTGCTTACATATTCGCCCAACAGGGGTATGATTTCTTTTTTAAGCACGATAAGATCGGATTTTACCATGCTCGGGTTACTGCCGTCCGAAAGCTTTTCCATCACGGCCGAGAGCTGCTTTGCATATCTGATTGGAATGCTGTATTTAAGCTGGGTAAGTTCGGTCCTGATGGCCTGCATGGTGTTTACAGAAGTTGTATATCCCGTGTAGGCCTTGAGAAAATCTGCGAGGCGCAGGTCAAACTGTGGGTCGCTGCTCTGGGCGGATATCTGCCCGAGAAGCTTAAAGAGCGGCCCTGTAAAAAGGCTTGAGTCTTTCTGCTGGTTTACAATGCTCTTGAGCATGCCGTCTTCTTGTGCAGCCATAGCCGTTATGAGGCCGCGAAGTTGAACCGGCAGGCTTCCTAATGGCTCGCCACCCTGCGGGCTTTGTACAGCCACAGCTTCGCTGAGAATTTTCTGCAGCGTGCTTTCAAGGCCTGGCAACTTTTCAAGCTGCCTTATGAACTGGCTGTAAACCGAGGTCCTGTCAAGGAGCAGGTCGCCCTGCTGGTTGCCGGCGTTTTCGCTGTTGCTTGGCCTTGGCACACGGCTTGGGTTGACTGGCGGCGTCTGCGAAGGCTCGTTTACAGGGTTGGGCTGGTTTAAGCCCTGTGTATTGTTAATCGGTGTTGTTATGCGCAGATTGTCCGGCATGAAAAACACTTCTTTCCATTTCTATTGATAAAAAGCGGCCGATTTTTCCGCTTATGCTAAAGAATCCGTTTAATAAGCCGATAAATTAAATACAGATAAACTATAAATAGGCGGCCTGCACAAGTCAAGCCTGCCACAACATGATAAATAATGAATGGGGAGTGAAAATATGGACAACGGCACGGATTCAATGCTTGATGTTTTCCTTTTTGAAACCGATGACCTTCTGCAGCATCTTGATGATATACTGCTCGCGTGTGAGAAAAATAAAAACTTTGACAAAGACAGTGTAAATGAAATTTTCAGGGTGATGCACACCATTAAAGGCTCTTCTGCCATGATGCAGTTCAACAGCATGACGGTGATTGCCCATAAGATGGAAGATTTGTTTTCATTTGTGCGCGAGAAGGGCGTTTCGCAGGAATATATGGAAGACCTTATCGACCTTATGTTCCGCTCAAGCGATTTTCTCAAGGGCGAAACGGATAAGGTACGCAATGGTCAACCGCTTACTACAGATATCGGCAGTTTTGAACAGGAAATTAACGATTTTCTTAAAAAGATTTCCGATGGAGCCGCAGGTGAATCCAATTCTGCAAAGGTTTCATCAGGAGCTCCGGCCGCCTCTGCCGGAGCAGCGGCTGTTACAGCCGCGCCGGCTTCACTTGAAGGCGGCTTGCAGAAAAAGGAAGTGGAGCGCGGCTTCCCTGTAGCGGTGCGCGTATACCTCGACGAGGAGGCACAGATGGAAAACCTGCGCGCGTTTATGCTCATTAACGACATTAAGGACGTTCTGCAGAAGTTTGAGTTTTACCCTGAAGATGTTGAGACGAACCCAAAGACAGCAGATGACATAATCCGCGACGGCTTTTTCCTTTTCTTTGCTTCGAAAGACGATATGCAGAAAGCCGTGCCGGTTATAGAGCACTTCACATACACGAAGAGCTACGGCCAGCTTGAGCCTTTGCCGGCACCGGCAAAGGCAGGACAGAAGCCTGCCGATAAAACGGCCGCGGCAGCAAAAAAAACGCAGCCGACACGCGCCCCTGTAAAGCAGAACCTGATAAACGTCAACCTTTCAAAGCTCGACACGCTTATGGACCTGATGGGCGAAATAGTCATAACGGAGTCGATGGTTACCTCCAACCCGGCACTGCATGGGACACAGGGGATGGACAACAACTTTACCAAGGCCTCGCGCCAGCTGCGCAAGCTGACGGATGAGCTGCAGGAAGTTGTCATGTCTATCCGCATGGTGCCGATTTCCACGGTATTCCAGAAAATGAACCGTGTTGTGCGCGACATGAGCAAGAAGCTGGAAAAGAAAGCCCAGCTCGTGCTTGTGGGCGAAGAGACAGAGGTTGACAAGACGATAATCGACAGTATCCAAGATCCTATCCTCCACCTTGTGCGGAATTCAATGGACCATGGCATTGAGTCACCTGAAGAGCGCGTAAAAGCAGGCAAGCCGGAAATGGGCACAGTAACGCTTTCGGCGCAGAATACCGGCGGCGATATTCTGATAGGCGTCAAAGATGACGGTGCAGGCATAGACCGTGCTAAAGTCCTCGAAAAAGCGCAGTCAAAAGGCATGCTTACGAAAGCCGCGGAAGAATACACCGACCAGGAAGTGTATCAGTTCCTCCTTATGCCGGGCTTTTCAACAAACGATGTTGTAACCGAATTTTCGGGGCGCGGCGTAGGCATGGACGTAGTAAAAGAGAATGTTGAAAAAATCGGCGGCGAGGTTTCAATCAACAGCACGCCGGGGCATGGAACGAACACCACATTCAAGATACCGCTTACGCTTGCCATTATAAACGGCATGAAGGTATCTGTTGGCAACACCATGTTCACTGTACCTATCAAAAATATATTCCAGTCGTTTAAGGCATCGAAAGATCAGATGATGTATGACACGGACGGCCGTGAGATAATCAAGGTCCGCGATAAGTATTATCCGCTTGTGCGCCTTTACAAGTCATATAATATTAAAACGGATGTAACGGATATCTCCGGCGGCATTGTGATACTCGTAGGCACGCACGACAATTCATTCTGCATTTTTGCCGATTCGCTTTTGGGTGAGCAGCAGGTCGTTGTAAAAAGTCTGCCCACATACCTCAACCAGTTCCGTGTGCACAAGTCGGGCATTGACGGGTGCGCAATCCTTGGTGACGGCAGCATAAGCCTTATACTGAACGTCCAGAACCTTTACAATAGCAACTGACAGGCATAAAAAAAATCGCGCATTTTTCTAAAATAAATCTGTATTTATGGAGCTATTGCCTTATTATGATAAAGTTAACAGATACTGAATTTCATGAGCTGGTCGGATTTATCCAGTCAAATTACGGCATAAACCTCAGCAAGAAACGTATGCTGATTGAGGCTCGGATGTATTCCGTCCTTTGCGAAAAGCATCTTTCGAGCTTTTCGCAGTACTTTGAAATTCTGAAACACGACAGAAGCGAATTAAACACTTTACTAAACAAACTCACCACAAATCACACTTACTTTATGCGCGAGCCTAGTCATTTTGAATTCCTTAAAGATGTTATCCTGCCTGAGCAGGAAAAAACAAACAGTGGGCATGACCTGCGCATCTGGAGCGCAGGATGCTCCACGGGCGAAGAGGCGTACACAGCGGTCATGGTCATGAAAGACTATTTCCGCTTGGCAGCCGGATGGGATTACCGTATGCTTGCCACCGATATCTCAACAAATGTGCTTGAAAATGCCAACAACGGCGTTTACACGGAAGAATCCCTCAAAAATATTCCGCTTGAATGGAAAATGCGTTATTTCAGAAAAATTGAAGATAAATATGTGTTGAGTGACGAAATTAAGAGTGAAGTGATTTTTAAACAGCTTAACCTGATGGATGATTTTCATTTTCAGAAACCGTTCGACCTGATCTTTTGCAGGAATGTTATGATTTATTTTCAGCAGGACACAAAAGTCAGGCTTGTGAAGAAGTTCAACCGTGTCTTAAAGCCTGGTGGCTATCTTTTTATCGGCCATTCTGAAACAATCCAGCATGACGCTGCCGGTTTTCGCTATGTCGAGCCTTCAATTTACAGAAAGGACAGCTGAAGACTTTCATGCAGCCAAAAATCATTTCCATACTTGTTTTAGACGATTCCCTCCCTTTCAGGAACATCGTGCAGCAGGCTATAAGCGGTGAGCCGGGTTTATGTCTGCTTTCTGAAACTGGAGCAGGTACAAGTCTTGAGCAGGTTTTAAAATGGACGTCGCCCGATGTTATAATTCTGAGTGAAATATCCCCGCCGGTCGGCGGAAGCCTTTCGGAAAGCCTTAATATGCTGAGCCCTTCAAGCAGCACGGATTTTGCGCCGTGCATTGTGATTGGGCCTGAGTGCCCCGGGACGATCAGGACGGCGGGCGAACATGACGCCGAGTTTATAAAACTGCCGTCGTCACATACTTCTGCAGGCATGGCTTCTTTCCGAAATGAAGTCTGCACAAAGATAAATCTTGCCGCAAATGCAGCCGACGTGATGAGAATATCTGCAGGCGGGGCAGCTGTTAAAAGGCCATCCGGCGCAGATTTCCGCTACCATGTGATAGCTGTAGGTGCGTCTACCGGCGGCACGGAGGCTACGGCACAGATAATGGAGAGCCTGCCTGCCAATATGCCGGGGATCGTCATCACGCAGCATATGCCGCCTGATTTTACACGCATGTATGCTGAGCGGCTTGACAGGATTTCGAATCTCAGCGTTTCCGAAGCGAAAAACGGCGACCGTGTTAAGCCAGGCACCGCTGTTGTTGCGGCGGGAGGGCTCCAGATGTACCTTAAAAAAGACTCGAAAGGTTATTATGTGCAGTGTGCGCAAGGTGAGAAAGTAAACGGCCACCGCCCTTCCGTAGGCGTCCTTTTTGACTCGGTGGCACAGTGTGCCGGCAAAGATGCCATCGGCGTGATACTGACAGGCATGGGGAATGACGGCGCCGAAGGCCTGCTGCGTATGCGCAAGGCGGGCGCATACACTATTGGGCAGGATAAACAGACGTGCGTTGTGTATGGTATGCCGATGGTAGCATACCAGATTGGCGCTGTTATGCAGCAGGCGCCTGTTGACAGGATTGCCAATATACTTATGGGCAAAGTGCGCTGAATTAATAAGAATATGCAAACGGCCCTTGAAGTTTATACTTCAAGGGCCGTTTGCTCGGCCTGAGGCTAAAATGACATTTTATCGCCGCGCTTACTGTATATCCATATCCTGTCGCGGTATTCAGCAGTGCGCCCGTCCGTCTTAAGACACCTGAAAAAGTCCGTCTGCCCGAAAGAATGCATTGGGACCGCGTACTTTGCGCCGACTGTGCGCATGAAGTAGTCGAAGCCGAGCAAAGCATCGCTGCCCTGGCGAGGGTCGGCGGGTAAAAACGCAAGGTCAATTTTTTCGCCTTTTAAGAGGTCTATCTGGGCCATGAAATTTTCCCCTGCCTGCTTCTGCTCGGCTTTCGTGTCTTCGTTCCACTTCCACCAGTTGAGATCCCCCGCATGGTAAATGCAAAGGCCGTCTGCTTTGATGAGAAATGCGACGCCGATATCTGTCGATTTTAGCGCCGAGACCTGCAGGTCGCCGAGATCAATTTTCTGGCCGGCTTTAATAAATGAAACCTCTTCGCTCGTTTTTATATCGCCTGAGAGAACGTAGCGTATCCTGCTGACTTTGCTGCGCCACCTGAATATGCGTGGGCTGTAATGGTCTGGGTGATGGTGTGATGTGAACACTACCACGTTTTCATCGGAAATCTCTTCGGGGTTTATGACGCCTTCTGCAAGGCTGCCGCCGTGAGGGATGTCCATGTAATAGTCGAAAATAAAGAAATGCGAAGCAGTTTTCACGGCAAAGGAACTGTGGTGAAGATAAATGACTTTTGTGCTCAAATCAAACATGCTTCCTTTCGGAAAGGCTAAATGTAAAACATGTAACTTTCATTCTGGCGGTACTCTTCGGCCTTTGAGACAAGGCCGTAAAGCGTAACTTTGGAAAGCGTATTGTTTACGGACTTGTCTATTTCAGAAAAGACTGAATTCTGCATTGCATTTTCAATTTCTGGTGTTTTTTGGCTGACTGATTTCTCCGTCTTTTCGAAAAGCGACTGCTCCAGAGCCGTGAGGACTTCTAAAGCATTGATGTCCTGCGGCGGTCTTGCGAGGCGGTAGCCGCCCTGCGCGCCTTTTATGGAATTGACGAGCCCCGCTTTTTTGAGCAGGGAAAAAACCTGCTCAAGATATATTTTCGATATTCCGAGTTTTCCGGAAAGGCTTATCACTGTAAGATAGGCTCCGCTTGCATAGTTTTGTGCCAAGACTATCATGGCCGCAAGGCCGTACCGGCCTTTTGATGAAATTCGCATTTTTGGTTCCTTTCATTTGTTTTCAATTCCTACCACTTTAATATTAATTGTATTTTTTCTTCCCGTCAAGCAACTATGAGGCGGAAAAGCGCCGATAAAAAATTTTTAGCGGATTAGCGGAATTGTATTGACAACATTGAAATGTCGTCATATAATAAGCACATAATACATATAGATATTATATGTATACTAATAAATGAATTTCGCAGCGATTAAGGAGGAATTTTAATGATTGCGAAAAGCATACTTGGCCTTATTGGCAGAACCCCTATGATGGAGCTTACAAATTATGGGAAGGCGCATGGCCTTAAAGCTACAATCGCAGGAAAACTTGAGTATTTCAACCCTGCGGGAAGCGTTAAGGACAGGATAGGCAAATATATGATCGAAGATGCGGAGAAAAAGGGAAAACTCAAGCCCGGCTCCATCATAATCGAGCCGACGAGCGGCAACACAGGCATTGGCCTTGCCGCCGTTGCCGCGGCAAAAGGTTACCGCGTAATACTCACAATGCCTGAGACAATGAGCATTGAGCGCCGCAACCTCCTGAAGGCTTACGGTGCAGAAGTTGTTTTAACGGACGGCTCCAAAGGCATGAAGGGCGCAATAGAAAAAGCCGACGAACTTGCAAAGACCACGCCGAATTCATATATTCCCGGCCAGTTTGTGAACCCTGCGAACCCGGAGGCCCACAGGAAAACCACAGCCCCAGAAATCTGGAAAGACACTGACGGCAAAGTGGATATATTTGTTGCGGGTGTTGGCACGGGTGGCACCGTTACGGGCGTTGCGCAGTACTTGAAAGAAAAGAAGCCCGGTGTTAAAATAGTGGCAGTGGAACCGGCTACTTCCCCGGTGCTTTCCGGAGGGAAGCCGGGCCCGCATAAGCTGCAGGGCATCGGCGCGGGATTCGTCCCAAAGACGCTCGATATGTCGCTTGTTGATGAAATTATGAGGATAACAGACAAGGACGCCTATGATGCAGGCCGTGAGCTTGCGCGCAGGGAAGGGCTTCTTGTTGGGATTTCTTCAGGCGCGGCGGTGCATGCAGCGAGAATACTTGCAGAAAGGCCTGAGAATGCCGGCAAGCTTATCGTTGCGCTTCTGCCGGATACGGGGATGCGTTACCTTTCGACGCCGGACTATCTCGTGTGATTTTTAAGGATGCAGACTGTTCCAGTTGAGTTTTCACGTTTGCAGCTCGTGATGGGCCGCGAGGCTGTTAATAAATTACAGAACGCCGCCGTTGCTGTTTTTGGCATAGGCGGCGTTGGCTCTTATACCGCCGAAGCGCTTGCAAGGGCCGGAGTGGGCACAATCGCCCTCGTTGATGACGACAAGGTATGCCTTACGAACATCAACAGGCAGATAATCGCGCTGCACTCGACGGTTGGCAGGCAGAAAGTTGATGCAATGGCGGAGAGGATACTCGACATCAACCCCGAGTGCCATGTTGAGCGCCACCAGTGCTTTTACACTAAGGAAAATGCCGATGAGTTTGACCTTACGCGCTACGCTTACCTTGTGGACGCTATGGATATGGTTTCCGCAAAGTTGGAGCTGATAGTCCGTGCAGACAAGGCCGGCGTGCCTGTTATAAGCTGCATGGGGGCGGGCAATAAGCTTGACCCGACAAAGTTTGAGGTTGCTGATATTTATGAGACGAGCGTCTGCCCCCTTGCGCGTGTAATGCGCCACGAGCTTCGCGCAAGAGGCATAAGCCACCTCAAAGTCGTCTACTCTAAAGAACCGCCGCTTCCGCCGTTCAAAAGCCAGAAGGCGGCGTGCCGCAGCCACTGCGTATGCCCGCCGGGCACAAAGCGCAGATGCTCGGTGCGGCGCGCCATACCGGGCAGTGTATCGTTCGTGCCGCCTGTTGCGGGCATGATACTTGCGGGCGAAGTAATAAAGGACATTACAGGCTGGAGCAAAAAACCGGAAAAAACGTAAGTGCACGGCAGAATTCATATGCGGACAATATAAATGCTATAACGGGCATATCGAACGGAAAGGCGGGGACTTTTAATGGAATCGAGATTTTTGCACACAAATTTCAACGTCTTTGACTTGGACAGGAGCATAAAATTTTACAGGGAAGCGCTTGGCCTTAAAGAAGTGAGGCGCATAAATGCTCCCGATGGCTCATTTATAATAGCATACCTCGGCGACGGCAAAACGGACTATAACCTTGAGCTTACGTGGATGCGCAACAGGGAAAAGCCGTATGACCTCGGCGACAATGAGTTCCACATTGCATTCCGCGTGCCTGACAAAAAAGCGGCGCATGAGCTGCATAAAAAGATGGACTGCATATGCTATGAAAATCCGGAAATGGATCTTTACTTTATAAATGACCCTGACGGCTACTGGATAGAGATACTCGACCGCTGAAAAAGCACATTTAAAATCCACTGCTCCTTTAAGGAAGTAAGGAGGGCAAAATGAAATTTCTCCATCTTGCCGACCTGCATATCGGCAAGCGCGTATGTGACTTCAGCCTTCTGGATGACCAGGAATACATACTTGGCCAGATACTCAAAATTGCCGACAGCGTAAAGCCTGATGCAGTGCTGATTGCCGGCGATCTGTATGACCGTAGCGTTCCGCCAGGGGAGGCTGTAGAGCTTCTTGACTGCTTCCTTACTGAACTTTGCGGCAGAAAAATACATGTCTTTGCCATAAGCGGGAACCATGATTCGCCGGAAAGGCTTGATTTTGGGAGCCGCATAATGAAAAAAAGCGGCGTTACAATTGCGGGGACGTTCCGTGGCAAGCCGGAAAAAGCCGTGCTTACCGACGATTTCGGCCCCGTTTATATTTACCTTCTCCCTTTTCTGAAGCCGGCGGAGGCTTCCCCATTTTTCAGGCCGGAACAGGTTAATTCATATGAAGATGCCGTGCGCGCCGCCGTTGGCGCGCTGCAACTGGACACAGGCGCGCGCAATGTGATTGTGGCACACCAGTTCGTGACGGCGTGCGGCACAGAGCCGGAGCGTTGCGACTCGGAGACGCTTTCTGTGGGCGGCACCGACCAGGTAGATTTTTCAGTGTTCGATGGGTTTGACTATGCTGCCCTCGGCCATCTTCACGGCCCACAGCGTATTGGCAGGCCGGAAGTCCGCTATGCGGGCTCGCCGCTTAAATATTCATTTTCGGAGACGCACCAGCAGAAATCGGTCACAGTAGTTGAAATGCGTGAAAAGGGCAGCATGGAGATTTCGGTGATACCGCTCGCCCCTCTGCATGACATGCGCGAGATACGCGGCCCAATTGAGGAGCTTACGAATCAGGAAATCGCTTCTAAAGGAAAGCGGGACGACTATATCCATGCTACACTGACAGACGGGCACGCCGTTGCAGGGGCTGCAGACCGTCTCCGTGCAGTTTACCCAAACCTTATGTGTATAGATTTCAGCAGCTCTGCGGTGCCTGCAGAGGAGCATTCGTGCACGGCGGCTTCGGGCGATGTTGAGCACCGCACCCCGCAAGACCTTTTTGAGGAATTTTACCGCAACCAGAATGGCCATGAGCTTCCGGAAAATGAACGCGCAGAGCTTGAAAAGGCGGTCTGTACAGCCGAAAAGGAAGAAGGGGAAGGGCAGTGAAACCGATTCATCTTGTAATGAACGCTTTCGGGCCGTATGCCGATAAAACGGAAGTCCCGTTCAGCGAGTTTGGCTCGGACGGGCTTTTTTTGATATGTGGTGACACAGGTGCCGGGAAGACAACGATTTTTGACGCCATAACATTTGCGCTGTACGGTGAGGCGAGCGGATCAACAAGGACTCCGGAGTCGCTGCGCAGCAATTTTGCCGACCCTTCGGAAAAAACGTATGTGGAGCTGACATTTTCACATAAGGGCAAAATTTACCGCGTAAAAAGGAACCCGCGCTACCAGCGCCCGAAAAAGCGTGGCGGCATGACGGCGGAAACGGCCGACGCAGCTTTGTTTTTTCCTGACGGCTCGGCCGTCGCAGGCTTTAGGGCCGTAACTGAAAAGGTAGAGGAACTGATGGGGATAGATTGCCGCCAGTTCCGCCAGACGTCTATGATTGCGCAGGGAGAATTTCTAAAGCTGCTGCTCGCGGGCAGCGGTGAACGCTCGGAAATTTTCCGGCGCGTTTTCGACACCGGAGTTTACCGGCGTATGCAGGAATATTTCCATGAGCGGGAGCAGATTCTCAGCAGGCAGATGGAAGAAAATGCGCGCTCAATTATGCAGGACGTGCTGTCTGCCCAACCTGACGGCACGGTTTTTACTGAGGATATGCAGGAGCGGTTTAAGCAGGAAAACAATATAAGCCTCACGGAACAACTCATCAGCCGCATTTCAGAATCCATATCGGCAGATGAAAAACAGGCGGAAAGATTTTCGGAGGCAGCCGGCAAAACAAAAGACAGCATTATAAAGCTGAATGGGAAAATAAAAGATGCGGAGCAGGCAAACAGGCTCCTTGAGGAGCTCAGCAAAGTTAGGGCGCATTATGAAGAACTGAAAAGCCGTTTGCCGCTTATGGAAAAGGACAGCAAACGGCTTGAAAATTCCGGGCGCGCACACAGCATTGTCTTTCCGGCACAGCAGGCGTATATGCGCGAAAAGGAAGAAGCGGGCAGGCTCAGCCTGACCGTTTTGCAGCTTGAGAAAAAAATATCAACGCTTTCAGAGCACAAAGAAAAGCTCGGTGAGGCGCTTGCTGCCGAGCGTGCCAAAGAACCGCGCCGCGCTGAGCTTGCAGGCAGAATTTCCAACCTTAAAGAAGCTATGCCGCGCTATGAGAAAGTAAAAAATGCAGAAAAAGCAGCGGGGCAGCTTTCAGAAAACGCGAAGTCTGCCGCCGAAGCACGCCGGAAAAGCGGCGAAAGGCTCGAAAAGCTTAAAAAACAGCAGGCAGATGATGCCGAAGAGCTGGAACGGCTGAAAAATGCCGAAGCAGAAAAAGTCGCATGCGAAAATGACAACGCTGCGCAGAAGAAAAAATCTGCTGACCTAAAGGACCTGCTTGCAAAAATCAGCGAGATACATAGCGATAAAGCAGGCCTTGCAAAGCTTGGCAAAAGCCACAAAACAGCGGAGGACGCCTTTAAAGAAGCCGGAAGGAAAGCAGACGGGGCAGAAGCTGTTTTCCTGCGCGAGCAGGCCGGCATTATGGCACAGAACCTTTCGGAAAGGGAGCCATGCCCTGTCTGCGGCTCAACCGTGCACCCGAAAAAAGCACAGCTTTCGTCAGGAGCGCCTGACGAAGCGTATGTGCGGAAACTTAAAGCGGAGCATGAAAGATGCCGGAGTGAATTGGAAAGCATAAGCCTTACGATGAGGGCCGCCAACGCAAGGCTTGAGTCCAATGTAAAAAACCTGCGCTCCTATGCGGAAGGCATACTCGGCGACATAGATGGCTGCCGCGTCGTAGGCCAGCTTGAGGCAAAGGCCGGCAAAGAGCTTGAGATGTCATGCGGAAAAGAAGCTGAGCTTCAGAAGCAACTTGCTGTGCTGCAGGAAAAATGCAGGAGGGAAGCGTGCGCTGAAGCGCGGCAGAAAGAAACGTCGGGGCTTATTGAATCGGCTGGGCATGAGGCGGAAAAGCGGCAGGCAGAGGAAAACAGTGCAAGGGAAGCGCTCAGAGCAAAGCAGGCCGAGGCGGAAGCTATGCGCGGAGAACTCGAATTTCCGTCAGCCGAAGAAGCGCAAAAGGCGCTTTTGTCGTTCGAAAAAGAGCTTAAGGAGTTAAAAGACGCGCTCGAAAATGCGGAGCAGGCGTGCAGTAAATCCGAAAGTGAAATTTCCGCGTCGGAAGCTTTATTTTCAGACAGCAGGGCGAAACTTGAAACCCAGACAGCAAGGCAAGCCGGGAAGAAAAAGATATATGGCGAAAAACTTGCCGAAGCGGGATTCGATTCCGAAAGCAGTTATGCGGCGGCTCTGCTGCCACAGGAGGCGGAGGCCGGCCTGAGAAAATCCATTGACGGGTACAGGGACAACTGCGCGAGGACTGAAGAAGCAGCCGGGCAACTGGAAAAATCAGCCGAAGGCAAGGCACCGGCTGATATGGACGGCCTTTCGCATCAGCTTTTACAGGCCCGGAAAGAAGAAAAAGATGAGGGAAGCGCATTTAACAGCATATCTGTGCGCCTTAGCGTGAACAGGCGCTGCGCCGGGCGCATTAAGAAAGCTTTTGCCGAAAGGAAAGCGCTTAACACGGAATATGAAGCTGCGCTTGATATGGACAGGACGGCGAACGGAAGCCTTACAGGGCGGGCAAGGCTGAGCTTTGAGGAATTCGTGCAGGCGGCGTATTTCAGCCGTATCCTCCAGCAGGCAAACATCAGGCTTTCGGAAATGACGGCGGGGCGCTACATATTTCTGCGCAAGACCGAAGCAGATGACAGGCGTGTGCATTTTGGGCTTGACCTCAATGTGTTTGACAATTACAATGGCTTGCCGCGCGACGTAAAATCGCTTTCCGGCGGGGAGTCGTTCAAGGCTTCGCTTGCACTCGCCCTCGGATTTTCTGACGTGGTGCAAAACGGGTCTGGCGGAGTGAGAATAGAAACCATGTTTATTGATGAGGGTTTCGGTTCGCTGGACGACGAATCGCGCCGGCAGGCGATTACAACGCTTTCAAAGCTTGCCGGCGGCGGGCGGCTTGTGGGGATAATATCCCATGTAACTGAGCTCAGGGAGCAGATAGACCGCCAGATAGTCGTGAGGCGCTGCGTAGACGGCAGCACGCTTAAACTTGTAAAATAAAAAATCCATCCGCTTTCTGCGGGTGGATTTTCTGCTTATGTGTTTTTTTAGCCCATGCCGAATTTTTTAAGCTGTTTCTCATGTTCCGCCATGGTTTTCTGGTAATAGTTTTTGCCTTTTGCCGTAAAGAAGTAGAGGTAATCCGTTGAAGCCGGGTGAGCCGCAGCATTTAAGGCGGCGGCGCCGGGGTTGCAGATAGGCCCGGCGGGAAGCGCCGTACAGCGGTATGTATTGTAGTAATATTTGAAAGAATCGCTGAACGGGCCGTTTGGTTTCAGCAGGTAGTGTGTGCAGTAGTCACGTGTGGAATCGGCCTCGAGGCGCTGGCCTTTTTTGAGCCGGTTGTGGAATACGGAGGATACCATTTTCATGTCGCTGCTATTGTTCGATTCGCGCTCGATAACAGAGGCAAGCTTTACAAGCTGGTCAGTCGTCATGCCGGAGTACCTGTATCCGGAAATGTGCTGCTCGGCATTGCGGAGAAATTTGCCGACGGCGTCCTGCGGCTTCATGTGTGTGTACATTGTGTAAGTGTCCGGGTAAAGGTACCCCTCAAGCTTATAGGCGCGCTTCGAACTTGGCGGGATTGCTTTTACGAGCGGGTAATAGTTGAAATTGTATGTCTGTGCGCTTTTGATGAAATTCGCCTTTTTGCAGATATTGTGCGCTTCAAGCCGTGCGCCTATCTGTGCGAGCGTGAAGCCTTCGGGGAAAGTCAGGGTTACGGCTTTGCTGCCTTTTGGTGGCGCAGGCTGGTCTGGTAGATTTTTTGCTGCTGATGAGGATGGTGCGCTGCTGGAAGAGCTGGCTAAAAATGATTCGACAGTTTTAGTAAGTTCATCGCTGCTTGCTGTGGAATCTTCTGAGATGTCGTTAGAAGAAGGATTCAGAAGACTTTCGGTTTTATCTTTATCGGCTTTATTTAAGCATGCTGTGGTAAAAATAAGCGTGCATGCAAGAAGAAATAAAATCGCAGCCTTTTTCATTAATTTTCTCCCTTCCCATTATCACTTGTTGATAGATTATATGCCTTCTTTTTTCTTTTGTCAACAAAATACGACATAATATTCTCATACAGTATTCTTATGCAGCAGCTTAAATTTTAATATTTATCAGACCACTTGAAAGATATAGAACTTAAGGTATTCCGTTTCGGGGACATTCCAGAGTATGGGGTGGTCCGGAGCCTGCTGGCGCGCTTCTACCTGCCGGAGGGAGACCTGCGCGTCCGCCGCAGCCGACCGGAGGACGCTGCAGAAAAGGCTGTTTGTCATAAAGTGGGAGCACGAGCATGTTACAAGGTAGCCGCCACGCGGCAAAATTTTCATGGCCCTGTAGTTTATCTCTTTATAGCCGCGCTCGGCGTTGCGAACCGTTTTGCGTGATTTGGTGAAAGCCGGCGGGTCAAGTATGACTACGTCGTACTGGGGCTTCGGGTTTTCGGCAAGCTTAGGGAGAAGGTCAAAAACATTGGCTGTTTCAAAGTCGATGCGGCCGTCAAGATGGTTGAGGCGTGCGTTTTCGGCAGCTGCGGCTATTGCGTTGGAAGAAATGTCTACGGCGTGCACATGCTCTGCCCCTGCACTTGCGGCGTTGAGTGCAAAGGAGCCTGTGTCTGTAAAGCAGTCGAGCACGCGCTTGCCGCGGCAGAGCCTTGCCGCGGCGTGTCTGTTGTATTTCTGGTCGAGGAAAAAGCCCGTTTTCTGGCCGTTCTCAAAATCGACGGTATAGCGTATCCCGTTCTCAGTAATTTCCGTCTTTGTGCTTTCAGGCACGGCAACGCCTGCAAGGGGGAAAAAGCCCTTGTTTTCTTCCATACCCTCAAGCTTCCTTATGCCGACGTCGTTGCGCTCGTAAATGCCATCAATTTTCTGGCCGTCATCTGTAAGTATGCGGTAAAGGAGGCGGAAGAGCATGGGCTTGATTTTTTCCATGCCGAGCGAAAGCGTCTGTGTGACGAGTATATTGCCGAACCTGTCTACAGTAAGGCCGGGGAACGAGTCTGCTTCGCCGAAAACAATGCGGCAGCAGGAGACGTCTGGCCCCATGACGGCTTTGCGGTATTCCCACGCATAGCGCAGGCGCCGCTCCCAGAAGGCCTCGTCAAAAGTATCATTTGCATTGCGCGAGATGAGCCTTATGCGTATTTTTGAGTGGTCGTTTATAAAGCCTGTGCCGAGGTAGCTTCCGCGGCGGCTTAAAACATCTACAAGACTGCCGTTTTCATAAGGCTCGGCGCCGGTTATTTCGGTATTGTATATCCACGGGTGGCCGGCGACGATGCTCCTTTCCGCTTTTGGTGTGACGTTTACTTTTGGGTAATTTCTTGTCTGTTTCATTATAAAATTCTCCATATAATATAATATGTCAATATGTCAAAAGGCAGTTAAGAGCCAAAACTGGCATGAGGCTTTTAATATGCCGCCTGATATTTTCATATCTGCCGTTTGGCAATGATGGTTTTCAGCTTTTTTCAGCTAATATAATGTTTTATAAGCAGATTATGCAATACCTGCTGTTTTGCAGGCAGAAAAACAAACTCATTATATCAGCAGGCAGAATTTATTTCAATTCCCATATTTCCCATACAGACAGATATTCCTTACAGAATTGTCTTTTTACTTGTCAAGCAGTGGGTTATGCGATATAGTGTATATTATCATATGACTTCTTTATATGATCTTTACAAAGGAGGAATGTACGTTGAAAAAAACTCTGATAGCGGTAGTTTTAACCGCTGCTGCCATTGGTGTTGGATATTTTGCTTATAGATTTTCTTTAAACCATGCAAAACTGCAGCTGTCGGATGCGCAGGTTTCTTCTGCAGGCCAGCTTTCTTCAAGTGAAGCTTCTTCGGTTTCACGGGCTGTTTCAAGCAAAGCTCCGGTTTTGGATTCCTCGGCATATTCCAGCCGCATTCATATGGCCTCTTCTTCGGCAACTGCCCCGACTACAAAGGCTCAGGAACCGTTAGTTGTAAAGTCCGAGGTGAAACTTGACTGGAAAAAGTACACGCTGAAGCCCGGAAAGCCGAAAAAGCTAAATGGCAAAACTTATAGTACCTATGAAATATGGGACGAAGATTATCTTGAAGGCCCGAATATACTTGTAGACCCAACAGACAGCAAAGTATATACATGGACTTCGTCTGATACGAATCCGATACCTGCTGTAAAAGACAAAGCATTTGACAAGACGCCGCATACGATTGTTGGCACCATGAAAGACGGCGCGATGATGAGCATCCTTCTGACAACAGATGACGGAAACGAGCTGACTATCCGCAGGCTCGGCGTCGACACAAGCGGCCTTAAAAGCCTGAAAATCGGTGACAGGATAAAAGTTACCTACACAGGCGTGATTAAAGGGAACGACACTTCGCGTGCATTTATTACGAAACTTGAAAATGCGTAAGCACCGTTATATAGAAAAAAGGCAGCCTGCAGTGGGCTGCCTTTTTTCTAATCTGAGCACGGAAACGGCGGCTCAAGCATCATCTGCATATATGGAAGGCGGCGGAAACCGATCCTTTTATAGAGGTTTATGGCCCTGACATTGCTGCTTTCCGCTTCAAGGCGGAAACGGGCGGCTTTTGCGCCGTATTTATGCAGAATGCGTGATATCATGCTGCGGCCAATGCCACGGCACTGAAACTTAGGGCGCACATATATTTCTTCAAGCCATACCGTGAGGCCGCCGCCTTCGTTCGACCACGAAAAGGCAAGCAGTGCATATCCTGCGGCCTCGCCGTTTTCTTCTGCAATGTAGCCGTCAGCCAAAGGGTTTCCCGAAAGCAGGAGGCTGAACGTTTTTTCAAAGTTTTTTCCGTTTACAGGATGGAGTACAGCACCGGAATTATAAAATTCTTCAGACATGCTGATATATGCCTGCCTGTCTTCTTTAGCAAATTTGCGTATAGTCATTTGCCATAAAATCTCCTTTTCCAAATATCATTGCTCTGATTTTTGCTGTATTCGCTGCTGCTTCTTTTGCGGCTGGAGTTGCGGCGTGCACACCTTGGTGTATGCGGGAGGTTTCTTTCAGCCCGCTTTACTGTTTTTCCGTAAACGGACTGGAAGATGAGCGCCGCAACTGTTGCAAATGTGCATAGCACTGCGCCGCGGTGTGCAATTTTTACAAATATGGCGAGGGCTATTGCCGCTATTGTGAATCCCCATGCCGTTACCCCAAGCATGGTTTGCCGGTGCATGCTCTCAGCTCCCTTCAAAGGACTTTTTATCCAAAGGAAACGGCACCGTTTCCGTAAAAGGGAAGGTGCCGCATATAGCCAGAATGACAATCATATGCGCTTCAGATAATCAAGGACACCGTCTTCACTGTTCCCGCGAAGGAAGACGCGCGGAATACGCGTCGCAATGCCGCACAGGATCTCATAGGAAATAGTGCCAGCCATTTCGGCGAGCTCATCGGTTGAGATGCATTCGCTGCCGTCACGGCCGATAATAGTAACGGTGTCTCCAGCTTTAACGTCAGGAATCCCTGTTATGTCGAGCATAAGCTGATCCATGCAGACACGCCCTATTACTTTCGCACGCCTGCCGTGTACGAGCACTGAAGCGCGCCCGCCGAACCTGCGCGGATAACCGTCAGCATAGCCTATGGGTACGGTGGCGACGGATGTGGTGCGCGCGGAAGTGAACTTTCGACCATAGCTCACACATGTCTGCGGCGGCACTTCCTTAACAAGGGTAATTTCACTTTTAAGTGAAAGGACGGGGACCAAGGGTGCCTTGTGTATTATGTCGCCTGACGGCATTAAGCCGTAAAGGATTATGCCGGGGCGCACCATGTCGAGCTGCGTTTCCGGGAAATCTAATATTGCTGCCGAGTTTGCGCAATGGCGGATTTTAAAATGTATCCCGCGCTGGCCGAGCATTGATATAGCAGACATGAAGCAGTGGAACTGGCGCTCTGTGTATTTACGCCCGCTTTCGCCTTCGTCAGCCACGGCAAAATGAGTAAAAATCCCCTCGGCGTTTATTCCGGGCAGGCGGCACGCATGTTCCATGGCATCGATTGAAGCCGTATCGCGGCTGCAGTCCTGGTAGAAAAAGCCTACGCGGCTCATGCCGGTGTCGACCTGGATATGGGCGCGGACGGTAACACCTGCTTTTACTGCTTCCGCTGAAAGCTGCCCGGCATATTCCGGGCCTACAACGGCTTGCGCGATATTTCCCGCGGCGAGCTTTCCGGCAAAGTACGGCGGGGTATAGCCGAGAATGAGGATAGGCAGGCTTACTCCTGCGCGCCGTATCTGCTCTGCCTCTTCGAGATTGGAGACGGCGAGCCAGTCGGCGCCGGCCGACTCGTAAAGCTGCGCGAAGCGCTCTGCGCCATGGCCGTATGCGTCTGCTTTAACTACGCAGCAGACTTTTGTGTTTGGGTTTAGCCGCGAACGGATAGCCTTATAATTTTGTTCTGCTGCGCCGAGGTCGATTTCAGCCCAGCTGCGCTTGAGATAGTCCATTTTTCTGCCTCTGTTTTATTTAAAATATCTGACACCGGATTCGAAAATTTTCTGATCTTTTTCACCCGGGACGTTTATATAAAGGTTTTTGCCATGGCGCTCCGAGTGGCCCATCTTGCCTAAGATATGCCCGTCAGGGCTCGTGATGCCCTCTACAGCGCAGACTGAGCCGTTGGGGTTCCATGCTATGCTGCCGCTCGGGGTGCCGTCAGGCGTGCAGTACTGCGTAGCAACCTGCCCGTTACTCACAAGCTCGCGCATTGTGCTTTCGCTTGCCGTAAACCGCCCCTCGCCATGTGACACGGGCACGGTGAATACGTCGCCCGCGTTTACACCGGAAAGCCACGGCGACTTGACGGATGTTATGCGCGTATAGGCCATGCGCGAAACATGGCGGCCGAGCGTATTGAAAGTGAGCGTAGGCGCTTTGGCGCTTGGTTCGGTGATCTTTCCATACGGCACGAGCCCGAGCTTTATAAGCGCCTGAAAACCATTGCATATGCCGAGAATTAAGCCGCCGCGCACCTCAAGCAGGTTTGAAACGGCTTCGGCAATGCGTGGGTTTCGGAACGTGGTTGCGATAAATTTGCCGGAACCGTCAGGCTCATCGCCGCCTGAAAACCCGCCCGGCAGCATGATTATCTGCGCCTTTGAAACGGCCTCGGCCATTCTGCTGATTGTTTCTTCAATATCGGCAGGGCAGAGGTTTTTGACAACAAGCACATCGGTCTCGGCGCCTGCGCGCTCGAAGGCACGGGCTGAGTCATACTCACAGTTTGTCCCCGGGAAAACAGGGATAAACACGCGCGGCTTTGCCGTTTTGATTACGGGGCCTTTGCCGCTGCGGCTTTTCCAGAGCGGGATATCGGAAACAGGGACGCTTTCGGCTTTAGTTGGGAAGACTTTTTCAAGTGTGCCATTCCATAGTTCTATGAGCTCGTCGATTGGAAGGGCATCTTTGCCGATGGTGATTTCAGGTTCTTCTTCAGTCCGGCCGAGAATAATGTAAGCAAGGCTGTCCGGAGTACGGCTGCCTGAAAGCTCGGCAACTATCGCGCCAGAGCACGGCGCAAATAAGAACTGGCTGCTGAGGACATGGCCGTCGAACCGGAAGCCCATCTTGTTGCCAAAACACATGCGTGCAACGGCTGCCGCTGCACCGCCCTCGCGCACGACGGAAGCCGAGATGATGCACCCGTTTTCTACCGCGCTGTGCACTCCGCGGTAGTACCGCTTTAAGGCCGGCCAGTTTGGAGTCATTGTCTTGGAGTCTTCGGGTATTGGCAGCAGAACGACATGGGAGCCTGCCTCTTTGAAGGCTGCGGAAATCGTTTTGCTGGCTTTTGTCATAGCAACAGCAAAGCAGACGAGGGTAGGCGGAACATCGAGATTTTCAAATGTGCCGCTCATGCTGTCTTTGCCGCCTATGGCGGGCAGGCCCATGCCGAGCTGTGCCGAAAGCGCACCAAGAAGCGCTGCGGAAGGCTTGCCCCAGCGCCTGGCTTCGTCTGTCATGCGCTCGAAGTATTCCTGGAATGTCAGGCGGCTCTTAAGCGGGTCAGCGCCAACAGCGGCAAGCTTTGAAAGGCTCTCTACAACGGCGTATTCCGCACCGTGGAACGGCGAAAAACGGGAGATGCCTGGGATAAACCCGTAACTCATTGCTGTGGCGTCATCGGTTTCGCCTTTCATCACAGGTATCTTTGCGACCATGGCGTCTTCCGGTGTGAGCTGGTATTTCCCCGCAAAAGGCATAAGCACTGTCGCTGCGCCGATGCTGGAATCGAACCGCTCAGCAAGGCCTTTCTGCCCGCAGACCTCAAGGCGTGTGAGGTTTTTGCGGAATGCTTCGACAAGAGGGAGGCCTTTTAGGCAGTCCGGCGTTTTTTCACGGTAATTGTCATCCGGGCTGACGGCTGAAATGACGGCATTTGCGTGTTGTGTCACGCCATTGGTGTTTAAAAATTCGCGCGATATGTTTACAATCGTGTCGCCGCGCCATGCCATCTTGAGGCGAGGCTCTTCCGTTACGGCAGCTACGGGCGTAGCACTGAGGTTTTCTTCGCGCGCCGCCGCAACAAAGCGCCCGACATTTTCAGGGGAGAGCACAACGGCCATGCGCTCCTGCGATTCGGAAATTGCAAGTTCCGTGCCGTCGAGCCCATCGTATTTTTTAGGGACTTTATCGAGGTCTATCGATAGCCCGTCGGCGAGTTCGCCTATTGCGACACTGACACCGCCGGCACCGAAATCATTGCAGCGCTTTATCATGCGCACAATATCCGCATGGCGGAAAAGGCGCTGTATCTTCCTTTCTGTAGGCGGGTTGCCTTTCTGCACTTCGGCACCGCAGACTTCTATTGATTCTGCCGTATGCGCCTTTGAGGAGCCCGTTGCCCCGCCGCAGCCGTCGCGGCCTGTGGCGCCGCCGAGGAGCACGACGATATCGCCCGGCACAGGCTCTTCGCGCACGGCGTTTTCTTTCGGCACAGCCCCTATGACTGCGCCTATCTCCATGCGCTTTGCAACATACCCGGGGTCGTAAAGCTCCGTTACCTGCCCTGTTGCAAGGCCTATCTGGTTGCCGTAGGAGCTGTATCCCTGCGCTGCACCCGTTGTGATTTTACGCGTTGGCAGTTTGCCTTTAAGCGTCTTTTCAAACGGGACGCGCGGGTCGCCGGAGCCGGTTACCCGCATTGCCTGATAGACGTAAGCCCTGCCTGAAAGCGGGTCGCGTATTGCGCCGCCAAGGCATGTAGCTGCGCCGCCGAACGGCTCTATCTCCGTAGGGTGGTTGTGCGTTTCGTTTTTGAATTCGACGAGCCACTTCTGCACCTCGCCGTTTACGGTGACAGGCACCTCAATAGAGCAGGCGTTGATTTCGGCGCTTTCGTCGAGGTCTGTAATGCAGCCGCGTTTTTTAAGCAGCTTCATGCCTATTGTGGCCATATCCATAAGTGAGGCGGGGTGGCTTTTGCCTTCCCCATAAACTTCTCTGCGTGCTTTGCAGTATGCATTTAGCGCATCCTCTACAGCCGAGCTTATGGCTGACTTTTCGATTTTGATGCTGTCAAGCTGTGTAAGGAACGTCGTATGGCGGCAGTGGTCGCTCCAGTATGTGTCAAGCACGCGCATTTCCGTGACCGTTGGATCGCGGTGCTCGCGGCTGCGGAAATAATCGCGGCAGAAAAGCAGGTCGTCGAAGCTCATGGCAAAGCCCATGGAGGCATGGTACTTTTTAAGCCTGCTTTCATCCCATGAAGTAAAGCCATTTACGCGCACTATATCGGGTGGCGTTTTTGCTTCCACAGAAAGGGTTTCAGGCTTTTCAAAAGAAGCGAGGCGGCTTTCGACAGGGTTTATCATGTAACCCTCTATCTTTTTAAGCTCAGCATCGGTTATGCTGCCGCCGACTGCAACGAGCTTTGCCGTCCGTACCTGCGGGCGTTCGCCCTGCGTTAAAAGCTGGACACACTGCGCGGCGGAATCGGCCCGCTGGTCGTACTGCCCCGGCAGGTATTCCATCGCAAAAGCCATGTACCCTTTTGGAAGAGGGTATTTTTCCTCATAGACATTGTCTGTGTTTGGCTCGGAAAAAATTGTTGAGCGCGCTTTCTCGAAATCTTCCCCCGAAAGACCGGAAATGTCGTACCGGTTCACAAGGCGGATATCCTTAATCGACTTAAGGCCAAGATTTTCAATCAAATCCACCTTCGTATGGCGTGCCTCGACATCAAAGCCCGGCTTTTTTTCCACATATATCCGGATGACTTCAGACATATTTTCCCCCATTCTGCCGTATTAACAGCCGCATTGATACTTCCTATTCTATCACAATGCGTTGCGGCGGAAAAGAGGGAAAGAAGCCTAATTTTGCCTTCAGGCAAATGGCCGGGCAGGCTGCTTTCAGGAGCCTGCGGCCGCCTTAATAAGGGAAGACGCTATCCGGCCTGCCGAAGATATGCTCCCTAAAGACGAGTCCTCAACGAGGACGACAAATGCGTAAGGCGTGTTTTCATTTGATGAAAAGCCTGCTATCCAGCAGTTAGGCCCTTTGCCATGGCCAACCTCGCCGGTGCCTGTTTTTGCGCAGACATCAAGGCCGGGGAACAGGCTGTCGCCATATTCGTGCGACACGTTATAGCGCATGTAATCCTTAAGGCGCGCTGCCGTGGAAGACTGGATAAGTGAGCCGCCGAGAGTAGCAGTGCCTACTTTTGACGTTATGCCTACAGGCGTTGTGATGTTCTTTATCATATATGGCATTAGAGGCTGCCCGCCGTTTGCTATGGCGCCCATAAGCACAAGGTAGTGGTATGGGTTTACAAGGTCGGTGTACTGCCCGACGCCTGACCAGCCGAGCTGGTCTTCGCTTACGGATTTTACGCTGTAGTTGCTTGCTGCCGAATGTATGCTGCCGAGTGTGAAGCTGCGCCCAAACCCCATTGTGCTGGCTTCGTTCATCATTTTCGATGCGCCTACTTCAATGGCAATCTGCGAAAAAGCTACGTTTGAGGAGTGTGCGAGTGCCTGGCGGAAAGTAAGCCGCCCGTAGGGGGCTACATCGGTGATCCTGTTGCCGTTTATCGTTATACTGCCGTTGCAGTTCCATGTGCGGCTGTCAAGGTTAGGTATATTTTCGATGGCGGCTGCGGATGTTACGAGCTTGAAAATCGAGCCCGGCGTAAATGTTGAAGAAATGACCTTGTTAAAATATGCGCCTTTGTATGCCGGGTTTGTGTTTATGTCTTTAGGCGGGCTGTCGGGGTCGAAATCAGGTGTGCTGACCATGCACAGCAGCTCGCCGGTGCGATAATTGTAAAGTGCTGCGGCGCCGTTCCTGCTGCCGAGCTTTTCGCGTGCAAGGCGGCAGAGTTTACTGTCAAGCGTCAGGTGGATATCTGAGCCGAGGTTTTTCCCAGTAGGGGAGAAGAGCCCGGTTACGAGGTTATAACCTGAAAGCTCTGACTTGTAGTTGTACTGCACGCCCGTCGAAATGAAGCCCTGCGTGTCGCCTACTGTGTGGAGCATGGCGCAGCGTGTGTCGTAATCGCTGTTATATACGCGCTTGCCGCCTTTGCTTTCTACAAGGACGACACCGTTCCGGTCGAGTATTTTACCTGCACCGGCGGAAGCGGCCGAGCCTGATATGTGCCCGTTGAAAGGCTGCACTGCCCAGCTGCCGCCCTGCGTTGCAAAGCTGTAGAGGAAAGAGCCGATGCCTAAAAAGAAACAGGCAACAATGAAAAAGATAATAAGGGAGCGTTTCCCCATGGTTTTCAATTTCTCTGCCTCCTTACTGCATAAGTGCGCTCATCGCTCGCTTTAAGGAAAGCAAGCAGGCCCCAGACGGAAATCATGCTGGTGCCGCCCTGGCTTATAAACGGAAGCGTAACACCTGTGAGCGGAAGAATATCTGTGGAACCGAAAACATTGAGGCAGGCCTGAAAAATCAGTATGCCGCCTGCAGCGCAGGCAGCAATTGAGTAAAGCGTTGAGCGGCTGCGCGTTGCTTCGGAGCGCGCGTAAAGAGCGAGAAAAGCGAGAATAACAACAACGGTAATTGCAAGTATTATGCCGAGCTCTTCGCACATCATGCCAAAAGCGAGGTCACTTGTGGAAGCAAAGACATTTTCAAGGCAACCGTGGCCTGCGCCGACGCCAAAAAGGCCGCCTGAAGCGGAATAGCTCAGCACACGCACCTGCTGGTAGCCGCTGTCGCTAGTATGTTGCCATACATGGTGCCAGACTTCGAACCTTTGTGCGACGTAAGGCTTGATTTTGAGGATAAGGAAAGCGCCGAACACGGCTACCGCGCAGGCGAGGAACACTGTTCTTATGCTGCCGGAGCGCATAAATGCGATTATGATGAATGCCATGAAGAATATACATGCGGTGCCGAAGTCCTTCATTAGGAACAGCGCACCCATGCATATGGCCGAGAAGCCGATAAATCCAGTCAGGTTTTTGTATGTCTGCAGCCTGTCCAGCGTAGAAGTGCCGACGATGATAAAAGCTACTTTTATAAGCTCAGAAGGCTGTATGCTTACAGGGCCTAAGCTTATCCAGTTTTTCGAGCCGTTGCGCGACTTGGCGAGCAGCAGGTTACCGGCAAACATCAGGATGGCGAGCACACCAATTTTAACGCGCCATCGTGTTACGCGGTCCATGTCGCCGAGAAACCAGATCATCATGCGGTAAAATATGATGCCGAGAACAATTGCCACAAGTTGCATAAAAGCGTCTTTAACGCTGACGCCAGATATGAGCGTGATGCCTATGCCGCAGAGCAGGAAAGCAAGAGTTTCGAGCTCAAAGCTGACCTGCCCGCGTATGGTGATTGAGTAAAGGTAAAGTATCCACTCAGTGAGCATAAGAAGACCGAGGGGGAGCGCAGCGTTAAAATCTGGGTTTCCCTTTGCAAATATTACCTGCACGGCGAGAAGGATCTGTATGATGAACACGGACCACATGAGCGAAAATGGGGAGGCCGCGCGGCGGTAAACGGGGCGGAACGGGTCAATTTCGGGGCTTTCTACTCGCCTGAGCGTCAGCTCAGTTGCGCCCATGTTGATTACGTCGCCGGGGAAGACTGGCGCGCGCTCCTTTACTTTCCGGCCGTTTACCAAAGTGCCGGCTTTGGAGTTAGTGTCTGAAACAAACCAGCCGCTTTCACGGCGCATAAGCACGGCATGGGAGCGGCTTACGGTCTGGTCATGCAGCACAATGTCGCTGCTGCGGCTGCGCCCGATGGAATTTTCCCAGTAAAAAACGGGAAGGATGCGATGAGCTGCCGTATCTTCCAGAAGTATAACCGGGTCTTTCCTCCTTTTGCCTAAACGCATTGATGTGAAACACCTTGCGGCAACTGCAATGCAGGAGAAAGGCACTATAATCCGCAGAATAAAAAGGATGGTAGTTAACATTTCAGAAGGAAATGATGGAGGCAATAAAGAGCCTGTCGCAGGATTCAAAAGATATCCTCCTCTCTGTAATTCTCCATTATAGCTAAAAAAGCGGACAAAGTAAAATGCGGGTCTTTGTGATTAAAAACAGGAGCCCTGCAGTCCAGAGCTCCTGTATATATTTGCGCAGGGCGCAAGTTCAGCGCTTTTCGGCTATTTCACCTCGGCGCTTATAAATGCTGTTTGCCGGAATATAGCCACGCACCATTGAGAGCGGGTAGATGTTCGTGTTGCGCCCGACTATGCTGCCGGGGTTGAGGACGGTGTTGCACCCGACTTCAACATGGTCGCCGAGCATGGCGCCAATTTTTATTAAACCTGTTTCAATGCGCCCGGAGGCCGTGTTTATGGTGACGGGGGTCCTGTCAGATTTAATGTTGGACGTAATGGAGCCGGCACCCATGTGAGCGCGGTAGCCGAGTATCGAGTCGCCTACATAATTGTAGTGCGGCACCTCTACATGGTCGAAGATTACCACATTTTTAAGTTCTGTGGAATTGCCGATGACACACCCCTTGCCGACAAGCGCCCTGCCGCGTATGAACGCGCACTGGCGCACCTCGGTTTCCGGCCCGATGATGCACGGGCCGTGCAGGTAAGCGGAGCTGAACACTTTGGCGGACTTTGCCACCCATATATTTTCCCCGCGGAGCTCATATTCATCCGGCGGCAGGGAAGCGCCGAGCTTTATTATGAATTCTTCTATCTTTGGCAGCGCTTCCCACGGATAATCAAGCGTTTCAAGGAGCGGGCGCGCTGCGGTGTGGCTGAGGTCATACAAGTTTTTTATCAGGATTGGCTCAAACATTTTATGTTCTCCTTTATGAATTGCGTACTGTCACGGTGCTGATGGCGCAGAAGACTCCAAATTTATTTTCTGCTTCATTGCCAGCAGGTCTGATGTATCCACGCTCCCGTCGCGGTTCATGTCGGCAGCAGCGAGGAGGTCAGGAGAAAGGCTGTTTTTACCGGTGAGATAGCCATAAAGTATTGAACACCCGGCTTTTGTTGCCTGCCCTGAACGGGTAATGTCGCCGCGCACCGCTACCGGTATGGTGCATATGGCGTATCCGTCGGCGTTGAGCACCGTGATGGTGTCGCCGCTGCATACGGGGCCGGACATACGCCGCACGCCGTCTTTTGAAGTGACCGTGGCGCTCACAGCACCGTCAAGGCCGTTAAAGCCAAGCGCAGCCCAGACTTTCTCAACAGGCACGGGATTTTCAATTACAAAAATGCTTCCCGTGTTTGGCTTCCATTTTGAATATGCTGGGGTGCTTTCGGGTTTTGGCGTTGGCACTGAAGAAGTATTTGGAGGACCGGATGAAATGGCAGAAGAGTTTTCGGTTCCGGAGCCATCGGCTGCGCTGCTGGATGAAGGCGTGCCCAAAATGGTGATGCCGCAGCAGTACACCAGAGAGCCATGGCTGTTGTCGATTTCAGCAACGTCGCCTGTTTCAAGGCACCCGCTTTTCCTGACGGAACCGTCGGCTTTCCAGACTATAATCCGAAAATCGCTGCTAATGCCGAACAGGCTTCCAAGTTCCTCAACAGTCGTGTCTTCGGCAAGCTTTTCCTGCTCATGCGGTACAGGCCGGCGTTCAGGTGCGGCCTTCGAGATGGAAGGCACCATGCATATGAAGAAAAGCAGCAGTATACAGTAAAAAACTATTCTCTTTGAATGTCTCTTAAACATAATTCCCAATCACCAAATTAAATGGTAGCAGGGAAAGCCGTGTGTACGACGAAAAATGTGTCGGATTTTCACTTAAAAAATTATTAGGAAGAAATCAGGAACATTTTGGCTGGACAAAGCCAACTTTTTTCATAACCTTGCGCAGTGTGCGGTTGGAGATGCCATAGGCTTTCTGGGCGGCGTCGCTCCAGCAGTGCTCCATATAGTCGCGGTTTTTCATATAATCGGCGTAGCGCTCACGGATTGGGCGCAGATGCTCGGCGACTGCTTCGCCGACGGCGGATTTGAAATCCCCATAGCCTTTTCCGGCGAAGTCCTTTTCAATTTGTTCGTAAGTTTCGCCGGTAACACAGGCATAGATGCCCATGAGGTTATTGATGCCGTCTTTTCCTTCACCGTAGCGCACGCAGGATTCGCTGTCGGTTACTGCGCGCTTGAATTTCCGCATGATGTCCTCCGGTTTGTCAAGCACGGCGATGGATGCGTTCACATTTTCGTCAGACTTGCTCATCTTTTTTGCCGGGTCCTGCAGCGACATGATTTTCGCGCCTTCTTTAGGGATATACGCATCAGGTATGGTAAAGACATTGCCGTAAATGCTGTTGAAGCGTTCAGCAATGTTGCGCGTAAGCTCCATGTGCTGCTTCTGATCCACACCTACAGGGACAAGGTCTGCCTGATACAGCAGTATGTCGGCCGCCATGAGGACGGGGTATGTGAACAGGCCGGCGTTTACGTTGTCTGGGTGTTTGGCAGACTTGTCCTTAAACTGCGTCATGCGCTGAAGATCGCCAAACTGCGTGTGGCAGGCAAGCACCCACGCAAGCTGTGCATGGGTGGGTACATGGCTCTGGATAAAGAAAAGGCTCTTTTTAGGGTCTATGCCGCACGCGAGCAGAAGCGCGTAAGCTTCGAGTGTGTGGCGGCGGAGATCCGCGGGCTTCTGTCGCACTGTGATTGTGTGCAGGTCTGCAAGCGCATAAATGCAGTCATACTTGTCCTGCAGGCCTATCCAGTTTTTGAGCGCGCCAAGATAATTTCCAAGCGTGATTGTACCGCTTGGCTGTATGGCGCTGAATATTACTTTTTTGCGTTCAACTGTGCTGGCCGGTTCATTTTTTTCTGGTGTTGTCATGAAATATGCCTCCGTTTCGAAAAATTGCGCCAAAAGCGCAAACAACAGAACAGATTGTATTATTTATGTATAAAAATACTTATTGTTGGATTTATAGTATGCTTCCGAGAATCTTAATTCCTTTTACAAGTTTCTCGTCCGTTGGTGTTGTATAGTTTATGCGGAAAGAAGAGCACGGCTGTGTTTCATCTGTAAGGAAAGCATTGCCGGGCACGACACATACTTTCTTCTGCACCGCCTTTTTGCAGTAATCCATCATATTGACACCGTCGGGAAGCGTACACCAGAAGAAGAGGCCGCCCTGGATTGGAAGGTATGTTATTTTCGGGGCGAGGAAACGGTCGAGTGCATCGGAAGCGACTTTTGCCTTTTTGCGGTATATTTCCTTTAAGCGGCGCAGGTGGGCGTCAAAATCGTGGTGCGCCATCATCTCATAGCATACCATTTGGCTCCATATGGTAGTATGGACATCTTCGCCCTGCTTGCAGACGACCATTTTCTGGATTATCTCTTTCGGCGCTATGCAGTAGCCGACGCGTATGCCGGGCGCAATGACTTTTGAGAATGTCCCCGCATACACGACTATGCCGTCTTCGTCGAGCGACTTTACGGCTTCTATATGGTTGCCCTCAAAGCGCAGGTCACCGTAAGGGTTGTCCTCAAGGATAAGCACGCCGTGCTCTTTTGCAAGCCTGTACATGCGGCGGCGTTTTTCGGCGCTCATGGTTACGCCCGTCGGGTTCTGGAAGTTCGGTATTGTGTAGATAAATTTTACGTTTTTCTCTTCGTTGAGGGCTTTTTCCAGCGCGTCCATATTCATGCCGTCAGGTTCCATAGGCACACCGCACAGGTGAGCCTTGAAAGAGCGGAACGTATTGAGCGAGCCTATGAAGCTTGGCGCTTCGCAGATAACGGTATCGCCTTCATTGAGAATTGACTTTGTAAAAAGGTCCATGGCCTGTGATGCGCCGCTTGTGATAAGGATGCTGTCAAAGCTGCGGCCTATATTGTGCTCTTTCTTCATGTAGCCGGTGAGGTATTCGCGCAGGGGCGGGTAGCCTTCCGTCACGCTGTACTGGAGTGCGTCGACCGGCCGGTTTTTCAATATCTCGTTTGAAATTTCCGCGATTTCCTTGACGGGAAAGGCTTCCGGAGCCGGATTGCCTGCAGAAAGTGAGACAACGTCAGGGTCTGCCGCATACTTGAAAATTTCGCGAATCGCCGACGGTTTCAGCGACTGCACACGGTCTGAAAACTGATAGCTCATACAGATGACTTCCTTTTTCCTGAAATATTGCCGGCTTCCGCACGGAAAGAATTTATTTTATTTTAGCACAGAAATGCGCTATTGAACAGAAAAAGCGCAATATCTTTTTTATGCTGATTTTTCGATTTGATTCCACAAAAATTTACGCCATGTTATGACATGAAAGTTAATATACTGATAGTATAATAAAAATGTAAAATATTGGGTAATCCAAATCTGCCTGAGCTGCCCGTAACTTGAAGGCGGAATGAAAAAACAATGGATGTGATAAAAAAATGATGGCTGAAAAAACACAGCGGATTCATTTTTCGCAGGTGGCGGCCGCTCCGGCAAAAGCCGCTGCAAGGCAACTTGTAGCATTTGCCGCCGTTCTGCTCTGCTCGCGGGCGGTGATTTTTGGCCAGTACACGCCTTTTGCCGTTGCGGCTGTGGCGGCGGTGCCATACTCCGTTCTGCTAAGCGCAACCTTAGGCGGTGTGCTTGGCTGCATGCTGCCCTCTGTGGCGGCGGTGCCTGTGCATTACCTTGCGGCGACAATCGCTGCTGCGGCTATACGGTGGGCACTTAATGACCTTGTAAAGCTGCGGGCGCACCCGGCCTTTGCGCCGGCGGCGGCTTTCCTGCCGCTTATGACTACTTCGGCCGCAGTGGCAATTGTGAGCGGCTCTGGATTCATGGCAACGGTAATGTATGTTGCAGAATCGCTGACGGCGGGCTGTGCCGCTTACTTTTTTAGGCAGACGGTCGCGGCGGTGCAGTCAGGGCGCAGCGCAGGCGACTGGGGCCAGCAGGAAATAGCGTGCGGCGCAATTTCGGCGTGCATTTTTCTGCTCGCGCTCGAAGGGCTTAAAATCGGCAATGTTTCTGCCGGCAGGATATGTGCGGTTTTGCTTATACTTATCACCGCACGCTATGGCGGCGTTGCGGGCGGAAGCATAGCTGGTGTTGCAGCAGGCCTTGCTTTCAGCCTGTCTACATCTGGGCTGAGCTACCTTTCGGGCGCCTATGCGCTCGGGGGCATGATGGCCGGCCTGTTTGCTCCTGTGGGCCGCCTTGCTTCCGCCGCGGCGTTCGTGCTTTCTAACGGTCTCGCTTCGCTGCAGGTGGGCGGGAAGGCCGAGGTGACGGCAGGGCTTTATGAGGTCGCGGCGGCAACTGTGATATATCTGCTGTTGCCGGCGAAGACGGGGAGGTTTCTTATAGGCTTTTTCACGCGCAGCGACAGTTCGGAATACGGCGAAGGCCTGCGGCGTTCTATAGTGATGAAGTTAGACTTTGCCGCGGAAGCCCTTCAGGGTGTTTCGGAGTCGGTGGAAGAGGTCTCGCGGAAGCTTGCGCGGACATGCGCTCCAGACATTGGCGGCGTTTATCACAAGGCAATAGATGAAGTGTGCCGCACATGCGGCCTGAGGAATTACTGCTGGGAGCACGGTTATAATGAAACGATGGACGCTTTCAACAACCTGACGGAAAATCTGCGTGCGAATGGGAAGGTTGGTAGGGACGATTTCTGCAGGCAGATGAAAACGCACTGTGGCCGGCTTGGGGAAATCGCTGAAGCGGTCAACAGGAATTACAGTGAGTTTTCTGTGCTGGAAGCCTCTGAAAGCCGCGCAAGGCAGGTGCGCGGAGTTGTGGCGCAGCAATTCACAACAACCGGCCATATGCTTGAGGATATGGCCTCAGACATGGAGATGTTTGAGCGCTTTGACGCGGGGGCGGCACAGAAAGCGGCAGATGTAATGCGGCTTGCGGGTATGCAGCCGTCGGAGGTCAGCTGCCGTGTGGACAGGTTTGGCCGCATGACTGTAGAGGCTGCTGCTTCGGCGGCGGACTGCTCGCACGTTAAGAAAGGGGAGCTGGCGGCAGAGGTTTCGCGCGCGTGCGGCAGGACGTTTGAAATTCCATATATCAATACGGCGCACGGGAAATGCCGCATACGCATAAATGAAAAGGCGCGCTACCATGTAAAGGCAGGGTGCGCACAGCACAGCTGCAAAGGCGGAAAATTCTGCGGCGATTGCTGGAGAAGTTTCCCCGACGGGAACGGCAGGCAGATAGCAATTATTAGCGACGGCATGGGAACGGGCGGCCGTGCGGCGGTGGACGGAGCCATGGCCTGCGGTATAATGGAAAGCCTTGTTAAAGCCGACATAGGTTTTGATGCCGCTCTGCGAATAGTCAACTCCGCGCTCATTGCAAAGTCGGGCGACGAATCGCTTGCCACAATGGATATTGCCACGCTTGATATGTTCAGCGGGGAGGCGGAATTTCTAAAGGCAGGCGCGCCGGCGACCATACTGCGGCGTGACAGGTGCGCGTTTACAAAAGAAATGTCCGGCCTTCCCATTGGCATACTTAATGAAGTGAAGTTCGCAAAGTCGGCCGACACTTTGTCGGCCGGGGACGTTATTGTGATGCTTTCCGACGGGGCACTCAGCTCCGGCAGCAAGTGGATATGCGACGGGATTGAAGACTGGAAGGGAGAGATCCCTCAGGAACTGGCTGAAGAAATAGTCTCGCAGGCGATTGCACGTCGCAGCGACGGCCATGACGACGACATAACCGCCCTTGTTTTAATGCTGCAAAAAGCCGAAAGCTGAAAAAAGCGCCGCTGTTAATGGAAACAGCGGCGGCGGAATTTATATGGCCATCAGATTTTTTCGGTATGCTGCCCGCTGAGGAAAAGGCGCTCCGCATTTTGGCAGGCTTTGTCTATGAGCTCCTGTGTATCTTCGCCGCGGATTTCAGCGGCGCGGCTTGCCGTGCAGGCAATAAGCGACGAGTCGTTTCGCTTCCCGCGGAATGGCACTGGCGCCATATATGGACAGTCTGTTTCAAGCAGTATGCGGTCTTGCGGCACCATTTTGGCAACTTCAACGGGGATGCGCGCATTTTTGAATGTGACGGAGCCGCCCAAACCTATATACATACCTATTCCAAGGACTTCCTTTGCCATTTCGACACTTCCGGAAAAGCAGTGGACAACGCCGTGTGGCCTGTACTTTCTCAGTATGTCCATCGTGTCGCCGTGCGCTTCGCGGTCATGGACGATTACAGGCAGGCCGAGCGATTCTGCGAGAAGTATCTGCCGCACAAAAATATCTTTCTGGACTTCACGCGGAGGATTTTCGCGGAAGTGGTAGTCAAGCCCGATCTCTCCTACGGCGACAGCCTTAGGCTTTTTCAGCAGTGAGCGTATGCAATTTTCCCAGTCGTCCGGTAAGTTGCGCGCTTCTTCCGGGTGGATGCCGGCGGCAAAATAGAAGTACGGGTATTTTGCCGCAAGGGCGGCTGCTTTTTCAGACGATGCAATATCGGAGCCGCAGTCAACGACGCGGTAAACACCGAGCGAAGGCAGCTCGCTGAGGAGCTTTCCGCGGTCGCCGTCAAACACGGGGTCGTCATAGTGTGCATGAGAGTCAAAAATATGGCTGTAGCGGTTCATCTCAGTTTGCTTCCGGCAGGCACGCCGTCTGCAAAGATGACGTGGACTTCATTTTCACCGGCGTCGGCCGCGAGTATCATGCCCTGGCTTTCAACGCCACACATCTTTACAGGCTTGAGGTTTGAAACAATTATGACGGTATGGCCTACAAGGTCTTCAGGCTTGTACCACTGAGATATACCCGAAGCAACAGTGCGCTCACCTGTGCCGTCGTCGAGTGTAAGCTTAAGCAGCTTCTTTGAGCGTTTTATGCGCTCGCACGCTTTGACTTTTGCCGCCCTGAGGTCGATTTTTCCAAAATCGTCTATGGTTATCTGCGCAATGCCTGCGGGCTTTTCCACTGCGCCGGCTTCGGCTTTCTTGCCAGCTTTATCGGCCGGATTCGGAATAAGCTTGTTGAGCTCCTCTATCTCTTTGGCAACATCTATGCGCGGAAACAGCGACGCACCTTTTGTAATGGCAGCATCTTTTGGAAGAATATCCCACTTTGCGGCGGAGGCATAAGTCAGCTCGTCGGCCGAGGCACCTATCTGAGCCTGCATTTTTACCGCTGTTTCAGGCATGAACGGCGTCAGCATGATTGAAATTATGCGTAGCGTTTCGCAGAGGTTGTAAAGCACAGATGCAAGGCGCGGCCGTTTTGTTTCGTCTTTGCCGAGAGCCCATGGTGCTGTTTCGTCGATATATTTGTTGGCGCGGGCAATAACTTTCCATATTTCTGTAAGTGCGACTGAGAACTGATAACCATTGATGGCTTTGTCACATTTTCCATGCAGGGCGAGCGCCATATTTATAAGCTCAAGGTCAACAGGCGCGCTTTCACGTTCGGCCGGAATCTTTCCTCCAAAGTATTTTTCAACCATTGCCGTCGTGCGTGAAAGGAGATTCCCGAGGTCGTTTGCAAGGTCTGAGTTTATGCGGTTTATCAGCGCTTCGTTTGTGAAGAGCCCATCTGAACCAAACGGAATCTCACGCAGCAGAAAATAGCGTATGGCGTCTACGCCGTAGCGCTTGCAGAGGATAAGTGGGTCGACGACATTGCCTTTGCTCTTGCTCATTTTGCTCCCGTCACCGAAAAGGAGCCAGCCGTGGCCGTAAACCTGCTTCGGGAGGGGAAGGCCGAGCGCCATAAGGATAGCCGGCCAGATGATGGCGTGGAACCGGACAATCTCTTTACCAACAAAATGCACATCAGCCGGCCAGAATTTTTTGTAAAGCGAATCGTCGTCCGAACCGTAGCCGAGCGCGGTGATATAGTTTGTAAGGGCGTCAACCCATACATATATTACGTGTTTTGGATCGAATGTCACAGGTATGCCCCAGGTAAAGCTTGTGCGCGAGACGCACAGGTCCTGAAGGCCCTGGTTGATAAAGCTTATCATTTCATTTTTGCGGCTTTCAGGCTGTATGAAGTCGGGGTGGTCATGGTAAAGCTTAAGCAGCCGGTCTGCATATTTGGAGAGGCGGAAGAAATACGCTTCTTCGTTTGCCATTTTCACCTCGCTGCCGCAGTCGGGGCACCTGCCGTTTTTAAGCTGCGTCTCTGTCCAGAACGACTCGCACGGGGTGCAGTACCAGCCCTTGTACACGCCTTTGTAAATATCGCCGCGGTCGTAAAGCTCTTTAAATATCTTCTGTACGGCTTTTACGTGGTAATCGTCGGTTGTGCGGATAAACTTGTCGTTTGAGATATTGAGCAGTTTCCATAAGTCCTGAAACTGCTTTGCCATGCGGTCGACATATTGCTTTGGCGTAATGCCTTCCTTTTCCGCTTTCTGCTCGATTTTAAGGCCGTGCTCATCGGTCCCGGTCAGAAACATTACATCATAACCCTGCATTCGTTTGTAGCGGGCCATTGCGTCACAGGCAAGTGTGCAGTAGCAGTGCCCGATGTGCGGTTTGCCGGACGGATAATATATCGGTGTTGTGATGTAAAAGGTCTTTTTATCCATTTTTTTAGCCTCCGGGAGCGAATTTATTTTAATGTGCTGATTTATTTATTATACCATTATAACCCTTAAAATAAAAGTAAAATAAAAGCAGGGGGCGCATCTCTGCACCCCCTGCCGCATAAACAAAATCATGTTAATTGCCGCTGCTTACGTCACCGTAAAGGAATTGCCGCAGCTTCGCACAGTTTGCCTTGAGGTCAATTTCAACAACCTTGCCTACGCCATCTATAACTTTTTGGTCGTTAAATGTACCGGGCACAGGAATCTGCATAGTTTCTACCTTGTACTGCGAGAGTGTTGCGCCGATGGAGGCAATGCAGGCAAGCTCCGAGTCAGTGAGGTTGGTTTTCACATACGGAAGGTAGTCGTACATAATTTTGCCGGATTGCACAAGGTTCATCGATTTTATTTTCTGTATCATAAGTTCTACTACCTGGCGCTGGCGGCTTGCGCGGCCGTAATCATCGTGGCCGAATTTGTCTGTCGCTTTGCGGATGCGTGCGTAGTACAGGGCCTGCTTGCCGTTCAGATGGTTGGTGCCGGCAGAAAGGCGTGTACCGATATTGATATTTTCCTGCCTGCAGGCTGCGGAGGTCATCGGCACGTCGAGGCCGCCCATCTTGTCGACAACGGTGGCAAAGTTGTTAAAATTCGTTGAAACGTACTTATCGATATTTACGCGGTAATTGTTTTCGAGTGTTTGCATGGTCAGTGCAACACCGCCGTTTGCATAAGCTGCGTTGAGTTTGTATTTCCCGACCGTGGGAATCTGCAGGTAAGAGTCGCGCAGGAAGGAAACAAGGCGTATTTTCTTAGACTTTTTGTCTATGGAGGCGAGCATATTGCTGTCTGAGCGCCCGTCGGAACCGTCTTTGTTTTCATCAATGCCGAGCAGGAGGATGTTCATTACATTACCGTCATTTGCCACATCCCATGCCGGTGCGGCGGCAGGCTGCTGCACATAGCGCTGCAAAGTGTTGCTGTTTACATTGTCCGACCGGTTAAGGCGCGAAGCCAGTACGTGGAAGTAAATGTACCCGCCGCCAAGCGCAATAAGCACAAGAACGAGCAGCGTGCTGAAAACTTTTTTGGCACAGCCGCCTTTCTTTTTTGGCGGCCGGCTGCCGTGGCGCCGCTCCGGCGCACTGTTGCTGTAGATATCGCGGTCTACATAATGGTAACGGTCGACGTCTCTGTCGTCCTGATATCTGTTATAACCGTTCCTGTTTGTGCCTGAGTGCCCGGAAGGATACTGGCGGCCGCCGGTGTCCCTGTCGTCCTGATATCTGTAATAGCCGCTTCTGCGTGTACCTGAGTGCCCGGAAGGATACTGGCGGCTGTCTGTATCCCTACTGTAAGAGCGGCTGTAATTGCTGTCACTGTAATGTCTATTGGCCATAAATTCACCTCCTGCGTTATGTCTAAAGGTAAAGGCTTTTTTTATTTTAGAGCAAAACTATAGGCTTGTCAACAAAACTGTTGACAAAAACAGGCAAACTTTTAAGCTCTGCTTTTAGAACCAATGAAAAAATTTAATATTATCTCATAAAGCAGGCCGAGCGCGGCAAAAGCGGAAGTGCTTTTTGCAGGCTTGTTGTTTTCCGGTGATTTTTTGCTATAATAAATTTATTCGGTTCGGTGGAGGCGATCCCTTGAAAGCTGGGAAAAACTCTAAAAAAGGCGTTAGAAAAGGCAGATATTCTCTGGCAGTGCGCATAGTTGCACTTGCCTGTGCCGTGCTGATAGTTATATCCGCATTTGCGTTCCTGTTTTTTGCAGGCTGAACTGGCAGCCGGAAACGGAACTTTAGGGGAGGGGCAAATGAAACAGTATGATATTGCCGTAATAGGCGGGGGCGCTTCAGGCCTTGCCGCGGCGCTTGCTGCGGCTGAACGTGCACGGCAGGCCGGCAAACAGCTGAAAATTGCCGTGCTTGAAAAGAATCCAAGGGTGGGGAAGAAGCTTCTCATAACCGGAAACGGCAGGTGCAACATTACAAACCTCGCTGCCTGCGATTTGGCGCATTACCATGGCGATGTTAAGCAGGCCGGGGCAGTGCTTAAAAGATGCACTCCGAAAAAAGTTATTGCCTTTTTCCGCGCTCATGGGCTTCTGTGCCGCGAGCTTGAAGACGGTCGCATTTATCCTTACAGCCTTCAGGCATCGTCGGTGTTGAATATTATTCGCTGCAGCCTTGACTCTGCCTGTGTTGAGCAAGTTTGCAACTTCCCTGTAAAGCGCATTGAGAACATACCCGGAGGGTTTGCTGCGGTTTCAGAAAATGGTAATGTCAAAGCGCGGCGCATAATAGATGCGGCCGGAGGAAAAGCATGCCCGCAGTCCGGCTCAAATGGTGACAGCTTTGAGTTATTGCGCCCGTTTAGGCACACAGTGACGGAGCTTTACCCTGCACTTGTGCAGATACGGACTGACGCAAAGCGCGTGCGCCCGCTTAAAGGCGTTCGCTGCATGGCTGACGCGTCCATTCTCAAGGATAAAAAGACGCTTCGCAGGATAAAAGGTGAAGTGCAGTTTACAGAGCGCGCTGTTTCGGGGATCTGTATTTTTGAACTTTCCCGCTTTATCAGGAAATCCGGTGGGAAAACAGTTGAAATCTCGCTTGACCTTGCGCCGGAATACAGCGCTGCCGCACTTGAAAAGTTTTTCCGCCTTCAGGCTGCCAGATTTGGCGAGCTGCCGGCCGACAGGCTGACGGAAGGGCTGCTTAACAAATCGCTCGGCATGGAAGTGACAAAATATGCCCTTAATGGCGCACCGGTTCCGTCAGGCTCACTGACGGAAAGTGATATTCACAGCATGGCGTGTGCCGTGAAGGATTTCCGCTTTCCGGTACAGGGCACAATGCCGTGGCAGAATGCGCAGGTCACAGCCGGAGGTGTGCCGCTTAAGGAAACCGATGATTCACTGCAGTCAAAATGCTGCAAAGGTATTTACCTTTGCGGAGAGCTGCTGAACGTTGACGGTGACTGCGGCGGTTTTAACCTCCAGTGGGCATGGGCGAGCGGGATAACAGCTGGAATTGCGGCGGCAGATTCGCTGCTTGACGAATGGAGGGCAATTGGAAAATGATATACAGGATTACGGGCATCCGTCTTGAACTTGACGGAACGGAAAAAGACCTTAAAAGGGAAGCGGCAAAGCGGCTTAAGGTAAAGCCGGAAAAGATACGCTCACTTAAACTATATAAAAAATCAGTTGACGCACGGCATAAGGACGACATTCATTTTATATGTACCATAGAAGCCGACAGCAGCGAGAACAATGTAGCCAGCGACAGAAGGATAACTGAAGCAAAGCCATACAGATACAGCTTTCCGGAAATCCATCGGCTTGAGGTGAGGCCGGTTGTTGTCGGCTTTGGTCCGGCAGGTATGCTCGCCGCGCTGATTTTGGCTCAGGCGGGGCAGCGGCCTGTTGTTTTGGAGCGCGGCTCATGCGTTGAAGAAAGGCAGAAGAAAGTAAAGTCTTTCTTGAAAGCAGGAAACCTTGATACACACTGCAACGTCCAGTTTGGTGAAGGCGGCGCGGGTACATTTTCAGACGGAAAGCTCAATACCGGTACAAAAGACCCGCGCATACGCAAAGTGCTGGAGGAGTTTGCCGCCGCTGGGGCGCCTGAAGAGATCCTTTATGAGGCAAAGCCGCACATAGGGACAGACCACCTGCCCGCGATGGTGCGGAATATCAGGGAAAAAATAATCTCGCTCGGGGGTAGCGTACTTTTTGACACACGGCTGACCGGTATAAAAGTTAGAGGCGGAGCCGTTTCAGGCATTGAGTTTTGTACGGCTGACGGTGCAAAAGAACAGATGGAAACACAGAATGTCATACTTGCAGTAGGGCACAGCGCTCGGGATACTTTTGAAATGCTTCAATCACTCGGCCTGCCAATGGAGGCAAAGCCTTTTTCAGTTGGCGCGCGCATTGAGCATGCGCAGAAAATGATAGACAGGGTGCAGTATGGGAAATTTGCAGGCCACCCTGCACTCGGCGCGGCCGATTACCGCCTTGCCGTGCACCTTGGAGACGGCCGCGGCGTCTATACATTCTGCATGTGTCCGGGCGGGACTGTCATCGCTGCTGCAAGTGAACCTGAAATGGTAGTGACAAACGGCATGAGCACATTTGCGCGCGATGGTGAAAATGCAAATTCCGCATTGCTTGTAAACGTAGGCCTTGAAGATTTCGGCGGGCAGGGGCCGCTTGCCGGCGTTGAATTCCAGCGGAAGCTTGAAAGGAAAGCCTTTATCCTCGGCGGGGGAGACTACCGTGCGCCTGCCCAGCGGGTCGGTGATTTTCTAAAAAGGCAGCCGTCAAAAAGCTTTGGCGATGTGCGGCCAACATATCCGAGAGGCGTGACGCCGTGCCTGCTTGACGACTGCCTGCCGGATTTCATAGCCGACTCAATGCGCGCAGGCATACGCGAGATGGACAGGCGCCTGCACGGCTTTGCCTGCCCTGATGCAGTGCTGACGGCAGTTGAAAGCCGCTCGTCGTCGCCTGTGCGTATCATTCGCGGGGACGATATGCAGTCAGCCGCCCTTAAAGGGCTCTACCCGTGCGGCGAAGGTGCAGGCTACGCCGGCGGAATTGTTTCCGCGGCGGTTGACGGCATACGCTGCGCTGAGCAGGTATTGGCCTGCCCCAATAAATGAAGCATGTTTTTTTGCCTGTGATTAGAAAAAACGTTTTTTAAATGGAACACATGGCAGCTCAAATTAGAAAGGCTTCCATAATTCGCTTTTATGTGATAAAATATGAAACAGTTGCTGCAGCAAAACATGCTGCAGCATTTTAGTACTTAAAGATAAAGGGGACAGGCAGAATGAAATTCGCAGAGCGCATGAAACGCTTTAACACAAGTATCTTTTCCGTTATGGCTGAGATGAAACAGAAAGAATTGGCAAAAGGCAAAGCCGTTTTTGACCTGAGCGTCGGCACACCGAATATCCCACCTGCACCGCATATCATAAAAGCGCTTGTGGAAAGCGCGCAGGATACCAAAAATTATGTATATGCGCTCAGCGACACCGACGAGCTGCAAGACGCAGTCAGCGGGTGGTACCGGCGCAGATATGGTGTTGAGCTTGACCCGCATACGGAAGTCACTTCGCTGCTGGGTTCGCAGGACGGGCTTTCGCATATTTCACTTACTATTGTGGACCCGGGCGACGTTGTGCTTGTGCCCGACCCGGGATATCCGATTTTTGCCGATGGCCCTGCCCTTGCCGGCGCGGAACTGTACTATGTGCCCCAGCGCAGGGAAAATGGATACGTAATAGACCTCAAAGCCATACCGGAAGACGTAGCGCGCAGGGCGAAATTTATGGTTGTTTCCTATCCGAACAATCCGACGACGAGCATTGCGCCGCCCTCATTTTACCGCGGCCTTGTCGCTTTTGCGAAAAAATATGACATAATGGTCTTGCATGACAACGCATACAGCGAACTGACGTTTGACGGTGCAAAGTGCGGAAGCTTTTTACAGTATGACGGTGCAAAAGATGTCGGCGTGGAGTTTAATTCACTTTCAAAAACATATGGCCTTGCCGGCGCGCGTATAGGCTTCGCGCTTGGCAATCAAAAGATGATTGGCATGCTGAAAGCGTTGAAATCAAATTTAGATTACGGAATGTTCCTGCCGATTCAGAAAGCCGCCATAGCGGCAATTACAGGGCCGCAGGACTGTGTTGAAGCAACACGCCGCGCCTACGAGCACCGCCGCAATGTGCTTGTAAACGGCCTTAATTCCATAGGGTGGCAGGTGGATATGCCAAAATCGACTATGTTTGTGTGGGCGAAGATTCCAAAGCCGTACACAAGCAGCAAGGCGTTTGCGATTGACCTTCTGCAGCGGGCGGGTGTGCTTGTAACGCCGGGAGCGGCTTTTGGGCCTTCAGGGGAAGGCTTTGTGCGCATTGCGCTTGTGCGTGATGAAGGCGATATGCGCAAAATAATTAGTGCAATCGACAAAAGCGGGATTTTAAAGGGCTGAATACAAAAATTCAGCCGGAAATAATAAGGCCAAGATAATGGGCAAGGCCGCAGGCCTGCATCATGGTTACTTTTGCGCCGCGCAGCTCGGGGCCGGCGACTGACAATCTTTCTATTTCGTCACTTGTGAGGTCAATGCCGCTGAGCGGAGTGTGGAGAAAATCGGATTTTCGCAGGCAGCATTGCAGGAATTCGGTGCGTGCCAGTGTACATTCCTGAAAAGTGCTTTCCGCAAGGTCACAGCCTGAAAAAACCGTATGCTTGAACTTTGCGGAAGTGAATCCGGCGAAGCGGCAGGAACAGTCGGAAAATTCTGAAAAGTCAAAAACGCTGCCTGAAAAGTCTGTACCCATGAGCTTGCAGCGTATAAATTTGACACGGCGGAAACAAGATTCTGTAAAAGAAGAATTTGAAATGTCACAGCCTTCAAATACCGTATCTTCAAAATAAAGATTTTCTGTAGTACAGTTGTTTATGTGGCAGCCATTAAATTTGCAGAAATGGAAACAAACACATGAAAATTCCTCGCCTTCAATTATTTCGTCACGGAATTCGGCTTTATTGATGTCTTCTTCCTGCTTAGCGGCCTGAAGTATTTTTTCTTTCATGCCAAAATGCTTTTTTAAGTCGGCCATGAATTACATCTCCCTGCATATAGTATAACAGGAAACGTTTCTGTGCGCCGTGGCATAAAAACATTTCGGCAAAAAATGCATAAGGGATTGACAAATCCATTTAATTTGGTATAATAAATATTGCTGCTGCAAAGTAGTTAATTATGCGGAATTGTGTAAAGGTAGC
>DHSD01000012.1:67618-71947 GCA_002411365.1 Ruminococcaceae bacterium UBA5295
ATTCTATGCGGGATTTTTTTATGCCTTTTTATCCAACAGAAGCCAGTAAAAGATAGGTGAAAATATAAAATATGTGGCACTCATGTGGCTCTTGAACTCATGGCTTCTACGCCTGATTCTTTTTCTGACTTATCTCCGGAAATATATTGGCTCAGCCTGTCCATACTGTGGCGTTTATAAATTTTATCTAAATGCGTGTAGATTTCCAATGTGGTCTTAATATCTGCATGGCCAAGTTGGTCACGTGCAGTGAGCACGTCAACGCCTGCCAAATATAGAAGTGTTGCAAATGTGTGCCGCAACCAGTGGGCCGTGATCGGCGGAATCATCGGCGGAACTCCGTGCGGGTTATGGACGGATTCCGGTTTGTTAAAATCAATTTCTGGATGGGCTTTTTTATATTCTGTGAAATCACCGTATTTCAGATTCAAAACATTCCAGTATGCGTCCCACAGTCTTTTCCATCCGCTTTCCGTCAGCATCGTGCCTTTCGCAGACCGAATCACGAGCGTGTCTTCGGTTTCCGGTGTAATGCCGTCTTTCTTTCTTTCAAAAGTCAAAAAATCGACAAGTTGCTGCGGAATGTCAATTGTTCGAATACTTGCCTCTGTTTTGGCTTCGCCGTCTTTCTGGACGGATTTGCCGTTAATAATTTCCACAGATTTATTGACGTCGATCGTTTTGGCTTTCAGATCAATATCAGACCACAAAAGTGGAATCAGCTCTCCGCGCCGCAGCCCTGCATACATCATAATCATAGCGCCGCGCTGTGCCCTGTGTGGTGTGTCTATAATCCATTGCTGCTCTTCTTTGGTAAGTGCCCTGCGCTCGCTCTGAGGGGCTTTCCGCGGAATCCTTACGGCTTCGGCAGGATCGTATTCAATCACACGTTGCTCAATAGCCAACTGAAAAATCTGTTTTGCCGCGCTTTTGACGTCAATCAGTGTCTTTTTGGCTGTGGGCTTGCCAGTGTGAGGGTTGCTTTCCGCCAGCGCGTTGATAACGTCCTGAATGTCGCCGGTCGAAACTTTTATAATTGGAATATACCAGAGCTGTTCCATTTTGTTGACAGCATAAGAATAGACATCATAGCGGCCGGCAGAAACATCACCTTGTTTAAGTGCCAACCAGCGGTCGGCCCATTTTTTAAAACTGTCCCGGTCGGCTGTAACATCAATTCCTTTACGCCGTGCTATTTTTATTTGCAGTGCCTTTTCAGTGGCTTCCTCTTCTGTTTTTCCAGTGACTGCTTTGTAAATAGGCTTGCCGTTGCTTCCCTTACCGAGGTAGACACGTTTTCTAACTGGTTTGCTTTGCTTTTTAGGCATAATTATAGCCCTCCTTGATTTTTGAGGGCTGAACGAGTACAATAATCATGGCGTAATTACCGTACTGTCAGCCCTGCTGATGGTGAGCCGCTCTTTCCTATTGCGAGTAGGAGAGGGCGGATTTCTAAAAATATATGATAAACGGTGATAAATAACGCTAAACAGCGAAAAATTACCGTATAGTCAAAGAAATTAAACTATTTGGCAGTATACTTTTTACTACATCTGTGTATAATAGTAAGTAATGAGACCCCCCGCACCTCTCACGCATAGCAATGTGCGCGATGTGTCCCAGTGGGGGACATTTTTATATTTGGGTGGTTTATTATGGACGTAAAACAGCCAAGTACTTATGCGGAGCAGTTGCAGAAACTAAAAAAACGCGGTTGTATTATTAATAACGATGATATAGCGATAAAAGTATTACACCATATAAATTATTATCGCTTTACAGCTTATTTTCTGCCTTTTAAAATTAGTGAAGATGAATATGTTGCTGGGACAAGCTTTAAAAAAGTATATGAGATCTATGAGTTTGATAGAAAAATGCGTGGTATCTTGGCACCAGTAATTGAAGAGCTAGAACTTATGCTAAGAACGCAGCTTGCTTATTATCATGCCCATAAATATGGTTCATTGGGGTATCTTGATCCTAAGAATTACAATGGTTATCATAAGCATGATGTATTTCTGGAGCATATTCAAAAGGATATAACAAATAACCGCAATCAACCAGCTGTGCAGCATCATATAAAAAAATATGATGGGAAATTTCCTGTATGGGTAATAATAGAATATTCTACAATGGGTGAATTGTCATATTTCTATGACGATTTATTACGGGAAGATAAAAAGGCACTCGCGAAAAGTCTTTTTCAATCGACTGACACAAACGTAAGCAGTTGGTTAATGTGCCTTACATATTTAAGAAATTTTTGTGCGCATTATTCAAGATTGTATTTTTTCGATTTTCCTGCAATCCCAGTAACACCCAAAAATAGTCCATATAAATTATGGCGAAAATTGTTTGACTACATCTATGTGCTTAAGCTTCTCTGTCGAGGCAGATTCCATTGGAGTAGTAGTTTTGTGAACAATTTGAAAGTTTTAATTGATGAATATCAAGAATATATAGATCTAAGGTGTATCGGATTTCCTGAAAATTGGTATGATTTATTATATAGTTAATGGTGAGCCGCTCTTTCCTATTGCGAGTAGGAGAGGGCGGATTTTTTATTTATTTTGAAATTTCATCATTAACATAGCGAACAAAATTTTCTGCATTAGCCATATCGCTAAATGAATAAGTACCGGATTCAGCACTAACTTTAATTGTTACTTTATTAGTCCAAAGAAATTTTGAAAGTTTACAATACTGTATTTTACTAGCGGGAGAGTACATTACTGTTTTAACTATAACTCCCTTTTTCCCCGATAAAGTTTTTCCATCAAAACGAAGGGATGCAGTTAGATAATTAAAAATAAACCCTACGAGTATTATCACGCAAAAGATGGATAGACAAATCCTATACGAATTATCTGGGATCATTAAGCATGGAAGCATGACTAAAAGGACTATTACCATGGGCACAAAGTACGCTGCATTGTGCCTAATAGTCATAACTCTTTTTGCTTTGACTTGTGCCGCTTGCATTGGTTGCTGCACGGGCTGCTGCGGTTGAGCAGGCTGAGTAGTAAGCGGTTTCCCACAGTTCGGACAGAATTTAGCGTCTCCAGCGTCTTTTCCACAATAAGGACAAAACATATGATTCTCCTCCTTCTAATTTGACAAAATTAGCCATAAATATATAATATTAATTGGAGGATTCCTGACCGGGATTTTTCACTTTGCCGCTCTTTCCTATCGCAAGTAGGAGAGAGTGGCTGTTTTTATTTCACTTTACTCAGGCAGTAAACTGCACGTCCAGCAATGTGAATTCGATTAATTTCTTCATTATGAAATGTAAGCGGCGGAAAGTTTGGGTTTTCTGCCATAAGAGTGACAGTATCACCGGTACGATAAAATCGTTTCAGTGTGGCGTTGTAGCAATCCCCGCCGTCAATTTGCACGGCTGCAATTTGCCCATTCTCAACTTCTGATTGCTTTCGGATAAATACAATGTCGCCGTCGTGAATTTCAGCGCCGATCATACTGTCACCGTGGCACTGTAAAGCAAAAGTGGCTTTGCACAGCGCTGGGCAGTCTATATAATCCTCAACGTTTTGCTCCGCGAGGATTGGTGTACCACAAGCAATTTCACCAATGAGAGGTATTTTAACCATTTTAGGGAGAGGCTCGAAACCAGCAGGAACCTCAATAATTTTGTGCGTATCATCCTCGGTGAGCTGTGATTTTAACACTCCAAACCAAGCAGCTATCTTTTCGACTTTATCCATACGTGGATATTTATTACCATTGCACCAATCGGATACGGTAGATGTTGAAACGCCCATATAATTTGCTAACTCAGTCTTATTGTGGCCATTACTTTGCAGAAGGCGGTTTAGGTTCCTGCTGAATATTTTTCTAAGCTTTTCAGCATCCAGCGTATCTTGATATTTCATAGTCATTCCTCTTTCTCGCTTTTCGCTTGTATTATATCCTAAAAGCGAGAATATATCAAGCATTTTAATAAAAAAATTATCTTTAAGCTTGACTTCTCTCTTAAAGCGAGATATAATAAGCGCAGAAAAGAGGTGACATAGATGAAAGCAACAGACTTTCCTAAAATTACTCTTGAAGCTGCTAGAGTAAATGCGAAACTTTCCCAAAAAGAGGCAGCGCGACTGCTTAATGTGGATGCTTCAACGCTGAGAAATTACGAGCATGGGAAAAGCGCGCCGAGTTATACGCTTGTTAAAAAAATGGAGAGCCTTTATCGCTTCCCGTCGGATTTTATTTTTTTTGGCACTTAAATTCGCTTTAAGCGAGAAAAGGCAGGTGAAAACAAATGGACGCTCAGCAACACATTGAAGCAGGTAAAAACTTGAGTGCATTCAT
>DHSD01000014.1:0-63035 GCA_002411365.1 Ruminococcaceae bacterium UBA5295
AATGTCAATCTTAATATGGTTTTCATCAAATATTGTCGCAGTTATACCCAGACAATGAAATTGTCCAGACTTTTCATTTAATTTTTCGGTAAGGTTGGGGAAGGCGGCAAAACAAACCGAAATCCCATTCCATCCCGAATATAGTGAAGATATGGTAAAGATTCGGGAGTCACGGCGCCTGCACAATTTACTTTGGCTTCCGGCGGTAGATTCTGCCGTGCAATTTCAAGCTCCCCGGCATATCTCAAATAGTCCGTATTTGCTATAAAAATGCTTCCCATGTTTCTCGGCCCGCATTGTTCGACGGGAAATGTTCTGCCTTCTGAAACATATTTCCTTGATTCCTGAGATCGTATCACATAATCACTGGAATCCGGACGGTCGTGATGGATTATCTCGGCAAGGAAACGATATTCCGGCTTGATTTCGGCTTGCAGACTGATATATCCTTCCGCAAGTTCTTGAATCTGCCGGTAAACTGTGTCGCTTACGTCGATATCTCCCACGAGGCAAATGTCTGTGTCACACTCCTGAAAGAGCTGGAGCATATTCAGCAGAACATGGCTGTTACGCTGCTTTTCAAGAGTTGGTAGGCCTTGATGCAAAGGCCCCCTAAACGATTTGTCCCCTGCTACAAACGCCATCGTTTTCATTCCGAGGCTGTGCATACGTTTATTGATTTTTTCCACACGCTCGACCGATAACCCGGTCAGTGGTTTAGGATAAAAGTTGTGGCATGTGCTGAATTTCGTAAAATCGGCATGCAGTCTTTGCAGTTCGGCAATTTCATCTTCTTTAAGAGTACTGGCGTTAAATACCAGGTGAAAATCATGTGAAAGCTCCACCAGCTCCTCGCATGAAAAACCATAGTCCACTCTGAGATAAGAAATTGCCGTCTTTTTCAGATCTTTGAAATTGCTGTATCCCATTTTTTTCAGCGTATACGGGCTGACGTCCGCAATCAGGGAAATCCCGAATTTCTTGCAGAGCCCCAAAAGACTGCTGATTTGTTCCCTCCCATTTTTCGTATTTTCTTCAGCAATCTGCAGAGAAGTGAAGGCATACTTCATATGGGCGCGGTGTGCTTTTTTTATAATTTCCGCATTGCGGTCTGGGCCGGTGCTAAGGTACAAAGAAATTCCAAAGCCTTTCATGAATGACACTCCATTGGTCATGAATTTTTTATTGCAGCTGTTTTCTCACTGAACCTACTGAATCGTTGCAGCCAAGAGGGACTTGCTGCCACCAATATAAATTTATGAGTGCTGTCCCGGTTTCCCAGCCGCCGTAATTTTATAGAAGTAATCTTTTCCACGGTGCGAAACAAGTTGAGTGCGGGAAATGTCAGGAGTACCGGCAACAAAGCTTGGGACTTTGTCGCTCTGGCTGGTTAACTGAAACGTATTATGATTTTGACTTGTAGGCGCACCGCGAACGACACGGTTGTTGGCCTTGCCGCAAGTGGAAGGACCCCATATGTAATCGGTGGCCTCGATTACGCTAATTCCATCGGTGCGCTGACCGGTGCCATCAGTTGTGTCCATAATGCCAGAATCTCCGAACATGCGGCCGTTAAAATTGAGGCAATCGTAGGGCCGGAAGTAATTACCGGCTCCACACGCATGAAAGCCGGCACCGCACAGAAAATGATTCTGAACATGATTTCTACTTCGCTGATGATAAAATACGGCAAAGTCTATAAAAACCTGATGGTCGACGTTCAGCCGACAAACGAAAAGCTTGTCGAGCGTGCCAAACACATAATCATGTCCAGCAGCAAATGCAGCTATGAAGAAGCATCCCAGTATCTTGAGCAAAGCGGCTGCAATGTGAAAATCGCGATTTGCATGGCAATCACTCACCTGCCGAAAGAAAACTGTGATATAATATTAAAAAATGCGAACGGAAATATTTCAAAGGCGATTCGTTCTTTAAAGCAGCATCCTGAAAATATTCAGTAAGCACGGAAGCAGGGAAGCAGTAAATGAGTTGCATTTATAAAATACAGGAAGGCATGGCAAGCTACACTCCAACCGAGAAAAAAATTGCAAAATACATTCTGCAGAATTCAAATGAGGTAGTCCAAAGTTCCGCACAGGCTTTGGGCAGTGTGGTCGGAGTTTCCGCCGCAGCAGTAATTCGCTTTTCGCACAAACTCGGATACCGCGGCTTCACCGCTCTGAAAGTGGACCTTGCGCGCGACAGTAGCAAAGAGGCCATGAACTTTGACGACGTCATCGAGGAAGAAGACTCCATGGAAACCGTCGTGAACAAAGCTAAAAACCTGAATATGATGCTTCAGGACCAGGCTTACCGCCTGCTGAATGCCGAAAATCTTGCCCAAGCCGTTCAGGCGCTTTTAAAATGCCAGACGATTTATCTGTTCGGAGTCAGCGGATCCGGCATCGTCTGCATGGATTTTATGGAGAAACTTTCGCGCATCAACCGCCGCGTCGTCTATCACAATGATTTTCATGATCAGCTCGCTTCTGCCGCCCATATGTCAAGCCAAGATGTCGCCATTGCAATCAGTTACAGCGGGAAAACGCATGAAGTAAATACCGCCATGAAGGTTGCCAAGGAAACCGGCGCCGTGACAATTGCCGTCACCCAGTTTCGCAAGACACCGCTGTCAAAGCTTTCAGACATTCTGCTCTATGTTCCCACTACGGAACGTGAACTGCGGCTTGGTGCCATCGCTTCCCGAAACGCTTCCCTTATCGTCACCGACCTTCTTTACCTCGGTCTTGCAAAGAGCAATATGAAGCAGACCAAGGAATATCTTGTAAAAACGCGCAATGCCATTAACAAGTTAAAGTAGGATGGAGATTCAGTGTGAACGTCAAACTGATTGCGCTTACCATCATGTGTTCTTTAGTAATTGACATAGAGCCTATAGTTTGAAGCCGTCAAAAATGATGAATTATACGCGTGTTTACATTTTTTTTAGATTCTATTCATAAAAATATAAATCTGTAATCATACCTTTTTCATAGTAAGGGTGCATAATAGAATCACGGTGAAATTACGAAAGGGTGATTGAATTGTTTGGCTCCAACAATTATGGCAAGGACGGAAAAAACAGCAGAAAAAACAGTAGTAGAAATGAAAATACGTCTGGCTTTTCCAGCGGGAAAGGCAGTGCCAATGACGAAACAAAAGGAACTGTGTGGGACGGTGACTGTTATCATGGCTATTACGGCGGTGAAAACAAGGAAGAAACGGGCTCACACAGCAGTTATACTTCTTCAAGTTCACCGTCAGGCAGTTTTAAGAGCGACAGCTCAGGCAAGTCAAACCAGTATAATGCAAGTTACTTTAGCGGTGGCAATGTTCCGCCATACCGCCCGTATAGTTCATATCAGCCAGCGCCAGGCAACATGACAGTCCCTTCTGAAAAGCCTAAGAAGCATACACTGCGCCGTGTACTTGTTGGAGTCCTCGCGTGCCTTGTTGTTTCGGCCGGATCAATTGCCGGATTTGCCGCACTGATTAATAACGGTACAATTAAGCTGCAGCCGGGCAATTCTGGAGCGGCATTCACCATTGTCAAAAATGCTTCTAAAAACAATACTGCGTCAGCAATAAATACTAATACTACAACTTCTGGCTTCACAAAGCAGCAAGTTGCCCAAAAAGTCCTCCCGTCTGTAGTCTGCATTGAAAATTATTCCAATCAGAAGACAACAACACGCGGACGCACAGACCGCTACAGTTTTGGCGATGACGACGCTTATAATAGCAGTGGTAGTGGTAATACCGATGGTTCAGGCCAAAGTGACGTTTCACCTTCAAGTGAAGGCAGCGGCATTATTATGACGGCTGATGGTTATATAATCACAAACGCCCATGTCGTTTCAAGTGCTGCTTCACTGAAAGTTGTGCTTTATAACGGCAAAACATATGCTGCAAAGCTGATTGGCAGTGACAACATTACAGACCTTGCCCTTGTTAAAATTAATGCCAAAGGCCTTACTGCTGCTGAATTCGGTTCAAGCAATGACATGCAGGTAGCAGACACTGTAATTGCAGTTGGCAATCCGGGCGGGATGGAATTCAACTCAAGCGTAACAACAGGCTGTGTTTCTGCGCTGAACCGTCAGGTCACAAATTCTGAAACAGGATACACCATGAAATGCATTCAGACAGATGCGGCTATCAACCCGGGCAATTCAGGTGGCCCGCTCGTAAACATGAAAGGGCAGGTAATCGGCATCAATTCTTCGAAAATCGTTTCAACAGGCTATGAAGGCCTTGGCTTTGCAATCCCAATAGATACGGCGCAGCCGGTTATCACTCAGCTAAAGCAGTATGGCTATGTAAAAGACCGTGCAATGCTCGGCATTGCCGGCACCTATATAGACAGCATGACAGCACAGTTTTACGGGCTTTCAACAGGAATGTATGTCGCTTCAATTTCAAGCCAGTATATTTCGGCGGCAGGCATTCAAAAAGGCGATGTGATTACAAAGATAGACGGCAAAGCGGTCACAAATCAGAACACGATTTCTTCTGTAATAGCTTCTAAAAAGCCTGGAGATACGGTAACGCTGACAGTCTCACGATCTTCAACTAACAAGACGTTTACTGCTTCTGTCAAACTGACGCAAGCAACCGGAAAGTCATAATCCAACAAAGAATTATCCCCCGTCAGTTCAAAGCTGACGGGGGTTTCTTTTTGCCTGTATGCAATTTCAGCAGTTTTCTGAAAGGCTGGCTAATTCCTCTGCAATTTTTCGCCCGTAATTCAAATAGACTGATTTTGGGATTTTCCCGGAAAGCCCGTATTTTACCTTAATGCGTGCTAAAATATCAGGTACCATCTTCAGGACTTCATAAGGGTCATCTGGGAGAAGAACAATTGTCTGGTCGATGCTTTCAATCAAGTAGCCCAATTTTTTTTGGCCATAAAGTTTCATGATACCTTTAGGTTCGCCATCACTGTCTGGCAATACGTGCAGAGTATTGAAGATGCATCCGGCACATACCGGGTGTTTACCGGATGCAGAGCCGACGATAAAAACAATGGGGTAAAGCTTAAGAAGGTGGGCAATATTGCTGTTTAGCTCAGATTTCTGTACACATGCCCGGACTTCAGGGACTTCAATTCCAAAATATCCTGCGAAGCGGCTCAGGATATGCTGGCAAGCTGAAGTGCACCGGGCCTGAAAGAACAGCAGCCCTGCTTCCATTGTTTCGGTCCCTTCCTTTCAGCTTTTTTCCCGCGAGTATGCGGCGTTCTCCATGCCGCCGAGGTTGAGCACTCTGCGGCGTATCATGTCGAGGGCATTTGACGCGGCAAGAAAGCGTATATAGCTGCGCCCTTTGCTGCAGCCGGAACGATGCATTTCACGCACCCATATATCGTTGCAGTCGCTTAAGGCGATATAGACAAGGCCTACCGGCTTTTCCGGAGTTCCGCCATCTGGGCCTGCAAGGCCTGTTATGCCTATGCCGAAATCAGCTCCTGAGCGCCTTCTTATACCTTGCGCCATAAACTTCGCAACCTGTGGGCTAACAGCGCCATACCTTGCAAGAACATCTTCAGGTACGCCGAGAAGCTGCATCTTGACATCATTAGAGTAAGTGACAGCACCCATATGAAATACAGATGAAGAACCGGGTATATCTGTAATGCGCTTTGCAAGCAGTCCGCCGGTGCATGACTCTGCTGTTGCGACTGTAAGGCATTTTTTGGCAAGAAGATGAACAACGGTTTCTTCAAGGCTGTCGACATCAACGCCATAGCAGAACTCACCGAGACGCTTTTTAAGGCCCTCCACTACAGGCCCGCACATAGCGGCAGCTTTTTCGTGGCTTTCGGCGCGTGCAGTGACACGCACGAACATTTCGCCGTCTTTTGCGTAAGTTGCGCATGTTGGATTTTCTTTTGCACATAAATCGGAAATCTGTTCGGCGACGTACCCTTCGCCAAGGCCGAAAACATGGACCATGCGTGAGACGATTGAAGCCTGGCTGGTGCTTTTCAAAAGAAATGGAATCGCATATTTTTTCAGCATTGGGAAAAGTTCCGACGGGGGCCCGGGCAGCATGGCGACGAGGCACCCGCTTTCAGCACGGAACCCGCATCCGGGAGCAGTACCTATATCATTGGGGAAAACCGTGCAGCCTTCGGGAAGCATTGCCTGTTTTTTCTGTGTCTCGCCGAGGGAGCGTCCGGCAAAATATTTTTCAATGTGTTCCATGCTTGTCTTGTCCATAACGAGCTTTTTACCTGCGCATGAAGCTACGGTCTCTTTTGTAAGGTCGTCGCCTGTTGGCCCAAGGCCGCCCGTGGTGATTAGTATGTCGCTGCGGTGCATGGCAGTTTCCACCGCGTCTTTCAGGCGTTCGGGATTGTCGCCGACCGTGCAGTTGTAAAGCAGGTTGATACCTGCGGCTGAAAGCTCGCGCGCTACGAACGAGGCGTCAGTGTTAATTGTATGACCGAGAAGCAGCTCTGTACCGACGGAAATAATTTCAGCATTCATGATAGTTACTCCTTACCGGTTTGGTTCGATTTTCGTTATTTTGGCTCCGGAAACGCAGTTTTCAATAAGGCCGTCTACATCAAGCGTTTCTTCTGCCTGACAGACAAATTTGAGCACTGGATGAGTGCGCGGATGGCGCGGTGTGAAAACTGTGCAGCAGTCCTCATACGGAAGGATAGACAGATCGTATGTGTCAATGCGCCTTGCAATGGAGATGATATCGACTTTATCCATTCCTATCAGCGGCCTAAAGACGGGCATACCGGCGGCATCGTCGGTGCATACAATGGCGGGTAGAGTCTGGCTGGCGACCTGCCCGAGGCTTTCGCCTGTGATAAGCGCGCCGCACCCTTCGCGCTGCGCTATTTTTTCTGCTGCCCGCATCATGAAGCGGCGCATTATCACAGTGAACAAATTCTCAGGGCATTTTGAGAGGATTTCTTCCTGCACTTTGGCAAACGGCACTGTAAACATTGTCATATGGCCCGCATACTCACCTACGCGCCGCAGCAGATCGGCTGCTTTCTGTTCTGCACGCTCGCTCGTGTATGGCGGGCTTGCAAAATGTATGGCTGTAAGCTCTACGCCGCGACGCGCCATCATCCACGCAGCGACCGGACTATCTATGCCACCGCTTATAAGAACGGCCGCTTTGCCGCCTGTGCCCACGGGTATGCCGCCTGCGCCGCGCTTTGAGTTGCCGTGAACGTAGGCTGCGAAGTCACGCACTTCAACTCGCACCGTATATTCAGGATTATGGACGTCTACTTTAAGGCTGGGAAATTTTTTCTGCAAAAAGCTGCCGACTTCTGTGCAGATCTGCGGCGATTTGAGCGGAAACTTCTTGTCAGAGCGTTTGCATTCCACCTTAAATGTTTTCACAGCAGAGAGCTCTTTATACAGATATTCATATGCGGCTGAGCAGATGGCTGAGATGTTTTTCTCAGTTTCACATGCGCGTGAGTATGTGGCAATGCCGAATATTTTTGAAATGCGTTTTTCTGCATCACCGAGGTCGGCGCCGTCTTTAGGCGTTATATACACGGTAGACTGGCGTTCGTTTATATCAAAGCTTCCGAGGCTGCATATCCTGCGGCGTATGTTTTTGAGGAGGACATCTTCAAATGTGCGCCTGTTAAGGCCCTTGAGAACGACTTCGCCAAGCTTTACCAATAGAATTTCTTTCATGTTTTCTCCTTCACTACAGCGGCCGCCTGACGATAGCTTTCATACCTTCGCGGAAAACGGAGAGGAAAATTTTAGCTTCGTCAATGGTATTGTAGCGGCAAAAACTGAGCCGCAGGGCTGATGCGACGCGCTCGCGCGGCAGGCCCATAGCTTTAAGCACATGGCTTTCATGGCCTTTGGAGCACGCGGAGCCTGAAGAAACATATATGCCGTGTTCGGAAAGAAAATGGAGCATGGTTTCTGCCCTTACACCGCCAGCGGAAAAGTTGAGGATATATGGCAATGCGTCATCTGGAGAATTTATCGCAACGCCTTCAATTTCAGAAAGCCCCTTCCTTAGGAACATATTCAGTTCTTTCATGGCAGCCATCTCTTTGTTAAGGTCGGGCAGAGCGTTTACAGCGGTACCGAGGGCTGCTATGAGCGGCATGCTTTCGGTGCCGGGGCGCATGTCCTTTTCCTGGCCGCCACCATATGTAAGCGGCACAATGTGGACGCCTTTCCGCACATAAAGCGCGCCTATGCCTTTAGGCGCGTGTATTTTATGCCCGCTTACGCTGATCAAATCGGCGCGCAGGCGGTGCGCATGCAGGGGTAGCTTGCCGAAAGCCTGCACTGCGTCGATGTGGAGCAGCGCAGGAGCCTTCTTTTCTTCAATGGCATCGGCAGCAGCCTCCACGGGCAGAATACTGCCAACCTCGTTGTTTACACGCATCATGCTTACAAGTATGGTGTCGGGGGTAATCGCACTGCGCACCTGCTTCGGGTCAATTTTGCCCCGTTTGTCGGGCTTCAGGTAAACAATTTCGAAACCCTTTTGCTCAAGGTGCTTTGCCGTTTTCAAAACGGAATGGTGTTCTATGGCAGTTGTAACTATGCGCTTGCCGCGCTTTTTTCTGGCTTCGGCAGCGCCTTCGATAGCTATGTTATTGCTTTCAGTGCCGCCGGATGTGAAATAGATCTCTTCCGGCTGGGCACCCAGGAAAGAAGACACTGCCTCGCGTGCGGCGCGAAGCTCTTGCTCGGCGCGGAAGCCGAGGGCGTGCATGGAAGAGGGATTGCCGTAATTCTGTGTCATCATTTCCATTGCTTTCCGGGCTGCCTCAGGGCAGACGCGGGTAGTGGCAGAATTATCGAAATATATCTCCGTCAACAAAAATTACCTCCGATGAATTTCTGGTGTTATTATACCACATTCACTGTGAATATGGTATTACGAAGCGTGGTACATGGTTTTTGAAAACTTTGCACAAAATGCCGTGCCCTATATTTTTCAGGAAACATAAAATTAAATCTGAAAAAACGCTTGACAAATTTTTAACTAATGGTATCATAGACATTAATAAAACGGGAAGGGACAGCCGGCACCGACGAAGAGGGAGAAAGAGGTACACGACAGGTTCGTGTACAAAATGGCGCTCCTCCGCAGTGTATGGCGCTTTCTCTGGCAGGATGGCGGCCGCGGTGCCGCGTTTAGAATTATATAATATTTTAATTTTATTTTATAATACTGCCGTGATAACAAAAAAGTCGCATTCCGGACTTATAAAAGTCATTTTCTGCGCGGTCGCCGTGCACGCAGGAAGGGGCTTGGTTCGGAGTGCGGCTTTTTTTATCGGAATATGCCGTTTCCTGCAGCACTGGATTTGTAAAAGGAGACTGCTTTACAGCTCATGGCAGAATTTCGCTTATGCGGCTTGCATTTGGCGAAATTCATAACGTGTAATGCGGGCTCCGTCCCCGACGGGGGAAATAATACGGCTGTGAAAAATTGTAAAATCCTGTGCGCTTAGAATGGCAGGGAAAGATTCTACCCGTTTTATGGTTGCTGAATTCATTATTTATTTTTGTAAAAGGAGATCGCTGTTTAATGGAAAATCATTTTTTTAAACGCATTGTTTCTGGGCTTACAGCCGCTGCCATCATGCTTTCTCTGGCGGCCTGTTCGCACGGTGCGGATTCTTCTTCGGCTGCAAGGCCTTCAAGCGGCAGCAAAAACGAATTCACATATGGGCTTCAGACTCAGCCAGGCCATCTTGACCCCTACGTTTCCACTTCGGCAGATACGCGCGAGATACTGTTCAATGTTTTTGAAGGCCTTGTAAAGCCTGACAAAGACGGTGACCTTAAGCCAGCCATAGCTGAAAGCTATTCTGTTTCGGCAGATGCGCTGGCATACACTTTTAAACTCAGAAAAGGCGTAAAATTTCAAAATGGCAAAGCAGTTACCACAGAAGATATAAAATATTCACTGGACAAAGCCGCGGGGCTCTCCGGTGGGAAAATACTTATGGCGGACCTTAAGAATATAAAGTCGGTAGAAATTGCTGATGATTCAACTGTTAAAATAAACCTTAAAAAGCCTGACTATGACTTTCTGCCGTACCTGACTGTGGCTATAACGCCGAAGGGCTATACACACCAGGATACGCACCCTATGGGTACAGGGCCGTACTCTTTTGTTTCATATACTCCTCAGCAGTCGCTCATACTAAAGAAAAACCCATACTATTGGCAGAAAGACCTTCCGCATATAGACAAAATTACTTTTAAGCTGGAGGCAAACTCCAATGCCCTGCTGACAGATATGCAGGGGGGAAGTATAGACGGCGCTTCTATTGCCAATGATGTCGCGTCACAGCTCACGAATGATTTCAATGTGATACCGTCGAACTCAAACTCAGTGCAGATGCTTGCGCTGAACAACAAGCAGAAACCTTTCGACAGCAAAGAAGTGCGCCAGGCAGTAAGCTACGCCATTGACCCCGACGCGATTATAAAAACGGTAAACTACGGCAAAGGCGTACGCTGCGGGACGCCGGTAATACCCGGCCTCAAAAAGTACTGCGAAACATCGCTTGACCACGCTTATGACCACAATGCTGCAAAAGCAAAGGAACTGCTTGCAAAAGCCGGCTATCCTGATGGATTTTCCATGACGATAACTGTGCCGTCAAATTACACAGTCCATGTAAATACGGCGCAGGTGATTGTAAATGAGCTGAAAGAGGCAGGGATAAAGGCACAGATAAAGCAGGTTGACTTTGCGACATGGCTCAGCAAATGTTATGAAAACCGTGACTACCAGTCGACGATAATTTCTGTTGACGGTGCGGCACTTACGCCGAGGAGCTTCCTTAACCGCTATGTTTCCACCAATTCGAAAAACTTTGTAAACTACTCGAGTTCCGCATTCGACAGTATTTACAAAAAAGCAGAGGAAGAAAAAGACAGCACAAAGCGCATTGAGCTTTACAAGCAGGCACAGCAGCAGATATCTAAGGACGCAGCAAGCGTCTATATTGAGGATATTTCAAACCTGAATGCCCTGCACAAGGGATTCAGCGGATATACGCCTTATCCTCTGTATGTTTTTGATGCTTCGACTATAAAATATACGGGCTGAATCAGTTTTTGGGAAAGGAGAAACAAATGAAGTATTTTCTGCGGAAATTCATGGCCCTTCTTCTGACCATGTTTCTCGTTTCCATTTTTACATTTGCGGCGTTCAATGTTATCCCCGGCGACCCGGCGGAACTGATACTCGGCACTGAGGCTACGCCCGAAAGCATAGCGGCCTTGCGCGCAAGCCTTGGCCTTAACCAGAGCCTGCCGCAGCGCTACCTGAAATGGTTCGGCGGCCTGCTGCACGGAAACATGGGAACATCGCTGCAGTATTCGCAGCCGGTTTCGTCACTTTTGGCAAGCAGGCTGCCGGTGACCGCCTGCCTTGCAGGCATGGCGTTCATACTGATTATTGCGCTTTCGTTTCCGGCTGGCATCCTTGCGGCAAAATGGCATGGCTCATGGGCTGGCAGGTTTCTCGACTCTATCACGATGCTGAACCTGACACTTCCCGGCTTTTTTGTAGGCGTGCTGTTTATCTGGATTTTCGGCATAATCCTGCACTGTTTTATGCCGGGCGAATATGTGGACTACAGGCAGAATTTTGGCGGGTTCCTGCGCTACCTTATTTTTCCGGCTATTGCAGTTGCACTGCCAAACATAGCATCAACGGCAAAATTTCTAAGGACATCCATACTTGCTGAAAAGGGCAGCGACTATGTAAGGACAGCCCGCAGCAAAGGCGTTTCTGAAGATGTTGTCCTGCGCCGCCATATACTAAAAAATGCGGCTGTGCCGGCAATTACGCTCCTTGGGATGACGGTAGCCGGGATATTTTCCGGCAGTATAATAGTTGAGCAGGTATTCAGCCTGCCAGGTGTAGGGCGGCTTCTGATTTCAGCCGTTTCTTCGCGGGATTTCCCGCTCCTTGAATCGCTTGTGGTCTACATTGCATTTCTTGTTTCAATAGCAAATTTTCTTGCCGATATGCTCATACGCGCCGTTGACCCGAGAATGAAGGAAAAAGCATGAAAAAGAAGTTTAAAAGCCATGATGAACGCAGGTTTCAGCTTTATTTTGGCATTGTCCTAACATCTGTTGTACTTCTGCTTGCGGTCGTGGGCATATTTTACGCGCCGTATGACCCGTACGCCATGAATTCCGTGCAACGCTTTCAGCCGCCGAGCCTGCTTCACCTGTTTGGCACTGACCAGTTTGGGCGCGATAACTTCAGCCGCGCCATGACAGGCGCGCGCTATTCTTTGCTTGTGTCGGCAGTAACGGTCGCTCTGAGCGGTTCTGTAGGCATCACAATAGGCCTGTTTATCGGGTATGAAGGCGGTGCGGTGGAGGCCGTTGTAATGCGCCTTACTGATGCGCTCGCTTCTTTTCCTGGCGTGCTGCTTGCGCTTGTTGCCGTAACTGTTTTCGGCGGCGGGAGGTATACCATTATCCCTGCGCTGGCTATCGCTTTTCTGCCAAGCTATATCCGTATAGCGCGCAGCGGAGCCAAACAGTGCCGCAACCGCGAATTTATAGAGGCGGAGTATGCTTCCGGCATCTCTACAGGCCGCATACTTTTCAGGCATATACTGCCTAACATTGTGCCTTCCGTAGTTCCGGCACTTGTAATCGGGTTTTCTAATGCTATCCTTGCGGAATCCGGCATGAGCTATCTTGGCCTCGGCATACAGCCGCCTATCCCCAGCTGGGGGCGCATGCTCTCGGAAGGGCAGGCATACTTGCTTAAAGCGCCGTGGGAATCGCTTTCGGCAGGCTTCATGATTTTCCTTACAGTGCTCGGTTTCCACAACCTCGGCGACGGGCTTTCAAAATGATGGATATACAGCGTGCTTTTTTAGAATTACGCGTATTTCACGCAGAGGCAAATATATGAACCGAAAAAATAATCATACAGAGCAGCTGGTAGTTACGGCCTTGTTTTGTGGAATTATTATTATTCTGAATTTTACTCCCATTGGTTATATCCAATTACCGCTTATCAAAGCGACAATTATTCATGTTCCAGTCATCATTGGTTCAATTATTCTTGGCCCTGAAGCAGGTGCCTTTCTTGGATTTGTTTTTGGGCTGACAAGTCTTTACAACAACACATTTACCCCATCGCTTTTGTCTTTTGCTTTTTCACCATTTATTCCGGTTCCGGGGACTGCACATGGGAGCTGGGAAGCACTTCTGATTGTCTTTGGCCCACGTATTTTGGTAGGCGTTACTCCATATTACTTTTATAAATTTATCAGCAGGTTTTTAAGCAAGAAACACGACATGCTTTCGTTCCTGCTGAGTGGAATTGTTGGCTCTTTAACAAACACGGTTCTGGTTATGAACCTTATTTATTTCCTGTTCTGTGACGCCTATGGAAAAGTGAGCCATATCCCTGTCAATATGGTTTATAACGCTGTTTTAACTGTAATCTTATCAAACGGTGTGCCTGAAGCTGTTATTGCTGCAATCCTTGCAGCAGCTGTTTGTAAAGCCCTGAAAAAGTTTATACAGGCAAAAGCATCTACTGCAAAATGAAAATTATAAAAACAGTTGAATAAATTTTAGTAAAATGCACTTTGAAAGTTTAAAAACAAGTCAAAGTGCATTTTTCATGTATGCTTTTACTTCTCTGTTTATCATTTTCTATCAACAGAACCCTTTAAACTGTCTGAGGTAGTCTGCTCGATAAGAAAGCGCGGGCGCGATTTCACCTCGCCGTAAATCTTCCCGGCATAAGTGCCAACAACGCCTAAAGCGGCCATGAGAAGCCCGCCGAGAAGCCACAGTGACCACAACCCTACTATCCATGCTGCCGTGCCGGCTGCAAAATGTGAGATTATAGCCCATATGAAACCTATAAGGCTTACGAAAGATATTCCAGCACCAAGGCTGAAAATCAGTTTGAGCGGCTTTATGCTGAATGACGTGATGCCGTCGACAGCAAATGAAACCATCTTTTTCAGCGGGTATTTGGATTCTCCGGCGAAGCGCTCGTGCCTGTCATAGTATACGCAGTCGCTGCGGAATCCAATGAGAGGAACGAGGCCGCGCAGGAAAAGATTTACTTCGCGGTAATCACTCAGGGCGTCAAGCGCGCGGCGGCTCATAAGGCGGTAATCAGCGTGGTTGTAAACGATATCGACGCCGAGCATTTCCATGAAACTGTAAAATGCAAGCGCAGTGCTGCGCTTAAAAGCCGTGTCGGTGTCGCGCTTTTTGCGCACGCCGTATACGACGTCGCAGCCGTCCATGAATTTTTTTACGAACTCATCTAAGACCTCAACATCGTCCTGCAGGTCGGCGTCGAGGCTTATGGCGCAGTCGGCGTACTGGCGCGCTGTCATAAGGCCGGCAAGCAGCGCATTCTGATGGCCGCGGTTATGTGCAAGTTTGATTCCCGAAACAAGGCTGTTTTCTTTGCTGAACTGAGAAATCATACTCCATGTGCTGTCGCGGCTTCCGTCGTCCACAAACAGCATGCGGCTTCCGTCGCTGGCTAAACCGCATGCTTGCATTGACTCCAGCTTAGCAGTGAGGCGCTTCACTGTTTCAGGCAGGACTTTTTCTTCGTTGTAGCAGGGGATTACAAGATAAACAACAGGCATAGATTAACCTCCATTTTCAGCCTTTTCCGGCTGTTCACAGCGGCGTTTCCTGCGCCGGTATGGGCAAGTGAAATACCAGTAAAAGAAGAACAGGGCAACGCCGCCGCATGAAACAGCTGCGCCGAGTTTGACGCCGGGCGTCTGGTAATTAAAGCGGATAGAAGATGTGCCTTCCGGCACTTTTACAGCCATGAAGCCTACATTTGTTTTGACTATAGGCGTGCTTTTGCCGTTCACCTGAGCGCTCCAGCCGCCTTCCCATGGGACGCTGAAAAATACAAGGCGGTCTTTATCGGAAGTGATTGCCGCGGAGAACCCGCCGTTGTCATGTTTAAACGAAGAGCATGACTCGGCTTTTCTGGCTTTGCAGTCTGAAAAATATGAGCCTGCGGTGTAATCCTGACTGTTTAGGTCGAGGTGGCTGAGCGTTCCCGCCGCGTATTTGGAAACGTCGGCATCATCAAGCACCATTGCCTTCAGAAGGACGAGATGGCGCTCTGCCTGCGGGACGCTGTTGTATTCGGAACGGGTGATATAGCTGTCGTAGCTGAATCCCATAGGTATGAAATAATCGTTCTTGTAAATCATGCAGCCGTTCTGTGTGGCATAATAACTCCAGCCGGGCATCTTGCATGTGCCGGTGGAATCGGCAAAGTTTTTGCCGCCGCTCACTTGGTCAAACAGCCAGCGGCAGCTTGTGAGGCCGCGCAGCCCGTAGACGGAAACGTCTGGGCGGGTGGCAACGTCGCGCTGCACGCCGATAGTTGGGTAAAACTCCATAACGGAGCCCGGGACAATGCTGTGGAATGCCTGTATGGTTGGCATCTGCCAGAACATGGCTTGGTTATCCATGCCGTCGTAAACATCGACACGGCTGAATGTTGTGCTGTCGGGCAGGTGGATATCCTTGCCCTTGTTTAATGAATATGGGATAATCCATCCGTGGGTGTCATCGCTCTGGGTTTTGCCGAGCGCGATGAAATATGAAGAATAAATCACGGAAACAAGCATTATGCCTATGGTGCAGTCCCTGAGGAACCTTTTGCGGTCGCGCTTGTAATACTGGAAAATTATAACGAGCAGCGCGAGGCTTAAAAGCGCTATAGCGACATATGTCCAGAAGCGCTCCGGATATTCTTCGAGGCCGACTGTGAAACTTTTACTGCCGTTTCCATTGTCTACAGACTTTGGCATAAGGCCTATGGCAAGCGCTATGGCGAGCGTTATGCCGAGCGTCCAGTTGACGGCTTTTTCCCAGTTGGTGTCAGTGTACTGGAGGGCGGTAATTGTCGCAAGCGACATCATGAGCGTGAGCATGTAGAACCAGCGCGCATAATAAGCCATGTTGAACAGCTGGAACGCCGCATTCAGTATCGGCACATTGGCCATGAAGAAAAGCGTTATAAGGAGTGTTTTAAGCCAGTGCTTTTTGTGGTACTGGATAAAGGCGATGACGCCGCTCATGCTGAAAAGCGGGAGCCATGCGCCGAGCGATGCCCACTTTGCCTCGGAGTTAGGGGTGAAGTTAGGCCGCGCGGGTATATCCGGTGGGAAGAAGAAGCACTCTAAAATGTGAAGGTACCGCTGGTTATAATCATAAAGCAGGGCGCCCCATCCTTCGGGCGGATTGTTGACGCGCGAATTCTGAAGCACGGCGAGCACTGTTGGCGTGAGCAAAAAGCTTGAGCAGAGCACTCCTATAATAGCTTCGCAGAAAAGCAGCAGGAAATCGCGCAGGCTGATGCTCCAGCTCCCCGCGAGCATGCGGATAATCCAGTAGATAATAAGGAAAACGACCTGCCCGACGAAGAAGTAGTAGTTAACTGTGCAGCACATGAAAACGGTGAGTGCAAAGATATACCGGCGCCTGTTGTACATGTACTCGTCGAGTGCCCATAGCATCAGCGGGAAGAATATAATAGCCTCATGGAAATGGTTGAAGAAGATGTTGTAAACAGAAAAGCCGGAAAACGCATAGAGCAGGCAGCCGATTATGGCATATTCAGGCTTGCTGGCGTACCGGCTGAGGTAAATGTAAGAAGTAAGTGATGCACAGGCAAATTTCAGCATCAGCAGCGGGCCTATCAGGTGCGGCACCATCCAGCTCGGGAATGGAATGGTCAGCCAGAAGAACGGGCTGCCGAGAAGGTAGAATGAATAGGAGCCTACAAAGTTTACACCGAGGTCGGTGTTCCAGTTCCACCCCCAGTTCCCGCTGCGTATCGCATCGTGGCACATTTGGTAAAATGGCACCTGCTGGACGTTGAAGTCTCCGTAAAACAAAAAATACCCTTTGTCGAAGATTATAAAAGGCAGAAAAAACACAAAAGCAACAAAAAGGCCATAGAAAAAAGCCTTCTGTTTATAGCTGATGTTTTTGCTGCCGCGCAGAATATGCTGCTCGGTCACTGCACGGCCCCCTTTTAAAATTTAAATATTGTAATTATAGCACAATGATTTGTACAAACAATGTATAAGCCCGTAAAGTCCGTGAAAAAATTTAGTCTTTCATTGCTTTTCTATGAGAAAATCAGTAGAATATGAAAGAAAAAATTTAAAAGTGGGGGAGGATCTTTGAAAATGCACCATTTTTTTGCGGTACTTTCACGCATGAAGAATATCAACCGCTGGGGTCTGATGCGTAATACACGCGAGGAAAACCTGTGTGAGCACAGTTTTGAGACGGCTGTAATCGCCCATGCTCTTGCCGTGCTGCGCAACAAACGCTTCGGCGGCCACGCCGATGAGCAGAGGGCTGCCCTGCTGGCGCTTTTTCACGACGCCACGGAGATAATCACGGGGGATATGCCGACACCTGTCAAATATTACAGCAGCGAGATACGCTCCGCATATAATGGTGTTGAGAAAGTTGCGCGCGAAAAGCTCCTCAGCCTTTTGCCAGAAGACCTGCGGCCGACTTACCGCCCGCTTCTTGGCGAACCGCTTGAGTCGGACAAAGAGCTGATGCCGCTTGTAAAGGCAGCGGATAAAATTTCCGCAATTATAAAATGTGTGGAAGAAAAGCGTATGGGAAACAATGAGTTTGTAACAGCTGAGGCTTCGCTGCGCAAAACGGTGCAGGGCATGCACCTGCCGGAAGCTGATTATTTTATGGAAGAATTTCTCCCCTCGTACAGCCTTACACTTGATGAGCAGGAATAATATTTCTCTAATGTTTACTTTTTTAAAAATAAAGTATAAAATAAGTACCATTAACAATGTGTTTTTGGATGTAAAAGGCTGCAGCGGCAGCCAGAGATTTTCCGAACTCTGTAAAATTGAGGAATGATAATGTGAAAAGTAAAAAAATGATGCTGTTCCGAAACGCCATCATACTCATTTTAAGTTTAATTTTCCTTGTAGGCGGTGGAATTTGCATCTATGCTAACCAGCTTCTTGACAAGATTGACTATACGCCGGACAGCGGCTCAAAAGTCAGCACTGGAAGCCTTTTTGAGAATGGCAATGCCTCGAGCGGTGCTGTCAGCGCAAAATCCGGTGTTATTGGCGGCCTGTACCATGACGACGCTATAACAAATATACTTCTTCTCGGCTGCGATGACTACCAGAAAAACGATTCCGGCCGCAGCGATAGCATGATGCTTGTTTCTGTAGATACGCGCCATAAAAAGCTGAAAATCACATCTCTCATGCGCGATATGTACATTGCCGTGCCAGGCTCTGGCAATGACAAGCTGAACGGAGTCTATGGGCATGTCGGCGGTGGGGGAAAGGGTGCCCGAAAGATCCTCTCGACGCTGGAAGCAAATTTCGGCGTAGACATCGACCGCTTTGTAATTATTGATTTTTCTGCTTTTCCAAAGATTATTGACCGACTCGGCGGCGTGCCCGTGACACTGACAGAAAAAGAAGCCGGCCTTGTAAATGCCTATTCGGGCGACAGTAAACAGGTCCATGCCGGAGTTAACAATATGGATGGCCTTCAGGCACGGTATTATTCGAGGATACGTGCTATTGGCAATGACCAGGCGCGCACTGAACGGCAGCGCAAAGTATTTTCAAGTATTGTAGATAAGATGAAAAAAGCAAGCCTGCCGCAGATTTACAGTGTGTTCGCGTATATTTTGCCGCTTGTGACAACAAACATGACAAAAAATGAAGTTGTCTCACTGGCTTCCAACTCACTCACATATCTTCACTATCCGCTTAAGCAGTACCGTGTACCGGAAGAAGGCGAGTACAGGGACTCAAATAAAAATGAAATCTTTATTGATGGGGAGCCAACTGACGTACTGATTTTGGATCTCAACAAATGCCGCAAGAGTTTTACATCATTTATTTTTGAAAATGATATCCCTACGGGAAAGTATTCCGGATAATATCCATTAATCAGACAAATTATTATGCCGCGCAGCCTAAAGCCGTGCGACTTTTTTAAAGGAGTTTTGCTTTCACATGCCAGCGCCGCTTTACGATGCACTTGTACACCATAGAAATCTCGGCCGCTCTTCATTTCACACGCCGGGCCATAAAAACAATCCGGAAGCGCTGCCGCAGGATTTGTACTCGCTCGATTTCACGGAACTTCCGGATACAGACAGCCTGTTTGACGCTTCAGGGCCTATAATGCAGGCTGAGAAGCTTGCGTCTGAATTTTTTGGCACGGCGCGCACATGCTTTTCGGCAGGCGGGTGCACGCTCTGCATTCAGGCTATGTTCCGCCTTGCCTTGCCTGAGGGTGGGAAAGTGCTCTGCTCGCGCGTTATACACCGCAGCGCTGTGAATGCCATGGCACTGCTTGGGATAGAGCCAGTGTGGGCAATGCCGGATGATATGGTGAAAACGCTGAATGCCAATATGGATGTAAGGGCAGTTTACATTACAAGCCCTGACTATTATGGGCGGCTGATGGATGTAGAGGCAATCTCCGCTGCCTGCCGCAGGATTGGCATACCGCTCCTTGTGGACTGTGCCCACGGGGCACATCTTATGTTTACGGCACCAAAGCTTCACCCTTTGGCTTACGGTGCTTCCATGACGGCAGATTCGGCGCATAAAACGCTCGGTGTGCTGACAGGCGGCGCATGGCTTAACATCGGCGACGAGCGCTATGCCGCCAATGCCAAGAGCGCCATGGCACTGTTTGGTTCCACAAGCCCTTCATATCCAGTAATGGCGTCGCTTGACTGTGCACGCGCGTGGCTTCAGGCCAATCCCAATGCGTTTTTGCCCCTGCAGGAAAAAGTAGCGGAAATAAAAGAGCTTGCGCAGCGCCGCGGGATGGCTCTTCCGGAAGGAAAAGGTGACCCGGTGCGGATAACGCTTAACACTGCATCAATAGGGCTGCACGGTACGGAAGCGGCAGAACTTTTCCGTAAAGCCGGTGTTGAGCCCGAGTATGCTGATGCTGACTATGTTGTGCTTATCGCAACTCCGTTTAATACTGAAAAAGATTTCATGCGCCTTAAAAACGCGATAGAAGGCCTGCCGTGTGGCAGGCCTTTACCTGCGCATCCTCCGCTGCCGGTGCTGCCACCGGTTAAAGAGGGGCTGCGAGAGGCTGTGCTGGCACCGTCAGTAACGGTCTGCCTAAGCAAAGCGGTCGGCAGGATAGCCGCGGAAGCGGCCTGCCCATGCCCGCCTGGCATCCCGATTGTTATGCCAGGTGAGCTTATAACTAAAGAAGCCGTAGAGTTTTTGCGCAGGTATGGCTTTCTAAAGATTAACGTGCTAAAATAAACTTAATAGGCTTTATTCTAAGCCTGTATATCTGTTACTGGTAAGATTTCACAACTGCAGAAATATGGCCGTATGGCACGGGAGGTTTTTAGTATGAAACTTGTCATGGCGATCGTAGGGAATGACGACAGCAGCAGAGTCGCTGAGGCACTCACCAAAAATGGCTTTTCTGCCACAAAACTTGCGACAACCGGCGGGTTTCTCAGGTCAGGCAATACAACTTTCCTCGTTGGCACGGATGATGGCAAGGTCGACCGCGTAATCGACATTATTTCTGAGCAGAGTTGCCGCCGTACGCAGCTTGTGCCGAATACATCTGCAATTGATATGGGAATGTATTCTTCTTATCCGGTAAAAGTAACTGTTGGCGGTTCTACAATTTTTGTGCTGAATGTGGAGCGGTTTGAAAGAGTATGAAATTACGTTTAGATGGATTTAACGGCGGCGGGGATGTTTGCCGCAGACTTTCATTCGCTTTTTCCGGGAATCGCATGCCGCATGCTATCCTGCTCGAAGGCGAGCAGGGCAGCGGCACTGAGCGCCTGGCCGCGCTGCTTGCCCAGGCGGCGGTATGCCTTTCGCATGGCAACAGGCCATGCGGGCACTGTGAAGGCTGTGTGAAAGCGCAGGCCGGTTCCCATCCGGATATTATAACAGTAGACGGCGAAAAAGATCCGCGCGCTTTTCCGGTGGATACCATACGGAGGATACGCTCTGAGGCATATATACGCCCAAACGAGGCACCATGCAAGGTGTTTGTCATGCTTGGCGTGCAGAATATGTCAGAAGTTTCGCAGAATGCGCTGCTGAAGATATTGGAAGAGCCTCCGGAAAACGTAATATTTATTTTAACGGCAGTCAGTGCGGCTGCCCTGCTGCCGACGGTGCGCTCACGCCTGCAGGTATTTCATGTTGCTGGAGAAAGCCTTCCGGCTGACTGGAGCCTTGCGGAGCGCCTTGCACGCTCGGTGCTGTCTCCCGGAGGTGCAGACCTGCTGTTTGGGCTGGCTGAACTTGTTAAGGACCGCGGCACATTCCGCGGTGTGCTTAAACAGCTGCTGCTGCTGTTCCGTGATGCACTGGTGCAGCGCTCCGGAGGGAAAGCGCTCATTTCCGGCAGGGAAGAGACAGTCAATATGCTTAGCGGCGGCCTTACGCGCCGGAGCCTGATGCGCATGGTAGAAGAGACGGAGACGGCGCGCAATGCATTGGAGCAAAATGCAAACACCGCGCTGCTGTCTGCTGTTTACTGTGCCGGCCTGCGCTATTCAGCCGGCCGGTGAAAGGAAAGTCATGGAGGACAAGATGGCAGAAATCATTGGCGTCCGTTTTAAAAATGTTGGTAAGGTATATTATTTCGACCCTGACGGCAAGCAGCTCGAAAAGGGCAGCAAAGTAATTGTGGAAACGTCCCGCGGTATCGAATGCGGTGAAGTTGCAATGAAAAACCGTCAGGTCAGCGAAGATAAACTTGTCCAGCCGCTTAAAAAGCTGATACGCATGGCAACAGCGGAAGACCTGAAGCGGGTGGAGGAAAACCACAAAAAAGAAAAAACTGCGTTCCAGATATGCCTGAAAAAGATCGCCGCCCATAAGCTTGAGATGAAACTTGTAGATGTAGAATATACTTTTGACAATTCAAAAATACTGTTTTACTTTACGGCAGACGGGCGTGTAGACTTTCGGGAGCTTGTCAAAGACCTTGCGTCGGTTTTTCATACGCGCATTGAACTGCGGCAGATCGGCGTCCGCGACGAAGCCAAAATGCTTGGCGGCATGGGCGTTTGCGGCAGGCCGTTCTGCTGTTCCTCTTTTTTAAATGGATTTCAGCCTGTTTCAATTAAGATGGCCAAAGAACAGGGCCTTTCGCTGAATCCGGCTAAAATTTCGGGCATTTGCGGCAGGCTTATGTGTTGCCTTAAATATGAGCAGGACACATACGTTGAAAAGCAGCACACTGTTCCGGCTATAGGCACTGCCGTGATGACGCCGGAAGGCCGCGGTACAGTTGCTGAGCGAAATCTGCTTGCGGAAACGGTAAGCGTGCGTATGGATTTTTCACCTGATGCACCTTTGCGCAATTTTAAATCTTCTGAAGTCAAAGAGATGAAAGAAGAGCTGAAAGAGACAAAAGATGCACGCCCTGCATCTGGAAACACGCCTCCTAAAAAAAATTCGAATAGCCAAGGCGGCGCTTAATATTTACTGCGTATTGCAATTTCAGCTTTTTATGGTACAATTAGAATGAATTTTGTTTAGGAGGTGTCCCAAGTATGGCTTATCAGATCAGCGATGATTGCATTTCCTGCGGTTCCTGTGCAGCTCAGTGCCCTGTAGGCGCAATTTCTGAAGGTGACGGCAAATTTGTAATCGACCCGGATAAGTGCACAGAGTGTGGCTCATGTGCCAGCGTATGCCCGGTCGGTGCGCCTAAGCAGGCTTGACAGAACTATTGCAGTCTAAAGGTGGAGCGCTAATGTGCCCCGCCTTTTCTTTCTGTGGAAAGCAGGTGGTACCGGTTGGAAAAAATATGCTGTTGCTTAAATAAAAATGAGAAGCTTGAGCCGGTTTCGGAAGATGTTTCTGTTATAACGGGCAATGGATTTACTTTTTATACGGATACAGTCCTTCTGGCCAATTTTTCCATGCCGGAAAGCGGAGAGGTATGCGCAGACTTCGGCACAGGGTGCGGCGCAATACCCATGATATGGTGCGCGCGATCGCAGCCCAAAAAAGTCTATGCTGTTGAGATACAGCAGCGTGCGTGCGGCATGGCCAGGCGCTCCGCGGAAATGAACGGCTTTGAAAATAAGATACAGGTTTTAGAGTGCGACATCAAGAAACTGCATAAAAAATCGGCAATACCGTATGGGCTTGACCGGATAGTCTGTAACCCACCTTACCATGAAGCCGGTGCAGGTTTACATGGGAGGAGTGCTGTAAAGCAGGCCGCATTTCATGAAACAGCCTGTACGTTTTCTGACATTGCCGCCGCCGCTGCCGCCTTCCTGCGCTGGGGGGGGCGTTTCTTCTGCTGTATGCGACCGGAAAGGCTGTGCGGCACTTTGTTTTCGCTGCATGCGGCAGGGCTGGAGCCAAAACGCATATGCTTTGTGCAGCAGAGGGAAAGTTGTGCCCCATCGCTTTTTCTGCTTCAGGCGGTGCGCGGCGGGAAGCCGGGCATAAAAGCCGAACCCGTACTGATAATAGAGAATAAAGACGGCGATGTTTCTGAAAAAATGCGCAGTATTTACGGCAACTACGGCCAGAACAGGGAGGGAAAAGGATGAGTGGAAAACTTGTTGTTGTAGGCACGCCTATTGGCAACCTTTCGGATTTTTCCCCGCGTGCGGTGCAGGCGCTTTCAGACGCCAACTTTATCGCTGCAGAGGATACGCGTGTTACGAGAAAACTTCTAAGCCATTTTAATCTCCATAAACCGATGATAAGCTATTTTGAGCACAATAAATATCAACGCGGCGACAAGATCTGTGACCGTATGGAGCATGGCGAGATATGTGCGCTTGTTTCAGATGCGGGAATGCCTGCCATCTCGGACCCGGGCGAACTGCTGGTGCGCCAGTGCGCTGAACGTGGCATACCTGTATTTGTTGTGCCTGGGCCGAGCGCCGTCGTTTCGGCGCTTGCTGTTTCAGGGCTGCCAACAGGGCGCTTTACTTTTGAAGGCTTCCTGAGCGTAAACAAAAAAAGCCGCAGGGAACACCTTACGGAACTGAAAAATGAGCACCGCACAATGGTGTTTTATGAAGCGCCGCATAAGCTGGCAAACACTTTGGCAGATCTCTTGTCTGCGCTGGGCGACCGCCGCATTTCCATTGTGCGTGAGCTTACTAAGATACATGAGGAAGTAATACGCACAACACTTTCGGAAGCGGCAAAGCGGTACGAAGGCGGAAGTGCAAAAGGAGAATTCGTCCTTGTCGTGGAAGGGGCACCACGCACGCCTCCGGTGCCGGAACCTGAGCAGAAAGCAATTTCGATTGCCGAAAGCTATCTCGAGCAGGGATTTTCTGCCTCTGAGGCAGCAAAACGGGCTTCTTCCGAAACAGGGCGAAAGAAAAACGAGATTTATCGGCAGATAGCCGATAAAAAAAGCAGGCCCAATAAAGAGGAGCCCGGTACTGATGTGCATCACGGGCCGCCTTTATAAGGCCATGCCGGTTTATTGAGGTGATAATTCTACTATATTTTTTTCCGGATACAGGGAATAGACAATGCAAAAGGCTTTGCTCTGAATATGTGACCATTCCGATTTGCTGAAACTGTCTCTATTTAGTGGCACAGGCATTTTTAAAACTTTATGCTCGTATTTGTTTAATTCCAGGTTCATGCCGCAGTTGTTGTAGTAAACCATGAGGGGAAAATCGAACTGTAAGGAAAAGCTGCCTGATTCAAGATGGAAGGCAGTAAGGTCAACATTTATTGGCCTGTTTGCAGGGTTATAAAAATCCAGGTCTACGAGTGCAATTTTTGTGTCACTTAAATCGCTGTGTGTGTCATCTGGGTTAAGTATATGCAATAATCTTTTATCGGATGTAAATTGCCCGCTGTCTAAAACCTTTTTACCTTTTACAGTTATTTTTGCACCTTCATAAATAAAAGGGCGGCCATAAGGGTGGACTATTTTTTTGCTCTCTGGGAACTTTGTGTTAACTGTATAAAACATTGCCACAAATACGCCTACAAGCAGAATGACGAGAAGGGCTGCTGCCCAGACCTTAGCTTTGTGTGTTTTATTCATAGGCAGTATCCTTCTCCGTGCGTATTATATTTGAAATAGCGCCTGACTTGATTTCTATTATCATATCACAGAGGCTGTCAATTTCATCGCGGTCATGGCACGAGAGTATAACGATGTGGTCCTTGCTTTTATAAGACTTAATTATTCCCCTTATTTTATTTACGGTTTCTTCATCGAGCGCATTGAATGGCTCGTCTAAAATAAGGAGTTTTGGCTTTTCCATTATTGCTGCAGCTATGCCGAGTTTCTGCTTCATGCCCAAAGAATATTTGCGGAAACTTTTTTTATCTTCGGGGTCAAGCCCTACATTTTCCATTGCGCTTTTTATGTCTTCGTCATTTATCCGGTTCTGTATCTGCGCAAGGAATTTTAAATTTTTAAATCCGCTGAAACTTGAGGTAAAGCCAGGGTTTTCGATAAGCACGCCCACACTTTCGGGAAATGAGATATCTCTGCCTAATACTTTGCCGTCAATCCTGACTTCGCCGGAAGACGGGGTGATGAGCCCACACACGGCCCGCATGAGCATTGTTTTTCCGGAGCCGTTTTTACCTGTAAATCCATAGATGTGGCCACTTTCAAGGGTGAGGCTGATATTGTTGAGGACGCAATTATGCGAAAGGTTTTTCGTATAATTGATTATTTCAATTTTCAAATGGCATGCCTCCTTTATATAATGTCTTTGCGCTTGATTATGGCCGCCCCTGCAAAAAAGAAACCAGCAGCAGGCAGACGGCGCTGATGAGGCCGTTTTTAACGCTTATGCTGCTGGTTGGTGAAAATAAGGTGTTCCTTTCAGCCATGGTGAAGTTGAAAATCAGCATCGGGTGGCAGCGGAAAGCGGCAGCAGCAATAAAGCATATACCTAAAATAAAACTGTAAACAGGCCTTATAACAAGGCTGAGCATCATGTGAAAAGATGAAACCGCAAGCGAAACTGCAAGAGGAAGAAGCAGGCAGGCTGCAATAATTTCGCCATTGCCCGCTCCGTGTAAATTGATGTCGAAAAATTCGCTGCAGACATAGGGGTTTACAAGAACAGAAAGCTTTCCAAATGCAGCGCTTGCACAGCAGGCAGACATGACGAATAAAACATAGTAAAGTATAACCGACAGCATGCACCAGATGAATTTCCCTGCCCACCATACTACTTTGGACTTAACTCTTAGGATAAATGAGCTTGCGCTTTTTTTCATGTCGTCAGATGCATAAAATGTCGTGAGGGATAATAAGTATGCGTAAAACCCGAACCAGAGTACAGAAAGCTTTATGCCCGTCTGGCTGCTTGCGTCAAACGGTTTATTTCCGGCAAAAACGTTAAGTATAAAGTCAAAAGTGCCCAATGATCCGCTTAGGCCGCTGGAATGCAGAAAATGGTTTGCATGGGCGGCAAACACAAAAGATGACAATATGAAAATCAACAGCGCAGCAGCATAATATTTCCACCTAAGAACTATGCCGTACGAAATATCGTGCCTTATAAGCGGCGATAATTTTTTTGTTTTATGTGACAATAAAATCTTTCCTTTTTATCATCCTGAAAGAAAGACAGAAGAATAAAACAATCAATGCCGGCAAGACGCATATGTAAGTGATTTGCATTGATATGGGAAAATACTCGTTTCCGCCGTGCAGGTTGAAAATGTTTTCGATGGCGAACTGGACAAGGTCTGGAAACCTTACTGCCGACAACACAACGGCGGCTAAAAACGAGATGATTTTTTTAAAGCGTAGGCTTATTAAGACCATGGCGGACGTGAAAAAAAGCAGCTTGAGAAAAATCCTAAGCGATGTAAGCACTACTACGTTTAAAAGGCTGATATTCAACGTATATCCTTGGCTTTGGTAAAAACTGCTTGACTGTTCGCTCCAGTTTATCAACGAAGATACCATCAAGCCGGAAACCAGAAACGAAATCAATATGAGGCACACTGAAAATATCAGGGACAGGCATATGGATTTTATGCACTGGCTTTTTACAATGCATTTACGTGAATGAAGCCTTAATATGAAATTTGCCGTAGTGTTCTGCCCTGATATTATAAAAATTATTGCTGATGTGAATAGGAGTATAAAGAAATTCATAATGTAGCCGCTGTTTAATGAGTCAATGCAATCGCCTATACAAAGTTCACCGCCGCTGCCAAGTGCCAGGCGTTTTAGAGCAGAACAGTGAAGCAGCAGAAAAAACGGCATTAGAAATACCCATAGCATTATGAGTGGAAACGCCTGTTTAGTGCTGCCTTTTAAATAATTAAAATTCTTTTTTGAGTTACAGCACATCTTTTTTTACTCCTGCAAAATAATAAGGGATAAATGAAACAGCAAAAAACAGCACCGCTGTTACAGCAACAGTGAATGTCGTGTTTCCTGTAGCATCGGGCGTTAAAAGCATGCGCACATCAAAGCCATCAAGGCCAAGCAGTTCGCATAGCATTGACTCAAAAATATAAACAAAGAACGGGAAAAGCATGGGTAAGAAACTTTTGGAAGAGAAGTATGTGATCCCAAGGGCCATGCATGCGGTCAGGCCTGCAAACAGGAATGCAAGGCCGCAGTATGCAAGAATGTAAAGGGAAGGCCGGGAAAACAGCAGCCATGCCCATTTGTCGAAGGAAACTATATTTGTGTAGGCATATGATGCTTCCGGAGTCATTGTGGGCAGCAAAGCCGCACAGGCTAAAAAACTTGCAAACATCGGCAGTGCCGCGGCGGCTCCGCCGCTTACAAAAACGGCTATGTACTTTGCAATAAGATAATTGTTTTTCTTGACCCGCGTGCATATGCTTTTAGTGCTCCCGCCGTTAATGTCAGCGTAGAATGAAGCACCGAAAGGCAGCACGGAAAGAAGCGGCAGGATAAGGTAGAAAATATTCTGCTGAATAAACATATTGTGGCTGCCAAGCCAGTTGGTATAGGAGGTTTCCAGAAAATCACACGGCATGGCGCCGGCTGGAAAAGTATTGTTCTTCTCTATGCAGAAAGGCATCCTTTCTGCTAAGTACCATATTACCAAGGAGCCTGAAATAAGGATGGAAGCGAGAAAATACTTGTTGCAAAAACTTCTTTTCATTTTCTGCCTCCTTGTAGGAGGAAATATGGCCGTTTTTGTCTACAACGGGCAGGCTGTCAAATTGCACCGGATGTCTTCCGTAGTCTCCCGAGACGCAGTGAACCATAATACCATCCTTGTATTTTTTTAAAATGTCATCTTTTACGACGTATGCAAGGTTAAAGTTATAAGCTTTGCCGGGCTTTAGTGAAATGATAAAATACTCCTTGTCCATTGAATTCAGGCCGCCGGAATTATATGTATAGGGCTCAATGCCGTAAATGCCGTCTTTTTCGCCTCTATTAAAAATCAGTGTATAGCTATTAACGCCGACAATGTGGTCTGTTTTACATTTATCCGTTACCGACAGGTGTATGACTACATAGGAATAGCTGCCAATCGTATTGCCTGATGAATCCACATTTTCTGACCCATAAATGCGCTTGTCAAAATTGCCTTTCTTCTTTGTTATATCAATGCCATTGACTTTAAATACCATGTCGCGGTATACAGTGTCCAAAGCGTCTTTCCCTTCGTCATGCTGCAGAGAATATTCCGCTCCGTTTTTAAGCAGCGCCTCTCTCGTAATTTTGCGGTTTGAGCTTAAGCTGCTCCCGGAGGCAACTGCGCTGTTGCCTGAAGGCCGGTTATTTTCACTTGGCTTCGGTGCAAAAATAGAGTCAGAGGAGATAATGCCGTCTTTATGAAGCACGCCAACAGTAGCTCCGCCTGCCAGCACAATGCAGATTATCAGAATGGCAACGGTAGAGATCTTTTTATTCATATAAGGACTCCTTACTAAGAAAAAGCAGGCCCATAACAACTTTAATTTTAGTTATGAGCCTGCTTCCTATTACATAAGCGGAAGAGCTATTTCGTTTTTCCCTGAAACCAGTTCCGTAAGGTGTTCCGCCACTGTTATCTCTTGCCTTTATGGTACAAGGAGTGTCACCATAATTACCATCATATGGGTTGTATGCATATGCTGGCAGAGTACCTGCCGATAAAATAAGAGCTGAGACGAGACAACCACTCATTTTAATTAAGATTAAGGACTAAGATCTTTGTCCTAATTAATAATACCATTTGAGAAAAAACTTGCCAATATGTGTAAAACAAATTAATTGTAAATATTTGTCACACTAAAATACATAAGGCGAACAATTAACGCCAGGCTATGTTAATGGTGTGTTTATTCGCCTGTTTCACGTGTACCACCGTTTTCCAGAATCACTGAGGAAGTGGGATACGCAAGCGAAACATGGCTTTCGTCTAAAATTTCGAGGACGGCATAATAAATGTTTTCACGGACTCGAAGGTATTCTGTGTAGTCTGAAGCAACGGTGTAGTAATAGACATCGAAATTTATTCCGCTTTTGCCGAGGCTGCTGAGCGAGACAGCAAAAGTGCCATTTTCAATATCAGTGCTTTCAGCAAGCAGGCGGCGTATCTTTTCGGCGCACGACTTAAGCTGTTCCACTGGCGCGCCGTATTTTATGGCCAATGTGAACTCGACGCGCCGTTTCCCCATGCGGCTGTAGTTCGCAACTGGTGTTGAAGCCACCATGGAGTTTGGCACTGTTACCACTGCCTGCGAATACGTGCGGATCTTAAGGCTGCGGAAATTTATATCCTCTATTGTCCCTTCCACATCACCGGTGCGTACCCAGTCACCTATGGAAAACGGGTGGTCAAGAAGAATTACAAACCCGCCGAAGAGATTTGCAAGCATATCTTTTGCCGCAAGGGCGAACGCCAGGCCGCCAAGGCCGAGGCCGGCAAGCAGCCCGCTTATGCTGAAGCTCCATTCCTGCGCGATAATGAGCACCGCGAGAGCCACCAAAATAAAATGCAGTATGCCGGAGAAAACCGGCATAAGCGCTTCATCAACTTTTAAATCAAGTTTTTTGGCAAAAGAAGTGCTGGTGAGCTCAATGCTGTCCGACATACGGTAGAAGCCCCATGTGACGGCAATGACGAGGAAACTGCGGAAACACTTCGCAATATTTGCGGCTGCCGCCGGACTTTGCTGAACGGCACGGCAGTTGCTCAGCGCAACATAGAGGCCGATTGCAATCACGATGGAATGCAGCGGCCTGTGAAAGCTGTAGTCAATTTTTTCTCCCCATGTGCGGCCTGACTTTTTTGAAATCTTTTTTAGTAGGCGGGACAGGCAGTTTACAGCGGGGACACTGAGAAAGAAAAAAAGAAAAAATATCGCAGCGGGAATAAAAAAATCCCGTACGAAGCCGCTGTTCAAAAAGTCATACATATTTTACCTTTCATATGCTGATGGCAGAGCCTTGCCTTATGCGAAATCCGCAGTTAGCAGTTAAACAATCTGCCACGGGTTTTCTTTGCCCTGCGAAAAAAGCAGGCAGCTTTTAATCGAGTTCTCTACCATGTCGCTTACTGCCTGGTCAGTGTAGAACGCTGTGTGGGGCGTCACAATAACGTTGGGGAAAGATTTAAGTAGTGACATCCCCCTGTTTTTCAGTATGTCACATTCATGGTTGCGGTAGTACAGGCCTGCTTCGTTTTCCACAACGTCAAGCGCCGCCCCGCCTATTTTTCCGCGTTCGACAGCATCTATGAAAGCGGAAGTGTCAATAAGCGAACCGCGCGCAGTGTTGACAATAAAAACGCCGTCTTTCATTGACGCTATTGTTTCTTTGTTTATGAGGTGGTAATTGTCTTTTGTTGCGGGCATGTGCATTGTGATTACGTCGCTTTCTGCAAACAGTTGCTTGAGCGGCACATATTTGCCGAAGGACTTTATCTCTTCGTTTTCATACAGGTCGTAAGCGACAATGTGGCAGCCGAATGCGCTGAGGCGCTTAGCGACAAGCCGCCCTATACGTCCTGTGCCGATTACACCGACAGTCAGGTTGTGCAGCTCTACTCCCTGCAGGCCGTTGAGTGAAAAATCCTGTGCCCTGCTGCGAAGGGCTATTGATTTGATTTTGCGTGTTGCCATCAGTATAAGCATAACAGTGTAGTCGGCTACGCTGTTTGTGGTATAGCTCACGTTGCCGATATGCATGCCAATTTTTTTTGCTGCGCTTATATCTATATGGTCGTAGCCAATGCTGCGCGTGGAGATGAAACGGATTCCCGCATCATAAAATTTCTGGATAAGCTCAGCGCCAAGCGGTGTAGTCATTATGCTTATGCAGTGGCATCCTGCTGCTTTGCCAATAGTTTCTGCTGATGGCACTCCCTTTTCGAGAACAAGGTCAATGCCGTATTTCGGCGCGAATTTTTTAAAATATACAAGTTCGTCAGGGCGGTAATTATAAGCTGTCATTTTCATGGTGTAAAGTTCTCCTTTTCACTTTTAAAGCATTTTTTATTACAGATGCAGCATTAGGTCGAGCCTTTTATGCAAGTACCCGATATGCCTGAGTGCTTCGCTGTCAGTTATTTTTTGGCCTGAGCGGTAATATTCCACAGAAGGCTTAAGGCTTTCGGGAAGCCTTTTTTCTTTTAAAATATCCGCAAGATGATTTGCAGTACCCGCGCTGCCGTCAATTATATTGATGCCGGCCGGGAAAATTTTGCGGAATGTGTCTTTGAAAAAGTTGAAATGTGTGCATCCGAGCACGAGTGTAGAGTATGCCTGCAGGTCATATCCTGCAAGCCTGCTGCGCATATATGATGTGATTTCCGGTGACTGGAAAATGCCGCGCTCTGCAAACCTTACGAGCTTAGGCAGCGGAAGCAGGTCGACAAGATGCGTTTCGTCGACTTGGGCAATCAGGTTTTTGAGCTTTTCTTCGCGGACCGTTACAGGTGTTGCAACTACCATAATGCGCTTGCCACCGCATCCTTTTACGGCCGGTTTTACAGCAGGCTCTATGCCGAGAATCGGGATGCTGTATTTTTTCCGCAGGTATTCTATAGCTACGCTTGTAGCTGTGTTGCAGGCGATGACGACTACACCGGTACCCTTTTGCAGCATGAATTGCACCGCGCTGTCAACGTAACTGACGATTTCCTCTTTCGGCTTTTCACCGTAGGGGACATGGTCGGAGTCTGCGTAAAAGATATACTCCTCATTCGGCAGCAACAGCATTGCCTGGTGCAGTACAGTAAGCCCGCCAATGCCGGAATCAAAAATGCCGATTTTCAATTTTCTGTTTCCTCCGAAGATTTATAATGGATTTTGCAGCAAATATTTACTATTATAAGATCCGTTGCCTATTATAAACGGAATATAACGAAGACGCAAGAGACAAGCCGCCATAATGGAAAAAGGAAACGTAAATACCGCCATACATTCAAAATCCCTGCAATGAGGGCTTAACAATAAATATACTGCTGCATAGGGTAATAGCGGTGAACCTGATGCCGCTGAAAGTATATGGCGGAAAGCGCTTTATTTCCCCAAAATATTTTCAAATTGTGATTTACTTTTGCTGGTGCTATAATATTGCCAAATGCAGAGAAAGGGGAAACCGCATATGAAAAATCATAGGGTGACAATGCGTGACATCGCGAAGGCGTGCGGGATTTCCGTCGCCACTGTTTCTTATGTGCTGAACCACTCGGAAAAGGAAAAAATCACCCACGAAACGCAGCTGAAGGTGCTGGAAACAGCTGCGCGTCTGCACTACGAACCGCGCACGCCCAAAACGTCAAAAAAGGCACGCAGCGGGCTTGTGGCAGTGATAATAACCATTAAGGAAAATAATACTTTTGGGAAAAAAGCGATGTACTACGACCTTGCGGCGGAGCTGAGCCATCAGCTTATGCAAGCCGGCTATGAGACGGTGCTCATAGTTACAAAGGACCTGCCAGGCGAGACAGACATTTTAAAAAAGCACCGCCTTGATGCTGTGTTCCTGATTGATATCGACGACCGCTCGGCAAAGAAACTGCTGAAAAACTGTTACGTTCCGATACTTTTCCTAAACTGCACGGCAGGCGACCCTTTTTTCTGCGAAATACGCCCAAACTTTCCATCGCTGTTTGCACGCTCAAAAACCATGCTTGACTCAGAACACCTTTTCCTTGTAACGGAGGATTTCTGCTGCCAGAAGCAGATGGAGCAGTTTACGGACTATTTCCTTCCGCGTGACATATACATAAACACGGGCTATGTTGCCGGCATGGCGGCTTTTTTGCAAAACCATGAAGGCCAGAAAGGCATTGTTCTGGGGGACATGCTCGGCATGCAGGTGCAAAGCCTTTTCTCAAGAAAAGATATCGTCGTTGTTTCGAGCCTCGAAAACACTGAATGGATGCCGCACGATATGAATTTGCTGCGGATACCTAACAGGACCGTTGCTTCGGTCGCTGTGAAAATTCTGAAGGATATGATATCGTTTGGCTACCGGTCAGGAAGCAATAACTGCATCCTTTTAGACAGCGAGCCGGCATAAAGATATTTAAATGCAGAGCCGGAAAAAACGCCGGCGCTTTTTGTTGACTTGAAATGTGACTGTATTGTCAATTATATTCTGCAGGAATATAATTGGTTTAGCATTAGCAGGCCGATAACATATTTACTTGTTTTTTAAAAAGGAGTGTTCTTTTTGAAGTATGGAATTCGCACACCTTCGCTGAAAAAATCGCTGTCAGCACGGACAACGGGAAGGGCAAAGCGCGCGGTGAAAAAAGCGCTTATCCCCGGATATGGGTGCAAGGGCATGGGGTGGCTTACCAACCCAAGGAAAGCTGCGTACAATAAAATTTATCATAAAACTTCAGTAAACCTGTTTAAGCTGTTTAAATGAGCATGCATTAAATGGAAGATGGATGGGGCTGCATTATTTATGATACAGAAGCAGGTAAAATCAAAAAAGCGCGTTGCAGACCACGGAGAAGTCTTTACAGCAGACCGTGAAGTAAATGCAATGCTTGACTTAGTAAAAACAGAAACAGAACGCATAGACAGCCGCTTTTTGGAACCGGCCTGCGGCAACGGCAATTTTCGTGCAGAGATAATGCGCCGCAAGCTGGCTGCAGTAAAAAAACAGTATGGGAAAAATCCGGCAGACTTTGAGCTTCTCGTTTCGTTGAACGTATTTAACAGCAGGCTTATGAATGAATCGGTTTATATGTTCAAGCGCTATGAAGATGCGAGCCTTAACTACACCGGTATAAACAGGCACGCCAATGAACGGGTCGGGCTGTACGACACGGCCCTGTCGCGTGAAGATTACGCTGAATTGCCAATCAGGCAAAAAAGTCAAAAATTTTGCTGAAAACTTTCTGATTATGTAACTTTTTTTCCTTGATAGGCTTTCTCCAACCGTGTATAATTATAAATAAGGTTTTTATATTAGAAAATTAGAATATTATCGTGGGAGATTTACATAAATGAATTTTCCAGATTACATACTGCATATGTCTGTTTGCAGGCACATGGCAAGGGAATTATCAGCTGTCGGAAAGGATGCGACAGTTTGACATTTTCAAACCTGTATTTTATTTTTGCTTTTCTGCCATGTGCTTTGATTGCTTATTATCTTGTGCCAGAAAAATATAAAAATTATGTGCTGCTGCTAAGCAGCGTCATTTTTTATGGGCTTGGTTCATGGTGGCAGACTGGTCTTCTTGCGGCCGACACCGCCGCAAATTACTTTATGACGGGCCTGTTTTCCGGTAAAAATGCAAAAAATCCACACAGGCGTGAAATGTTTGCGCTGACCGTAGCGGCTAATGTGGCGTTGCTGGCATGGTTTAAATGCCATCCCCCGATTCCGGTCGGGATCAGTTTTTACACGTTCCAGATAATCGCTTACCAGATTGACGTTTACCGAAATGACATACCGCGCGAGAATTCCCTTTTGCGGTTCGGCACATACACGTTTTTATTTCCAAAGCTGCAGGAAGGGCCAATCACGCGCTATGATGAAGTATCAGATCAGCTTAAGTGCCATGTATGCGAAAAGGAAAACCTCGAATATGGGTTCCGCATTTTTGTGGTCGGCCTGTCGTATAAGATCCTCCTTGCTGATAAGATAAGCGGGCTGTGGAAGCAGCTTTCGATTATCGGCTATGAATCTGTTTCAACGCCAATGGCATGGCTCGGCATGTGGGCTTATACGCTGCAGCTTTATTTTGACTTTCACGGCTACTCGCTCATGGCTATCGGCATAGGGCGCATGTTCGGTTTTATGCTGCCGAAAAACTTCGTTACACCTTATGGCTCAACGTCCGTTTCGGAATTTTACCGCCGCTGGCATGCGACGCTTGGCAGATGGTTCCGAGACTACATCTATATCCCGCTTGGCGGCAGCCGGGCCGGAATGAAGCGCACGATTTTAAACCTGCTTGTTGTCTGGACGCTGACCGGGCTGTGGCACGGCGTAAAATGGAACTTCGTTTTCTGGGGCCTTTCGCTTTTTGTACTCATTGCCATTGAAAAGCTTTTCCTCAGGAAATGGCTTGACAGCCACCCGGTTGTCGGGCACATTTACCTGCTGTTTGTTATTCCGCTGACATGGATGCTGTTTGCCAACGCTGACGTTTCATCTATTGGGATTTATTTTTCCCGCCTGTTTCCGGTCGTTTCGGCGGGCATAGATGTCAACTTATGTGACTTTTCAGAGTATGGGCTCAGGTATGCACCATATCTGCTGGCTGGTGTTGTCTGCCTTTTCCCGCAGCCTGAAAAATTTCTGCTGGGTACAAAGAAATACCAGAAAGCTGTTGTTGCCATACTTTCCGTCCTGCTTTGGGTGTGTGTTGTTTCAATACACAGAAACGCAAGCAATCCGTTTATGTATCTGCAGTTTTAAGGGAAGGTCAAACATAATGAAAGCTTTTATGAAAAAATGTCCGCTTGTGATGGTGACTATTGTTATTGCTTTGGTGGTTGCTGCCACATCGGTGGTTAAAAGCTTTGTTTTTCCTGCTGCCGAAAACAAAACTCAGGAAACGCACGGCAATGTCTCCTCATCACTGCCGCAGTCAGCGGCATCTTCTTTATGCGCCCCGTCTAATGTTGCGGGCAGCAGTAAAACTGTTTCGTCTGCCGGTTCTGCCGTATCACATGCGCAGCCTAAGCCAGGCAGCAGTGCTCAAAAAAGGGCATCGGGCTTTAAATCGTCCGGAAAGGAATATTTCAGCGATGCACTTTTCGTAGGCGACAGTCTTACTGAGGGCTTTAAAGACTATGGCGGCATCGACAATGCCAGCTATTTCTGCCGTGTGGGGCTCAGCATTTACCAGCTTTTTGAGCATCCGAAAACGGATTCTTCCACAGGCCTTACTCTGGAACAGACCTTGAGAAAGAAAAAATATGGAAAAATATATATGCTTCTTGGCATAAACGAAATTGGCACAGGAAGTACAGATTACTTCGTGCGCCACTATTCGAGCGCAGTCACAAAAATACGGTTTCTGCAGCCGGATGCAGTGATTTATATCCAATCTATCCTTTATGTTACGCCGAGCAAAGCTTCAGGGAAATCCGTTTTTAATAATACGAATGTCAGAAAGCGCAACAGCGGCCTTAAAACACTTGCAGATGGGAAAAACATTTTTTACCTAAACGTAGACTCTGCCATTGATGACGGGAACGGCAATATGCATGAAGAGTATTCGGGCGACGGTGTTCACCTGAAGGCAAAATATTATCCGCTGCTTAGCACGTATATTGAGGAGCATACTGTTTAGGCTTATAATAATTAATTAAGGCTTTGGGGAATAAGGCAGTGCCATTATGCCACTTACGGTGGTTGCTTACGGAAAGCGGGAAGAAAGTTATGGGGAAAAGGCTTTTACATGGAAATGCGGGCAGAAAGCTCATGGCCAAAACAGTTGTTGCCTGCGCTTTGCTTGCTGGAGTATGCACAGCCAGCCTGACAGCGTGCAATACTGCTGCCAATATGCCAAGCCAGCCTGGAAGCAGCGCATTATCGTCACAGGCGTCTTCTGAAAGTCCTTCTGAAGTATCGGATTTGCCACAGCCATCTGAATCCGAGAAAGAATCTTCAAAGAGCGTGTCATCAGAGAAAGAATGGACGAGCAGTAAAAGCCCTTCTGTGGCTGCTATAAAAACAGAAAAGCAGGCTGCTGACAAAATCGAAAAAACGGTTTCTCTGGACTGGAAACGCTACAGGCTGAAAAAAACGGGAACTGTCACGATGGATAACGTGCAATACTGGGAATTTGAGATGTGGCATGGCTCATCATTCCAGAGCCCGTTTATCCTTGTAAACCCGAAAACCGGCTCTGTGTTCACATGGGCAGCGTCAGACAAAGCCCTTGTGCCGGCGGCACAGGATCAGGCATTCAGCAAGACGCCACATACATTTACAGCGGCAGTTTACGATTTTACCATGAACGGCGTTACGATGAAGACAGACAGCGGCACAAAATTCACTGTGCCGAGCCATAACGATACGATAGATATGTCTGGCTTAAAAAATATAACGTACGGCGACAAGGTAAAAATTACATACACAGGTATTAAAAACGGTGATGATATGTCACGCGTTTTCTTTACCAAGGTTGAGAAAATCAGCTGATAATGCTTATGGTTTTTTAATCTGAAAGCGAATGGCTGATTAATATGAAAAACAGGCAGAAGCATTTAAAAAGTGCTTCTGCCTGTTTATATCTGCCGGCAGTTATCATAAAGCTTTTTACTGCCCACTATGACAAGCCTTTTCTTAAAACTGCAGTTGTGCAGCTTTTGCAGGTACTTTGCAGGAGTCATGCCGGTAAACGACTTGAACTCGCGTATCAGGTGGGACTGGTCGTAAAACCCGGCTTCTGATGCGGTTTCAACCATACTCCGGCCTGAGCCGACAAGGCTGAGCATGTACTGGTACCTTACCATTTTACAGAATATTTTTGGTGGTATGCCATACAGTCCTCTGAAAAGCCCATTTAAATAGCGCGGCGAATAGTTCATTTCACGGCTTAAGCTTTCAAGCTTTATGCAGCCTTTTGCGGCAATTATCTTTTTGAGCATATAGCCTGCTGTTACCTCTTTGCAGGAATTTTTACCGCGCCTGCGGTAATCTTTCAAGTATGCGGACAAAAATATCCTGATTTGCTCCATAAAGCTGCCGCTTTCACATATCCTGTCAATAATGCAGTTGTCCTTCATTATGTTGTAAAGGTCTATATGTGTTTCCGGAAGCTCCGATTCCGGGAAATTGCCGGGAAGGAAAGCCTGCCCTTGAAGGAAGCGCATCCCGAAGATACGGCTGCCGGCTTTGATTGTGGGCATGTCTTCCATGCCGTGAAAGCGAAGTCTCGTGCCATAGCAGTCGGCACCGCAGTCACCTGGCTCGCACCTGAAAATAATATCGGCTGAACCATCCGGCACGACCTCGGCTGCTTCCATTTCAGGCTCCGCCCTGAACGCATAAAAGCTGGCTATGCCGTCTCTGCAGTACTCATACCTGTAATATTTTTTTGTAGCAAGCACCATGAGCGGCTGCTTAGGCATGACTGCCGCAAAGCTGCTGCCGCATAATGTATAGACCATAAATATCACCGCATAAACGAATAAATTATGATAACAAAATTCATTATAAGCATATTATACATCAGCTTAAGCGCATAGGCCAGCATAAATGGCTGCTGATTTAAGCGCAATTCATATTTTGGCCTTAAAGCGTGTGCAGCGGAATGGCGACATATCCACAGGGGCTTTTCCACCTGTCATCATTTCAGCTATGCTGTATGCCGCAGCTGGACCTATGCCGAACCCATGGCCTGTAAAGCCGCACGCAATGTAGAGGCCGTGCACGCCGTCGGCCTGGCCGATTACGGGTATGCCGTCGGCTGAAGGGTCAGTCCACCCCGCCCACGTGCGTATTATTTTGGCATTCGAAAGGGCGGGGAAATATTTCATTATTCCGCGGCATGTGCACGCGGCGCCTATACTTGTTGACATTGGCGCTCCGCCGCCATCTGGCTGGCCGAAAAGCTCAAGGCCGGTGGAGCCGCCGAATATGAAAGAGCCGTGCTTCGTCTGGTGCCCATAAAAATCGGCTTCGGCAGTGCCGAGCATCTGCTGGAACATTGGAGGTTCTGCTTCTGTTACGAGGCACTCAATCTTTTTTCCCCTCATTGGTACGTCCGCACCGAGTTTTGAAGTAAGAAGGCGCGTCTCATAGCCTGCCGCGGCAAGTATCCTATCGCCTTCAAATACCCCGTCGGGCGTAACTGCAAGGCGCGCGCTGCCTTTTTCTTTTTTTATTTTGAGGACTGGCTCACCGGTTATAAAGTGCGCGCCGAGTTCACGGGCTTTTTTAAAATAGCCGAGAGTTGTCGTAAGTGGGTTTGCGTGGCCGTCGGTTGGGCACCAGCTTGCGCCTGTTACTTCGTCTGAAAGGTAGGGATTGATTTCACGAACTTCTTTTCCGTTTATCATGCGCACGTCAAGCCCGCAGGCAACCGCATGGTCTGTAAGGTTTTGCAGCACCTTAAGGTCCTTTTCAGTCTTGCCAAGGCGCAGGTTGCCCTTCTGCGTGTACTCAACATCTGTGCCGAGTTCATCGCTCAGCGTTGGCCATATATGGCTTATGCCCCACATCGCAAGCGGGAGCTCGCGCGGGTCCCTTCCTGACTGGCGCACGCCGCCGCCATTACGTGAAGAGCCGCCGTTACCTATTGAATCGTCAGCTTCCAGGACGATTACGGAAACGCCTTTTTTGGCAAGATAATAAGCTGATGCGCATCCTATTATGCCGCTTCCGATTATTATAACGTCTGCAGTGTTTTTCATTGCTGATTTACCTCTTTTCGCTGCCGAGAATTCTCATTTCGGTAGGGCGCATTGGCGCGCGCCCTGTAGCCGGCTCGAGCTGCGAAGGCTTTGCCCCGAGCTCATGCGCTATAATGCCCTTTACGAGCCTGCCGCATGTCTGCCCCTGGCAGAGCCCCATGCCGCAGCGAAGGTAGCGGCGCACTTCCGCAAGTGTGTACATACCGCTGTGGACTGCTTTGCGTATTTCGCCTTTTGTGACTTCTTCACAGCGGCAGATTATAACATCATCGTCATCGGCAGCTATAAAAGGTCCAATATCCGCCGAACGGTCATTAGCACGTATCACATTAAGCACCTTCTTCTTTAAAGAAACGGGCGTCCATCGCCATTTCTGATGGAACTTTTATTGTAAGTATGGCTGTGTGGTCAAATGCCGGCGAAGCCTTCACACCGACAACTTCAGCGCTGCAGACAGGTTTCCCGGCGCGGTCGAGTGCTTTTCCTTTTCTGCCTTTTTGGGGGAGAGGGAGGAATTCATATGGGAGCGTGACTGTTGCAAAACCTGGGGCGCAGTTCTCATTGAGAAGAAAAATTGCCTGGCCGGGGCACGACGCGACGCACATGCCGCAACCTATGCAGTTGGCGCTTTTATCGACCTCAGGGAGCGCGGTTATGTTGCTGCCTACCCTTATACAGTGCTTTGGGCATACATCCTGACATGGGTTGCATGGTATGTTCTGCGTGCATTCTATTACAGGATGCACGCCGGCTTCGTGTACTACACCGGGAAAGCGCTCTGCCTCTTCGCTTGTTATGTGGCCTTTTTTAAGCAGTGTGCCGGAAAGCAGAATGCCTTCGTCCGTAGTTTCGAGACTTTTACCGTGGCTTTTCGGTGCAAACATGCCTTGGCGCAGGTCATTAAGGTCGTCTTTCAGGGGGCAAAGCGCTGTCCATTTTTCACTTTCAGTGCAGAAACCGAGATAAGCTGCGGCGCATATGCCCGCCATACGGCCTTCAATCATGGCGGAACTTGCTTCCTCTATGCCGGAAACATCGCCTGCGGCGAAGATGCCGGGAGCAGATGTTTCGCCATATTCACCGCAGACCGGAACCTGGCCGCCGCGCTTTGGGTTATCTTCCATATCACACCCGGCCATCATCAGGAGCTGCGACATTGGCGAAAGGCCAACAGCAAGGCAGATAGTGTCAACATCAAAATGTTTTTCGGTGCCTGCAATCGGCCTGAAGTGCTCGTCAACACGTTTTATTACGGCGCCTGTAACACAGGATGTTCCTTCAGCCTTTGCCACGGTGTGGGAGAGGTAAAACGGAACGCCGCAGCGGGCAATTTTCGCAGCGTGCACGCCATAGCCGCCTATGCGCGGCGCCGCGTCAACAAGCGCCTTTACGTTGCACCCTGCCTGCAGGAGCTGAAAAGCGACAACAAGGCCGACATTTCCGCTGCCGAGCATTAGAATATTCTCGCCAGGCTTTACGCCGTGCAGGTTCATCATGGTCTGTGCAGCGCCGGCACCCATAACGCCGGGCAAAGTCCAGCCTTCGAAAGGCACGGCATTTTCTGAAGCGCCTGTAGCTACTATAATGCTGTCCGCACAGTAATGGACTATGCCATCACCCTGTCGTACGACGACTTCCCTGCCGGGGTAAATGCCAATGACAGGCGAATTCAGCTCGACGTCTGCTATACCTTTCACTTCTGAAAGGAGCTGCTCACCTATGCGGTACCCGCGCATTTTAGCCTTATGCTTTTTAGAGCCGAAAAATTTATGTATCTGCTTAAAGAGTTGCCCGCCGGGCTTTGCGTTCTCGTCGAACACAGCAACGGACATGCCGCGCTTTGAAGCCTCAGCGGCGGCACTGAGGCCGGCAGGCCCCGCTCCGACGATGATAAGGTCATACCGTTTCATCTTTCTGCAGCGCCTTCTTTCTTAGCACCGGTGCCATACTGTGTCTGCACATTCATGCCTTCTCTGAGCGGAGTTATGCACGTACGGATATTAGGCTTGCCGTCAATGACCATGACGCAGTCTGTGCAGCGGCCGATAGCGCAGAAAATTCCGCGTGGCTTGTGCAGCTTCGCTGTGTAGCGGTGCACCGCCACGCCATTTGCCTTCAGCGCAGCGGCTATGGGCTCACCTTCATAGCCCGCAAACTCCCTGCCGTCGAACGTGAAATTCACCTTGCGGCCTTTTTCAATTTTTCCAAGTATAGGGTGTTCCGTGATTCGTTTCATTTTCTGTCCCCCTGTAAACTGTGCATGGCTTCCACTGTATGCCGTTCCTATTAAAGACTTCATATAATGCTTTGGAAGCCTGCATAGCAAAAGGCGCCCGAACATTTGTTCAGGCGCCTTTACCTTGATGTAAAATTATTATAGCATTATATTCTGATTTTAAATTGTAAAAATCGGAACTGTTGGTGTATTGCATACAGTGTGGCTCTGCTTCAAATGGTGAGGAAAGCCGAAAAAAATCCTTTAAAATAGCAGTACACTTTAACTTTATAAACAAAACGTCCGTGAAGCCAATGTAAATTTGCATGCTGCCGTAAATTGGTTAAGTGCAATCCGTTTGCTATAGAGTTTATGAAAGCGCGCTGCCGCAAAATATTTATATAGCAACAGATTTCAGTTTTAATATTTACAGCCGGTGAATGTGGTGCTATAGTCTTTCCAAGAAAAATTCAGTTTAATTTAAAAATAAAAAGTGAAGAGTTTTAATGGAGGATTTGCTTATGGGTGAACGTGTGGAAAAAGATTCAATCGGCGAAAAGAAAATAACTTCTTCGGCATATTATGGCGTGCAGAGCGTACGCGCAAAAGAAAATTTTCAGATTACCGGCCGCCGCCTGTGCCCTGAATTTATCCGCAACCTTGCACAGATAAAAAAGGCGGCGGCTTTTGCAAACCATGAAGCGGGTCCGCTTGGCTACAGGCGCATGCAGGCTATAGTGCATGCATGCGATGATGTGATTGCGGGCAGCCTTGATGACCAGTTTATAGTTGACCCAATCCAGGGCGGTGCAGGCACTTCAGCAAACATGAACGCAAACGAGGTCATAGCGAACCGCGCGATAGAATATCTCGGCGGGAAGAAAGGTGACTATTCCATAGTCCACCCAAATGACCATGTGAATATGGCACAGTCGACGAACGATGTTTTCCCAACGGCAGGGAAACTGACGGCGATGGACCTTATATTTCCTCTCCTTGAAAAGCTTGATAAGCTTAACGGTGCCCTTTCTGAAAAGGCAGAAGAGATGAAGGGCATAATCAAAATAGGGCGCACGCAGCTTCAGGACGCCGTGCCGGAAACGTTAGGCCAGACGTTCGGATCATATGCAAGCATGGTAAGGCGCACTGCAGGGCGAATAAAGAACAGTGAAAAAGAGCTTTGCAGCCTTAACCTTGGCGGCACGGCAATAGGAACGGGAATAAACACTACACCGGTTTACCGCAGCCGCGTGATACCGATACTTGCAAATCTGAAAAAGCTGCCGCTTACGGCTGCTGCTGACCAAATGGACGCAACACAGAATCTTGACTGCTTTGTAGCCGTTTCCGGGGCACTTAAATCATGCGCTGTGGGCATTTCAAAGATGTGCAGCGACCTGCGTCTGCTTTCAAGCGGGCCGCGCGGCGGTATAGGTGAACTGGCGCTTCCTGCCATGCAGAACGGCTCCTCAATAATGCCGGGCAAAGTCAATCCGGTGATACCTGAAGTTGTGACTCAGGTGTGCTTTGCCGTAATAGGGAATGATGCTTCGATTACAATGGCGGCTGAAGCAGGGCAGATGGAGCTTAACGCTTTTGAGCCTGTGCTTTTTGACAGGCTTTTTGACTCGATAGAGGAGATGACAAATGCCGTTTCGACACTCACGTCAAACTGCATTGTCGGCATTAAAGCCAACAGGGAACGCTGCCTTGCAATTTTGCAGGCTGGCACTGGCGCTGCCGCTGCGCTTGACCCTTATATCGGTTACTGCAGGTCGGCGGAAATTGCAAAGGAATCTATGCGCACGAGTATGCCGTTCACCGAGCTTGCACTGAAAGAAAGTGGCCTGCCTGCTGAGCAACTTGAAAAAATACTTAACCCCAATTTGCTGGCCGGCAGCGTAAGAGCGGATTCTGACGAAAAAAATTCCGCAGCCGTGTAAAAGCTGTAAAAAAACATTTAGCCTGATATCGGTTGACTGAAAAATATATTTTAAAGTTATTGCATCATACGAAAAAACCTGTTATAATTTTAACGAAGTTATAAATCTGAGAGGCTGGACTTTTTTAACAGTGCCAAAGCAGAAATGCAGGCCGCATGACGGGAGCAAAAAATATGATTTTAGTTCTTGATATCGGCAATACAAACATAACGATAGGTATTTACAAAGGGAAGAAGCTTTTATTCGTTTCGCGCATAGCGACAGACAGAACGTATATGGAAGACCAGTATGCCATTGAGCTGCGGGAGATCCTTTCGCTTTACGGTATTTCGGCTGATGATATATCCGGGGTAGCCGTAAGTTCTGTTGTGCCTTCGGTGAACCGCCCGATTTTGAATGCAATCCGTAAGTTTATGAATGCAGAAGTTATTTGTGTTGGGCCAAAGACGAAAACAGGGATTACGATTGATGACCAGCGTGCCGAAACGATTGGGGCAGACCTGCTTGTAGGATGTGTTGCGGCGGCGAATATGTTCAGCGGGCCGTGCATTGTGCTCGATATGGGTACGGCTACAACATTTATGGTGATTGATGAGGACAGGCACCTGTTAGGCGGTGCCATTGCGCCTGGCGTAGGTGTTTCTCTTGATGCCCTTACAGGACGCACGGAGCAGCTTCCGTCGGTCAGCCTTGAGGCTCCAAAGCATATGATTGGGCGCAATACAGATGAATGTATGCGTTCGGGGCTTATAGACGGGGCTGCATGCATGATAGACGGCATGTGCGACCGTATGGAACATGAACTCGGCAAAGAATGCAATGTTGTTGCAACCGGCGGCCTTGTCGGAGAGATTGTGCGTCAGTGCCGGCGTAAGATTATACACTGCGATACGCTGCTTCTTGAGGGTCTGCGGCTGATTTATGAGATGAACCACACCTGAATTATATTAAAATACAAGCTGCCGCCTGCTTAAAAAACAGGTGGCAGCTTTGCAATTTGCTTACTGTTTCATTTCATGGGCTTCCCGCGCCGGTTCCTTGTCGCCATCGACAAGCATGTGGATGCACCAGAAGGCGGCAACTGCAACAATTACAAATACTATTCGGCTGCCGAGCGCAAGCTGGCCGCCGAATATCCAGCCTATCACGTCGAATCCGAAAAGCCCTATACAGCCCCAGTTAAGGCCGCCGATTATCAGAATCGTCAAAGCAATTTTGTCCAGTGTAATCTCCCCCTTTCGCACATAGGTTTTCCAAAAAACAAAAAGATATTTACAAAAGGCCGCTTCTGCGCTATGCTTATAAAGAGGCATAAATGCAAATAGTTTGCATTTATAGAAAACACAATTTCTGGATTTTATTGATTTTTTATGAAATCATAGTTGTGCTGCAGGAATAAATGCCTTTAGGCCACGGTGAAAGCATTGCCAACAGCAATGCTTTCAGTAAGCAGTGGCCGCTTTCAGTGCAGTGCCGAGGGCGCTTTTATAAAAAACCGTGTAAAAGGGGTCATCGTAATGAAGCAGAATAAGCCGGAAGTTGATCGCCTGAAAAAGTGTGGGCTGAAAAACACACGGCGGCGTGACAGCGTGCTGCACGTTTTGGAAGAAAGCAGCCAGCCGATAACTGCAGAGCAGATTTTTTTTCGCCTTAAATCGCAGAAGATAGGCATAAGCCTTTCGACAGTGTACCGCATTCTTGACGTGCTTGCCGCAAAAGAAATCGTCCTCAAAGTCAGCAGCGCTGAAAGCGAAAGTGCCATGTTTGAGATTAACCGCAAAACACACCGCCATTATTTAATCTGCCTCGGATGCCGCAAAATGATACCCGTAGAAAACTGCCCGCTCGGCAGCCTCGAGAAGCGCCTGGAAAAAGAGACGGGCTTTTCTGTAACAGGCCACAGGCTCGAGATTTACGGTTACTGCAGCGAATGCAAAAAACGTATGTGCAAAGATGCCGCAGCCGCTTCACCGAAGAGGCCGCATCAATAAAATTGTAAAAGGCAATAAAAAAAGAACCGGCTTGCAGAAAATCTGCAAACCGGCCATTTTATGCTTTAATGCACATGCAAAAATGCAATGGCAAAACTTAGGCTAAAAAATCAGCCCTGTTCCTCTTTCATTTTCGCAAAGCATTCACTGCAATATACCGGACGGCCTTCTGTTGGCTGGAACGGTACCTTGCATGGAGCACCGCAGTTTGCGCATACAGCATCATACATCTGACGCTGCGGTTTTTGGCTCATTCTGCGGGACTTACGGCATTCCGGGCATCTTTTCGGTTCGTTGGTAAAGCCTTTTTCAGCATAGAACTCCTGTTCACCGGCAGTCCAAACGAACTCCTTCCCGCATTCCTGGCAGACTAACGTTTTGTCTTCAAACATAATTTTTACCTCACTCTGTGTGATTATTTTTTTGCCCTGGGACGGAGTTGAACCGACAACCTTTGGAATTACCAAATGCTCTTGCGTTAAGCTACTGGGGCATATATACGTCTAATATGTGTTTAGTGTATAGCAGATTCTTCTAATTGTCAAGCGATATTTTGAATTGTTTGAAAAATATTTTGGTTTTTCCCCAAATTTCTAAAAATAAATCCTTAAATTCCATTGACTTTATACGAATATTATGCAGGGAACTTTTGCTTTTGGTTTAAAGCATTTTTTTAGATGCAGCCTGTTCAATTCAGCAAAAACATTTTACCATAATATAGTATACAGTATATTTTATGCTGCAATTTGAAAATTATTCGATTAAAATCCGTACGCTGCCTTGCTGAAAACAAAAAAAGCAGCGGAACTAATGGTTTCCCACAGTTCCGTTGCCTTTGGTGGAAAGGAGATTAGTTATTCACCAAAATAGCGTTTGAGCAGACCCTCATATCCTTTGCCATGGCGAGCCTCGTCCTTGGCCATTTCGTGGACGGTGTCATGGATAGCGTCATAGTTAAGCTCTTTTGCGCGCTTTGCAAGGGCGAGTTTGCCTGCACAGGCGCCGGCTTCTGCCTGGACGCGCATCTCAAGGTTTTTCTTAGTGCTCTTTGTGAGCACTTCGCCGAGAAGCTCGGCGAATTTAGAAGCGTGTTCAGCTTCTTCATATCCGTATTTGCGGAAAGCGGCGGCAATCTCAGGGTAGCCTTCACGGTCTGCCTGACGTGCCATCGCAAGATACATGCCTACTTCGCTGCATTCGCCCTGGAAATTTGCTTTGAGGCCGTCGTAAACTTCTTTGTCGACTCCTTTTGCAATGCCGATTTCATGTTCGCAGGCAAAAGCAGTGCTTTCTTTTACCTCTTTAAATTTTTCCCTCGGGGCGCCGCACTGCGGGCATTTTTCCGGTGGTACATCACCCTCATAAACATAGCCGCATATTGAGCATACAAATTTTTTCATTACAAAAACCTCCATCATCGTCTTCTTACTTTTGTAAAAATGAATTTTATATGAAAGGCATTAGCCTATTCATTGGCTTCATTTTTCTGCTCCTGCAGGCATTTGTCGCAAATGCCATGGAGAAGCAGATCGCAGGAATAGACTTCGAGGCCAAGCTTTTCGGCCGCTGCCTTAGTTTGCTCCTTATCTACAAAATCTCCGGGAATATCAAGTACACTGTGGCAGCGCGAGCATACGAAGTGCGTATGCGGCCTGACGTTGCCGTCATAACGTTCCTGGCCATTCACATCGCCAATGCTTATAATCGCCCCGTCTCTTCTAAGCTGGGTAAGATTGCGGTAAACTGTTCCGAGCGAAAGGTCGGGAAACTTCGGCTTCAGTGTCTGGTAAACCCAGTCTGCTGTTGGATGGCATGTTGTGGAACGAACAGCTTTCAGAATTGCTTCGCGTTTCCTACTGTAGTTTCTTTTCTTTTCAGGTGAATTCATGACGGCTGTCCTCTCAAATCAATAATAATAAGCTTTATCTCTTTTGGCTTAATCATACCATGCTTTATGGAGTTTGTAAAGAGAATTTTAAGAGTTATAAAAAAATTGTGGATTGCAGTTCGTAAATGTGGTAGAATTTTTTAATTTCCTGTATGTGAATGCCATAATTGGTAGAGCTGTGGCCATCGCGGAAAATCACTGCAAAATAATTAATATTTATTTTGTTTTTGCGTAATATTCTTTAGAAATCGGTTTTCAAGCCCGAATCAAAAAAATTATTTAAATTTTGCATTCCAATCGCTCATGTTTAATAGTATAATACGGATAAAATTCAGAACAGGCATAAAGGCAAAGGCGCCATGACTGCAAAATGCGGCCACGGCGCTTTTGTATTTTTATCGTGTTTTTCATGCGCCTGTGGCCGGCTGATGGAAGTCCGCCGAATATATCAAATAAGGAGAGCGTAAAATGGACACAAGTGTTGACTTTTTGTATCTTAGCGAGGAAGACATGCTAAAAACCGGTGTATGTGATATGAAAGGGTGCATTGACACAATGCAGGAGATGTTTTCCCTCATGGGGAAAGGTGATTACCGCATGGGAGGTCCTAACGGCAATGAGCACGGCATCATAATGACGTTTCCGAAAACGTCTGGGATAACTGGAATGCCGCTTGACGCGCCAGACAGGCGCATTGTCGCAATGCCGGCATATGTTGGGGGTGATATACATATGTGTGGCATAAAATGCTATGGTTCAAACCAGAACAACCGTGCAAAGGGGCTGCCTCGGTCAACACTCATGCTTACCCTAATTGACCCGGAAACAGGCGTGCCTGTGGCATATATGTCAGCGAATGTTCTCAGTGCCATGCGCACGGGCGCTGTACCCGGACTTGGCGTGCGATTTTTGTGCAGAAAAAATCCAAAAGTTGTCTCTATAGTCGGTCCGGGCGTAATGGGCAAGACGGCTCTGGCAGCGTTCCTCACTGAGCAGCCGTCAATAGAGACGGTTAAAGTCAAAGGCCGCAGATGGAAAGGGATAGATGAATTTGTTTACTACTGTAAAAAGAATTTTCCGCAGGCCAAAAATTGCGTTGTATGTGAAAATTACAAAGAAGCATGCAGCGGCGCGGATATAATATGTTTTGGTGCAAACAATGCGCTTAAATTCGAAGACAACCCATACATAAAAGGCGAATGGCTGAAACCAGGCGCGCTTGTAATCAGCACCTCTGCGCTCTTAATGGATGAGGACTTTCTTGCTGATACTTCGAAGTGCAGGCTCGTTTCGGACAATTACAAAATGTATGAAGGATGGGGAACTGGGCGGAAATATCCGACGCAGAAAACTGTTTCGACACTGATAGGCATGTGTTTCTATGACCTTGTGTCTACGGGGAAAGTAAGCCGTGATGCGGTTATCAATATAGGCGATATTGTTAATGGCAAGGCTGAGGGGCGCACGTCTGAAGACCAGATAATTGTCTACGCAGTCGGCGGAATGCCTACTGAAGATGTAGCATGGGGAACAAAATGTGTCCGCGCAGCAAAAGAAATGGGTATAGGCCAGCGGCTGCACCTGTGGACGAAGCCGAAATTTGCCTAAGATGCGGCAGTTAACAGCCATTGTATGATTGGCAAGGCCCAAGGGCGTTAGTAACTATGGAAAATTAATATGCAGGCATAACAAATCAAGGCGTAAAGCATGGAAATGGCTTTACGCCTTTTGCTGTTATTAAAGATGTTGGGGAATATTGCTATAAATGAGTTAAAAAAATATTACCTTGCGAAATAATGAGAAATTTGATAATATTATTAAATGAAAAAAGTGGAAGGATTGCGATGAAACAATGAAATTCACAAAGCGCCTTGCCATGTATCTGCTCATTGCAGTAGCAGTGGCGGCAGCCACACTGCTTTCTTCTTGCGGACAGCAGGCGGACGCTGGCGTTATTATGCGTGAAGCGAAAACGGATGCCGAAGAGATGAAAAGCTGCAGCGTATCCACAACAAGCTCGCTTAAATTTACAGCGAACGGCCAGCAGCACAGCTTTCAGTCTTCAAGCAAAATCGATTATCACTCTTCACCATTTGCCATGAAGTCAGTGCAGACGTCGCACAGCGACGGTGAGAACAGCAGCAGCGAGTCATACACCGTGCCGGAAAACGGGACGACTGATTTTTACTGCCGCACTTCTTCCGGCTGGCAGAAAACAGATGCAAAAGATCTCGATCCGTCGCCTTTTTCTCAAATAAGTATCATGCAAATGCTTAATCAAATACAGGACCAGAAATATGTAAGAAAAGCAGAAGTGGATTCCCAGAAAGTACATAAAATAGAGCTTCACCTTAAAAATGAAATTTTACGCAGTACTGTTGAAAATATAGTGACTGCTTCGGGCATGGGCGAAAATTCCAAAACAATTGTGCAGGCACTGCTTGACAGCGCACCAGACATTTATGGCTACTGCTATATAAATGCCGGCAGCGGGCATCTCGTGCGCCTTGAGCTTGACGCAGCCGATGAAGTTAACCACATTTTTCAGAATATTGACGGGAGCACTGTTAAAGTCAAAGTATCAGAATGCCAAATATGCGGGGACTTTTCCAAGATGGACAACGCTCCGGCAGTTATTCTTCCAGACGAGGCAAAAAGTGCCTCTGCAACGCAGGCAAAAGGATAAGTTTTTAGTCACAATCATGTTGCTGTAAATCTGCAGGCTTTCTCAACAAGGCAACATTTCCCGTGAACTTGACATAGTAAGCCCAATAAGGGTATTATGAAATATAAATTATGACAACATACGACAGGGACTGAGACAGAACCTGCTTTTGTGCGAAAAAGTGCTTTCTGCAATGCCTGCAAAATTGGCAATTTTGCAGAAAGTGTGGAAAGTTTTGCGGATTTGCTGCCTTTTGAAAAGGAGACATCATGCTGAAAAAATTTACAGCTGCTGTTTTATGCTTAGCTCTTATTTTCTCATGCCTAACAGGGTGCGGCCACAGCGAAAATGTATCTTCAGGAACTGCTACAAATAAAGATGATTTTCCTGTTACTGTAAACAACGTTACAATTAATAATAAGCCTACAGGTGTCGCTGTGCTGTCGCCGAATGTGGCAGATGTGATTTTGGCGCTGGGCTATGAGCTCTGCCTGAAAGCGAGAAGCACAAAGTGCACGCAAAGCGACCTTGCGGCGCTTCCTGTAGTGACTGCTGACGATGCATATAAGATTAAAAACGATGGCGCCGACCTTGTTTTTGCTGACTCTGACATCACTCAAAAGCAGCGTGACACTATGCGGAATGCCGGAATCACAGTCCTTACTATTTCCAAGGCTTCGTCGCGGGCCGACATGTCACGGCTTTACGCTCAAATCGGAGCCGCAATAAAAGGCAGAGTTACCGGCAGCGAAAAGGGAAAAACTATTGCAACAGGTATCTTTGAGTCCATAGATGATGTGACGCGCGCTGTACCTTTCAGTAGCGTGCCGGCAACGGCTGTCTATCTTTACGACCTCATAGGAGATGCGGCAACGGGAGATACGATTGCAGGCAGCCTTGTAACGGCATCGGGATTCCATAATATCGCGGATGACGGCTCCGCTGGAAAATATGCGGTTAACAATATGCTGAAGGCAAATCCGAAATATATTTTCTGTACCAAAGGCTTGAAAGCACAGCTTATGTCTTCGCAACAGTTTTCAAAGCTGGATGCGGTGGAGCAGAAAAAAGTCTATGAAATGGACCCAAGCCTTATGACACTTCAGGGTGAGCAAATGATAAATGCCGTTACGTTTATGGCGGGTACGGCGTATCCGCAGCTTCTGCAGAGCACTTCATCGTCATCGGCACCGCAATCAAAGCCTGCTTCATCAGGCACTTCTTCTTCAACGGTTTCCACTGGCGGATTGAACCTTGATCAAACACTCCGCAACGGCATGCAGAACAACGATGTGCTTAAGATGCAGAACCGCCTGCTGAAGCTTGGCTATATGTTTGTAAAACCATCTGGCCTCTTTGCAGAAGGGACGGAACAGGCGGTAAAAGATTTTCAGCTTGAAAATGGCCTTCCGGCTACAGGCATTGCAGACCCGACCACACTGCATAAGATGTTTGATTCAAATGCTAAACGGCGCGAAAACTAAACATGGCTGCGCATTAGCTAATGGCAGGTTTGACAAATCTATCTGAATATTTTATAATAAACGGGTGCTGTTACATAATACAGCACCCGTTTATTGCTTAATGGATAAAGCAGTAAATCTTATTTTAGCTGTGGCATAAAGCCATGCATCCGTCTTCGTAGCTCAGATGGATAGAGAGGCCGCCTCCTAAGCGGCAGATTGTTAGAATCATTTTCACCCTTAAAATTGCATTTGACTTCGTAGCTCAGATGGATAGAGCGACCGCCTCCTAAGCGGTAGGCCGGCGGTTCGAATCCGCCCGAGGTCACCACAAACGCCGTGCCGTAAAGGTTTTCGGCGTTTTTCTTTTGCCAGAGCTCTTGTAAGGCAGATGGACTTTTGTTTCAAATTTCTGTGCGTTGACCTTTCTGCCTTCGTCCAGAATGTGCGCATAGATTTTGGTAATCATAAACATACGCGGCTTTATAGTACATATCGCTATAATTATGCTTCAAAATGCCAGACACAGCTTGAGTTTCTGCGCTGCCAATGCTTTTTTCTGCCGATAAAATTTGCTCATCAACATCGGCAAGGGCTGCCCGTTTCTGTACCGAAGTGACATTCAATAGGCCATTGACTGCATTTTTTACATACAGCAGGCCAAGGTATTTATGCAATTCGTTAAGGCTGCTTTTCTGTTGGCCATAAACTGTCTGCATCTGCTGGTCGGCGTATTTTTCTCCGTCCTGCTTAATTTGAAGAACCAGTTTTTGATATTCCGGGTCAATTTTCAAGATGGTTCACCGCCGTTTCCAGCGCTATTCAGCAGATTCTGCCCAACAGAATCCACTTTATTTTCTTTCTTAAGCTGCCGCATTTCATTGCACTCATTGGTTATCTGTGTAATATTTTCACCTTTTGCAAATAGTTCCGCGGAATGTTTCTGCCGTTCATTCAGCGGCATAGTAAATCACCTAATTTTTGGTTGACATTTTGTTCGAAAAAGGGACGCCACGATGGGCGCCCAATATATTGGTGATTATATTTTGTCAAGTTCAACATGTTGATAACTCGGTTGAAACTGTTGATAACTGTCTTGATTGTACGGATAGGATAAATTTTGTTGATATGTTGATATGTTGAAAAGGTGTGACATTAGAACAGTGCTCTAAGTATTTGACCCAGCACTTCTTTGCTAAGTTCCTATTTTGAGAGTATAATAAAATATTATAAGGGGGCGAAAGCCATTTATAATTTAAAATTTGTATATTCTGGCGGCCATTCCCACAGTTACGCGCATGTCACAAAAGTTGAGTGCCATTCAAAAACCGGCCTAATATCAGTATCAGGAGATGATATTTTAACGAAGGACTATCCACTTGATTTCGATATACACGTGATTTCAGAACTCAGGAGTTATAAAGTACCGCACGTCTGTTTGAAATCAATTGAAGCTACAAAAGAGAAAGATTAACTGATGACGTGCAAATAATATTAAACGTCAATCAAGGAAGCATAAAAGGCAGCCGTATAAAACCGGTTGCTTTTTTTTAATCTTTTGCAGCTACTATCTTCGGCTGCCGGTTGCGTGTCTGGTACGCTTCGGATTCCCCCGGATATTCTGTCCGGCAAACATCCCTGCCAAACGGGAAGGTTTTATGCGGCCGCGAACCGCAGGCATTGTGTCAGCGTCTCAGCTTAATTAAAACTTGCTAATATTTTTCTTGCTAATATTTTTAGAGTAATAATGGGAAGAATAAGGCAAATGATATCATCAGATAAAAGGAGGGAATCCTCAAATGAAAAACTACTACAGATTGCCAAAACACATTGGAATCATCCCGGACGGAAACAGAAGATGGGCTCAGCAAAATGGAATGCATAAAGAAGATGGCTATAGCTATGGAATTAATCCCGGGCTTAAGCTTTATCAAGAATGTGTGCTTCTCGGAATTAAGGAAATCACATTTTATGGTTTTACAAAGGATAATACTAAACGGCCTGCAGTACAAACAAAAGCATTTACTAAAGCCTGCGTTGATTCCGTTTTTGAGCTTTTAAAGCATGATGCAAATCTGCTGGTTATTGGAGATACAAAATCTCCTCTGTTTCCAAAGGAATTGCTTCCCTATACTACAAGGACAGTAATTGGCAAAGGACTCATAAACGTGAATTTTCTTGTGAACTATAGCTGGGATTGGGATTTAAACTATGCTGATAACAAAGAAAGTGGGAAAATTGCCTCTTCCGATATTTCAAGGATTGACTTAATAATGCGTTGGGGTGGGCGAAGACGCTTAAGTGGATTTCTTCCCATTCAATCAGTTTACGCTGATTTTTATATCATCGATAAAATGTGGCCGGATTTTAAAATAGAGCATCTGTATGAAGCCTTAGACTGGTTTCAGAAGCAGGACGATACATTAGGAGGATAGCATTTATACTGCCCTGTAAAATATCCATTGGATTTTGAGGCAAGAAGTTGGCAATATTACTTTTTTCAGCGTACTATTCCCGGAAAGGCCACTTGGTCTGAAGGCATTGTCAGCTGAATAGCGCTGGAAACGGCGGTGAACCATCTTGAAAATTAGCCCGGAATATCAAAAGCTGGTCCTTCAAATTAAGCAGTACGGGGAAAAATACGCCGATTTTAGCTATGCTTTAATATGATTTTAAGCATTAAAAAACCCGCATGAAATACCGGAAAATCCAGTACTCATGCGGGTTTTTGATTGGTGGGCCATCAGGGATTCGAACCCCGGACCGACCGGTTATGAGCCGGCTGCTCTGACCAGCTGAGCTAATGGCCCTACTAATAAAATGTGTAACAACAATTTGTATTATAACACATGGCTGTAAAAAATTCAATCTTTAGATGTCCTAAAGTAAAGATTTTAATATGCATAATTTTGTTAAATGCAGTGGGAGTTATGTCATATATTGCATTTATGATGCAGATAGGGTTTCACAGCTTCGCACACGGGAGGCGTGCCTGCACCATCAGTCCGCCTGAAAGGATGTTCCACGCATTAACAGTTCCCCCATGCGCATGGATAATATTTTCGCAGATAGTAAGGCCAAGGCCCGAGACCTTTCTGCCGCGGTCGGTAGTAAAAAACGGCTGAAATATTTTCTTCATAATTTCAGGCGGCACGCCCTGCCCGTTGTCGCTGAAAGACAAAATTATCTGGTCATTTTCACGTGAGCATTTAAGATGAAGTTTAAGTGGCTCGGCGTGGGCGTGCTGTATGCTGTTGCCTATAAGGTTACCAAGGAATCGCGTCATATGGCCGTAGTTGCAGCGAAGCTGTTCGCTGGGGCAGATGCACTCAACAGTGAACTGCACCCCGGCATCCGAAAGCTCGTCCTGATATTCTTTTTTTACTGCACGGCAGAAATCATTCATCGAGATAAGGCACATCGGCGAACTGCTGTGCACGCCGGTGTCAAGGTATTCATCGAACTCATCGACTATTCCCTTAATTGCAAGTGCCTTGTCGTATATATTCTGCAGGTATGTGGCGCGTTTCTCGGGCGTTAGGTCGGCAGAAAGCAGCCGCTCCGTAAACCCCATAACCGATGTCAACGGTGTTTTTATATCATGCGAAACAGAAGCTATAAGTGTCCTTTCCGCCTGCTCTTCATTTTCAAGGACATTTACCATATCTACAAAAGTATTCTGCAGTTTTCCTATTTCGTCCTGGCGGCTGCTGCGTTCCGGAAGCGCCCCTTGCTCATAATATTCCTTAAATGTGCGCCGCAGGTTAACTATCGGGGCCAGCACAAGCAGGTACAGCAGCACGGCCGCTATTGCAAAGATACAGATGTTCAGCACAAAAAGGCCTATTATCGCACTATGCCTGATAGAGTCGCTGACCTCATGCTCTTTTATTGGTATGCTCCATGTGCGGATGGTAAGAGTTGTGCCGCTGTTCAGTGTTACTTTCGAGCTGTTGGAAAGGAGAAAATTTTTTTCTTCTTTTAGCGGGTGGTATTCAAAAAGCAGCTTTCCTCTGCTGTCCCACACTTCACATGATATTTTATGCGTAAGGGTATAATTTTTCAGTGCAGTAAAGTTACCGTCGCAGTCATGCAGAAAAGCCGCGGCCTGCTGCGTGTCTTTCTGTGAGTCTGAAAGTATTTTATTATATGCGTTGTCGGCATACGTGCTAAGGTAAGAAAGAAAAAAATGGAACATCAGCAGGCCGCTCAGGCAAGCAAGGGCAATGAGGGCAACGAGCGCCTTATGCGAAAGGCGGCCGTTCAGCCATCCAACATGCTGGCTGCTATTATCACTGCTTTTTTGTTTCATCGTCTTTTTCCTTCCTGGCCTTTTCATCAGTGAAACTGCTCTGTGTCACAAACCTGTATCCTGAACCCCATACCGTTTTTATGTACTGCCAGTCAGGGTCAAGTTTCGCCCGCAGATTTTTTATGTTTATCGCAACGGTGCCAACGTCGCCGTAAGATGTTTTCCACACGTCATGGAAGATCTTTTCACGGGAAAGCGTTTTTCCAGCGTTTTGCATCAGGTAGGCAAGAAGCTCAAACTCTTTTGTTGAAAGTGCAACAGACTTTTCGTTTTTCGTTACGGCCATTGTATCACGGTTCAGTGTAATATCACCGATTTTCAGCACTGAAGAACCCATGCGCGGCATGCCGGCCCTGCTCTCGCGCCTCAGGTGCGCGTTTATGCGCGCCACCAGCTCTTCAAGCACGAATGGCTTCGTGAGGTAGTCGTCTGCGCCGAGAGAAAGCCCATTAACAATATCCTCAGATGTATCTTTTGCACTTAAAAACAGGATCGGGCAGCTTACTGAATCGCGTATTCTGCGGCAGACGTCAAGCCCGCTTATCCCTTTCATCATGATATCGAGGATTATCATGTCAAAGCTTTTATTTTTTATCAGCTGTATACACTCTTCGCCGGATGTCGCCGTAATCACATCATATCCATTTTCCTGCAACACGTCGGAAAGCAGCATAAGGATAGAAGCGTCATCGTCTACTATCAAAATCTTCTGCTTCATAATATCTGGCTGTTCCCCCTCCTGATGCGCAGCTATGGCATAACGTCCAGTGCGTTTTACCACTACGCCGCTTTTTATTATACAACACGGAAGAAAACTGCGTGAAATCTCATAATTAATTCTGATTACCGCGTATAATAACAAGCCGCGCATCTTCCCTAAAGCCAATTTAATTATAAATTCAATTATATCGGAATTGCAGGTTACTTTAAACAGGGTTGTATATTAAAAATTATGAGATTTTAATCAGATTCATTGACAGATACGGCTTTTCACAGATATAGTTGTTACCGGAACAAAATTAGAAATATTTCAGAAGGTGGATAAATTGCTGCAAAAATTAGCACGAGCTTTGACGCGCAGGCCGAAGCTCGTAGTGCTGATTGCTGTGCTGCTGATGATACCCTGCTTTATAGGCTCGGCAGCAACAAAAGTCAACTACGACATTCTGACCTATCTGCCGCCTAATATGGACTCATCCAAAGGCGAAAAGTTGCTGGAAAATCCGTTCCACAACGCGGCTACTTCAATGCTTATCGTAGACCATATGCCGGCGGATTACACCGATTCCCTCCGGAAATCGATTGAAAAAGTCCCGGGCGTCACACGTGCCGTATGGCCTTCGAGCACGGCCGGGATACAAATCCCGACAAACATGCTCCCAGATGATATCCGTAAGGCGTTTTACTCCGGAAACTCAACGATGATGCTAATCCAGTTTGACAAGCCTGGCGCCTCGCAGGAAACCATGCAGGCAATCAAAAACATTCGAAAGCTTTGCAACAAGCAGTGTTTCCTCGCAGGGGCTTCTGCTGTAGTGAAAGACACTAAAGATCTTGTGGATAAGGAAGTTCCGCAGTATGTGATTGTGGCCGTGGTGCTTTCGTTTATCGCAATGTCGCTAAACATGAGTTCGTGGCTGCTCCCTGTAGCTTTCCTGCTCGATATAGGGATGGCCGTCACATATAACTTTGGCACAAATATTTTTCTCGGGCAGATTTCATACATTACAATGGCTATCGCCGGCATACTGCAGCTCGGCGTCAGCATGGACTATTCGATTTTCCTTTACAACCGCTACAAAGAGGAGCAGCAGAATTACGATGATAACCGCGACGCCATGGCTGTTTCAATCGTTGCCGCATTTACAGCCCTTTCGGGCAGTTCGCTGACAACTATTGCGGGCTTTCTCGCGCTGTGCTGCATGCGGCTGCTGCTTGGGCGCGACATAGGCATCGTTATGGCCAAAGGTGTTATCCTCGGTGTGCTTACAGTAATATTTGTGCTCCCTGCACTTCTACTTGTGCTTGACAAGCCGATCCAGAAATATCAGCACAAAGTTATCGCGCCTGACTGCACAAGGATGAACAGGTTCATTATAAAGCACCGCAAAACCTTTGTTGTGCTGTTCCTGCTGCTTTTTGCGCCGGCTATTTATGCGCAGGTCCATGCGCCCGTTTATTACAAACTGGACCGCACACTGCCGCAGGACCTGCCTTCCATTGTCGCAACAAACAAGCTTAAAAAAGACTACAACATGGCAACTACCCATTTTATAATAGTGCATGACAGTGTGGGAAATGTAAAGCTCAAAGAGCTCACCGATAAAGTCGGAAAAGTCAGCGGTGTTGAGTCCGTTGTCTCATACAGCAAACTTGTAAGCCCTGACATTCCGGATTTCTTTGTGCCGCAGGATATTAAAGACATTGCAAAAAAAGGCGGCATGCAGATAATCATGATAAATTCCCGCTATGATACGGCAACAGAGCAGGTTAATAGCCAGCTTGGAACGCTTAACAACATTGTAAAGTCGTATGACCCTCAAGGCTGCATTACAGGTGAAGCTGCCATGACCGACGACATGATAAAGACTTCCGCTGTTGACTTCAATACGACAAATTACATTTCAATACTGGCGATTTTCGTTATCGTTATGATTGTTTTCAAGTCGCTTACCGTTCCTATAGCGCTCGTCGCTTCCATCGAACTCGCCATCTTCATTAACCAGGGCATTCCATATTTTACAAACGTTGCAATACCATTTGTCGCTCCTACTGTAATCGGCTGCGTTCAGCTTGGCGCAACAGTTGACTACGCTATCTTAATGACAACCCGTTTCCGCGAAGAACTTCAGAAAGGCAATGACAGAAAAGACGCCATTATTGTGGCAGCCTCGACTTCCGACGATTCTATCCTCGCAAGTTCGCTTGTCCTTTTCTGCGCAACGCTTGGCGTCGGCATTATATCGAGGATTGAAATCATCAGCAGCATCTGCATGATGCTTGCCCGCGGCGCCATTATTTCGGCTGTCATAACTATTTTTGTCCTGCCGTCTATCCTGTATATGTGCGAGCCGATTTTTGCCCACACGAGCCTTGGATGGCGCAATCCGCTCCACAGGCATGAGCATTTACGCAAAGAAAAAATAAGGCGGTACTGAATATATGTTTTCTGTTTTCAGATTTTAAACTTTTTAGAGCAAAGGAGAGTAATTTACCGTGCTGCATTTAAAAAAGGCGGCGTCTGTAAGATGCGCCGGAAAGTTTGCCAAACGGGGGCTTTCGGCCGTGCTTTGCGCCGCAGTCCTTTCATCCGCACTTGGGAATAGCGCAACTGCTTTTGCCGCCGCCCCTTCCTCTGCGGTTAATCCGGCGTGTGATGAAACATATTACGCAATGCTCGATCACTACGGGACGCTTAGAGAAGGCAGCGTCGTCAAAAGCTATGAGACAAAAGGGGCATCTTCCATAAGCGATTTTGGCACATATGATAAAATCAGTAACCTGACCGACAGCACAAAGCCATCTGTATCCGGCGACCAGGTAACGTTCAGGTTCAATGGCAAGGCACCCGGCAAGTTCTACTTTGAAGGCAGCACCGCGCAGCCTTACAACGACTTGCCGTGGGATCTGGCAGTTTCATACAAGCTTAACGGCGTCCCTTCAAAAGTTGAGAATATTGCCGATAAAACAGGGCTTGTTGAAATCAATGTTGATATCACTCCAAAGAAAAATGCTGCCAGCTATTATAAAAACAACCTTGTCCTTTTGGGCATGACGGCATTCAATGCTGACGATATACTTTCCCTGGACGCCAAAGGCGCGCAGGTGCAGCTCCTTGGCAATCTGCGCACCGTAATGTTCCTCGCAATGCCAGGCGAAACGCAGCATATAAGCATTAAGGTCGGTTCCAATTCATTTACATATCCGGGGATTACTTTCATTGCCGCCCCGGCTACACTGTCACAGCTCAGCAAAATTACGGAGCTGCGCAACACAAAAGATAAGACAAAGGATTCATATGATTCCATCAACAAAAGCTTCGACAGCATCCTCGACGCATTAAGCGGAATGGGCGATAACCTCAACAGCGCCGCAGACGGCCTCGACGGGCTCAATGAAGCGCGCGCATCGGCCTACGGCGGGCTCAGTGATTCGGCCAAATACGTTGATATTTCGCTTGCCAATCTTGACGGCATTGCAAATTCTCTTTCACCGCTTTCAGGTGACCTGAGTTCTGCCGGCAGCGCCCTTACGGCTATTAATTCAAGAGTCAACGCGCTGACAAACGCCGCCGTGGCATTAAAGCCACAGCTTGCAGCCTGCCGCAGCGGAATATCTGCGCTGCAGACCGATATGAACCGCCTCGCACAGCTTTCCGGCCAGCTTGAATCGCACGGAGGCGATGTTTCAAAGCTTTCACAGTCATTCCAAAAAGATACGGACTCGCTGAACAGCGACTTAAAGGACCTCACTTCAAACCTTAATACTTTAAACAGCACTCTTTCATACCTTAAAAACAGCAAGGCCCTTTCACCTATCAGCGAAATCTCTGTCAATGGGATACCGATTCCGTCCGACCCAGCAAAAGCCAAAGCGCTTATCAATAGCCTTGGCAGCACATACGACGGATACTACTCTCAGGCAAAAGCCATGCATGACAAATACAAAGCTACAGACGCAGGCAAAAATGACACTAATGACAGCGGATTTCCGGCTTACCTGAAAGCATCTGCCGATAGCCTCTACAAGTTATGGCAGGCAGAGCAGCAGGCCGGAGGAAAAGATAAATTTGACTCGGCACTCGGGCAGGCAAATCAGATACATTCTGCATATAAGCAGACTCCCGCAGGCAAGAGTGACACATCAGACAGCCACTTTACAAACTTCATAACTGCATATCTTGTTACGCAACTTCATTATCCGCAGCAGAAGGCAGCCGCAGTAGCCGCACAGATGGCTGCACTTTTGAAAGCGGAACAGCAGGCCGGAGGAGAAGATGCGCTCAATTCAATGCTCAGCGAGGCAAACGGCCTGTACAATGCCTATAAGCAGACATCAGCAGGCAAGAATGACACGAACAACACCGGCCTTAAATCCTACATGGAAAACCAGCTTTCGCAGCTTGCCGAAGTTTATGTGATGGGTGCGGAAACAGACACGCTCGGCGGCAAAACAGGGCTGACACAGATGATTATGCAGGCGTCGGCGGCAAATAAGACGATAGAGCAGGTAAACTCGCAGATAAGCAGCGTAAATTCGCTTATAAACGGTCTTGCGGGGCCAACAGCCAATGTTACTTCAAGCTTAAGCAGCCTCTGCACAACCCTTGGCTCGGGTGGCCTCAGTGGCGACCTCAGTAAAATGAACAGCCTCCTTTCAGGATTACAGTCCATTTTGAATGCCCACAAAGGAAACGCAGCAGCGCTTGCAAACGACACTAACCGCATTGGCAGCGTTCTTGCCGGCATGACAAAATCGGCAGACAGCGCAATAAGCCAGCTCCAGGCGCTCCAAAGCACAGTAGATCAGTATATACCGAAAGCGCAGCAGACTTTGGCCGACTGCACAAAAGCAGCAAGCAGCACATCTTCTGGAATTCGCAGCATGACTTCAGCCCTGCGCTCCATACAGTCAATAGCAACAGCAAACAGCTCAAAAATAAACAATGGCACTGAAAAGGCGCTCGGAGGACTTTCTAAGACGCTGCGCGGTTCCTCTAAAGCCTTTGACCAGGTAGACAATATACGCGGCTCCAAGAACACCATTGAAGATTTAATTAACGGTGAATTTAACTCAAGCACAAGCGGCTTAAACAATATTTTCAATATGGACCCGAACGCCAAGCCTGTTTCGATGACTTCATCGCAGAACAAATCGCCGCAGAGCGTGCAGATGATTTTTCGCACGCAGGAAATCGACAAAAATACGGCGAAAAAAAATGCAGCACCACAGGCGACGCCTAAAAACACAACATTCTGGGGCCGCGTTGGCGGTCTCTTCGTTGGCATGTGGGATGCAATTACCGGAGTATTTACACATAAGTAATGCTGTTTAACAGCGGTTTGGCATTTCAAATTATAGTATTTGGGAGCAGCTCAAAAGGGGCTGCTCCTTTGTATATGCAACAGTGTAATCCAGGCGAATTTGAAACGGCGAATGGCAGCTTATAGCTGCCATTCGCTGCTGTACTCAGGCAACTTTTTTGATTTGCAGCGCAAATCAGTCTGTCTGCCGGTCGGGAAACATGATGTTCAGCTGGTTTAAAACCATGCCCCAATTTCGACACGGCACGTCCAATGTTCGACAACCTTTTTCGACACCAAATACAGCATTTTACGCAGGGAATCGTCGTTCGTGAAGGATGATTTGTTCTTGGTAATTCGCCGGTACTGTGCTCATGAAAATGACTTCCCTTCAGACTTGAATTTTTCTACCTTCATCTTTTTCTGAAAGAAAGTCTCCTATTCAACTTTTACACAAAATTTTATGCGGTCTCAGCAGATGCTTTTGCTGAAACTTTTTAATTTTAATATAGTAACAAGAGCTGAGAGGCCACACGAAGGTGGGCTTCTCAGCTCTTGTTATGTATATGAATGCCTACAGTGAAAAAGCGGCAGCTTCAGGTTATCATCATGCGGTACAGGGCCTCAAGGCAAATCTGCGCATGCTCCATAAAACGGTCTATATTGATATTCTCATTTGCATTGTGCA
>DHSD01000014.1:63280-69227 GCA_002411365.1 Ruminococcaceae bacterium UBA5295
AGCAGGGGCACCCTTAACTTCCTTATAAGCATCCTGCAGCAAATGCACAATAGGATGATCAGCAGGAAAATAAAGCGGTGCGTTTTCAAGTATTTTTTCTGCTGAAAGGCCAGCCTGCTCCGCTTTCCTGCGGATTGTACCGACAATATCACTGCCCTTGCAGGTAACAGGGTAGCGTATATCCACTGTTATGCTCGAAAGGGCGGCATTAATGCGCACAAGGCCGAGATTCAGTGTCAAAGGTCCCGAAGGTCCGTCACTCATTTTTACTCCCATTGAAGCTCCGTCTGTCTCCATGCCAATGTTTTGGTGCATAAAAGACAGGAACATGCCAAGCTCATTTTCAGGAAGCACCTTTGCCATCAAATCCACCAAAAGCCCTGCAGCGTTGATGCCCTCCTGCGGCTGGGCAGCATGGCATGCTTTCCCAATTGAAGTTATTTTAATATTATCTGCCGACTTTTCAAAATCGAATTTGCCGCTTGGTATTTGTTCAGCGGTAGCCTTAAGTTTCTCAAGAAGGCCGCCCGTATCTTCAACGACGGCTTCTGCCATCCCTGGGACGGCATTTACAACCGTACCTGCCGTAAAGCTGCGCACCACCGGTGAAGGGTTGCCCGCTTTGCTTATCCTGACGCGCAGTATTCCTTTTTCACGGTTGCATACGCCATATTCGCTGTCTGGGGTAAATGCCATATCAGGCATCGGCTCCTTGTTAAAGTACATTTCAAGATCATTGCTGGCAATCTCTTCACCGGCGCCGAAAATGACGCGCACTTTCCGTTTTCCGGTGACACCGGCATCTTTAAGCGCTTTGAGACAATACAATGCAACTACGGCCGCACCTTTGTCATCTGCGGTGCCGCGGCCGAAATATAAATTTCCGCGTCTTGTGAGGCTGAAAGGGTCTGTTTTCCAGCCGTCGCCGGCAGGCACAACATCCACATGAACAACTGCAGCTGCAATTTCGCTGCCATTGCCGTACTCCGCATGGCCTGCATAATTGCCGACGTTTTTCGTTGCGAAGCCCATATCCTGCGCCATCTTAAGAATCAGCTGAAGTGCATTTGCCGATTCAGGCCCAAATGGCTTGCCTGGTTCTGCCTGCGAGCAGACAGAAGGGATTGATACCATACGCGCGAGGCCTTTTAAAATATCGTCTTTATATTTTATAATATTTTTTCCAAATCCCAATTTTATGCCTTCTTTCTCTGCCAATTATTATATCACGAAAAGTTTAAAATGCAGCTTATTTCAAACAAATTGCCGGCATAACCATTAGGCTGGCAGGAATATTTCATCTGCCTGCGCAAATACTGAAATAGTCTGTTGCGGAGGTGAAAATATGAAAAAAAATGCATTGATTTTTTGTGCAGGCGGTACCATTTATCCAATACTGGAAATCCTGTGCCGCGGCAAGACGGATTTTTCAATGGCTATTGCAGGAGGGACATGCCTCTGCCTGATTGACAAAGTGTGCAACCACAAGTTGCATAATGTGTCACTTGCGGTTAAATGCTTTGCCGGTTCCGGAATTATAACATCGGTGGAATTTATTATCGGAGTGATTGTAAACCTTACGATGAAGATGGATGTCTGGGACTACTCGCAGATGCCCATGAACATTCTTGGCCAAATCTGCCTGCCATTTTCTATTTTATGGTATGCAGCGACAATACCGGCTATGTTGCTGTGCTCGTCATGTGAAAGGCTATTTGACCGCGTTTCTGCAAAAGAATGAATATGCAGCCGTCCCTGTATTTGGGACGGCTGTTTTAATAAATGCCGCCCGTACCAGACCGGCCAGATGATTTCCTCGTGAATGCTATGAAGACAGTATGGCAGAACCCGCCATTTGCAACGCGTTCTCTAAAATAACCGCTTCCGGAAAACAGCCTTTAAAAACGATATATTTTGACAAGAATTAAAAAGTTCCGCCGCATTTATCATTTTGCCGCTTAATAGTGTATTGGTGTATTATTAGTATGGCTTTTAGATGAAGATGTTAGACTTTTTTCGAAATCGGCATTGACAAGCAATGCAAAAATATGTTAATATTAGAACTGTGCTTTGGCGCATTTGTTGGAGAGGTGTCCGAGTGGTTTATGGAGCTAGTCTTGAAAACTAGTGATCCCGCAAGGGACCAAGAGTTCGAATCTCTTCCTCTCCGCCATTTTTTAGTTTAATTTATTTGACAGGCGGTTTCGCTTTTTAGCCATATCCGGAGAAATACCCAAGTGGCTGAAGGGGCTCCCCTGCTAAGGGAGTAGGCCGGGTGACCGGCGCGAGAGTTCAAATCTCTCTTTCTCCGCCAGAATTAAGGTCCGCATGAGTACTGGAAGTCCAGTATTCATGCGGGTTTTCTTTTATGTTTGCTATATTTTAACGTACTCTGATATTTTTAAAAATATTTTCGTATTACACAATCTATTACACATGCAAAGTCGGGGGAGGCAGGCGCATAAAAAATAAAGGCCCACCGGAAATTAATCCCGATGGGCCTTTCAAGAAGCAGAATAGGTGCGGCCCCCTGCCTCTTTAAACTGGATAATATCATTATTATTCTATATTGTCAATAGAATATATAAAAATAAGGCCGTCGGAATTAACCGGCGGCCTTAATGCTATCTATGCTATTTTACGCTTTCGCCTGTGTAGCCGAAGCCGCCGGAGCCGTCAACGCCGCTTTGCCCTTTTTGACCTTTCCTGCCACGGCCTGCCTGAGCTGGGCGATTTCATCGTCTGTGATGCCAGGCAGCACTTTTTTGATTTCCGTTGTGATGTGAATTTCTCCTGGGCGGCCTCAATGGTTTTCGTCACGCTCGGTGTTGTGATGCGAAAATACTCGTCCACAGCGCCCCAAACCGACCGCTTTTATTTGCCGCCAAAGTTTTCTTTACATCGTCCCAATGCGCATTGATTTCTTTGGCGGACATTTTCTTAACCTGGTCCATTGTATAAGCGAGATTCTGTGGCTTATTGTGCTGCGGGGGAGTGTAGCCACTGCCTTTGATGCGCGCATCCACACCGGCGTTGACGTCATCTTTGTAGCCGGACATAAAGTCGTCCAGATTCCGCTTCGTTTCTTTCTCGTCTTTGCCAACAAATTTGTCAAGCCAGCGGCATTTTACCTTGTTTCTGTCAAGATAGTCATGCGCCTTATTCAGTAAATCTTTCTGCGCCGATTCTGCCTTCATATCGGCAAACTGTTTTTCCAGCTCCGAAATTTTTGTGTCTTTCGGGTCCGCATTCGGATGCTCTTTTTTGTACCTGTCCTGATAATACTTGTCAAGATTGTTTTCCTGCCAAGTTTTGAGAGCTTTGTCCGAATGCTTGTCTTTTTCGCTATCAAGCCACGCGATGCCATCTTTGTCCTTTCCAACAAACTCTTTCACCCGGTCGAGAGTGACCGGGCTCAAACTTGCTACATAAGACTTAACGTCATTGTTGTCCTTGTTTGCATCGACAAAACTTTTGACATCATCAAGGGTAGTAACGTTTTGTGGTTCATCTGCCATAATAAATTCCTCCGTTTTTATGCTCTTCCGACGCGAAAGCTCCGGAAACGCAAATTTTTAAAAATGGGTATGGAAAAGCACCCGTTTCCGAGTGTTTAAGCGCATAATAAAACCGCCTTCAATTATGAAGACGGTTTAATTGATTTCCGAAAATATATCCATAATGCTTTCACATATTTGGCCGGTACTATTTACACCATCATTATCACCGAGGCCATGCATTTGAAAATACACGGATATTTTTTCTTCCATATCACTCATTTCATCATCCGAGTAGTCTTTTTCATCTGATAATTCATAACCTACCTTCTGAAAAACATCTAACTGTTTTTGATTGAAATGCGACCGCAGACTTTTCAATTATTAGCCCCCCTTCAATTTCTTTGCCTTGCCTTTACTGGTTTTCCATGCAGTAATAATTGCACCCGTATCGGGATTAATATTTACCGTTGCTTTTTCACCGATAAACCGCTGGCTCCGGCGCCCCTGCTTATCAGTTCTAATGTTATCCACTTTTAACGGATTAGTCAAGGCATCGGCAACATGTTTTCTTTCGACATCTCGTTCAATTGAACGCTCACCAAAGTGTTGTGATAATTCGGTGACAGTAATTCCATTCGATGTCTGAATGCCAACAAGATTATTCTCATATTCGTTGTCGTTATTTATTCCCTTTTCCGCCGCCCATTCGGCGTAATTTTTATATCCGATATCTTTCCCAGTTTCATTGTCCCGACGCTTCTGCGGCGCCCAGCCGGACACAGGCGGCACGTTGATGTAAACGCACCGGCATTCGGGATGAACCGGGATATCCGGCTTTGAATCATCGTCAATGTCAAAATATTTGCCATCATATCCGGCACATTCGGCGCAGGTATTCGCTTCAAGCGTCGCGCAAAACATCTGCTGCGAGCAGCCGGCCGACTTTCCAATATCGTCAATCGCTGCCGACTGCACCCGGGCATTTTCCGTATGGACAAGACGCTGCGATTCGTAGGCCTGCACATTGAAGATATGCTGGATTTCCCGCCCAATCTGGTCAATCGTGGTGTCACCGTTCATTGCACCCACAAAAGACTGTTTTAGCTTATCGGCAACCGCCGCTTTATTATTCCAGATGCGGTCGGAGAATATTTCCCCATCAACCGGGCTTTTTACTGCGGCGTCGATATATTCGGGTTTCAGCATTCCGAATTTTATTCCAGCCTTCAGGCCGGAATCCATAACATACGCGGTTTTATAGTACATATCGCCATAATTATGCTTCAAAATGCCAGACACAGCCTGAGCTTCTGCGCTGCCAATGCTTTTTTCTGCCGATAAAATTTGCTCATCAACATCGGCAAGGGCTGCCCGTTTCTGTACCGAAGTGACATTCAATAGGCCATTGACTGCATTTTTTACATACAGCAGGCCAAGGTATTTATGCAATTCGTTAAGGCTGCTTTTCTGCTCCCCATAAACGGCCTGCATCTGCTGGTCAGCGTATTTTTCTCCGTCCTGCTTTATCTGCAGGACCAGCTTTTGATATTCCGGGTCAATTTTCAAGATGGTTCACCGCCGTTTCCAGCGCTATTCAGCAGAGTATGCCCAACGGTGTCTGCCTGGCTTTCCTTTTTCAGCTGCTGGATTTCATTGTCCGGATTGTCTACAAAGGACAGCTGAGAGAGGCCAGTGTGGATACTAAGTTTACCATTCAACTGGCTAATAATTTGCGCCATCATAAGGTCATCGGTCGGGATGCAAGGTGTAAATTTAATATCAACATCACGCCAATCGTAATTTGTGCCCTGCGTCATGTGAAGATACTCAAAAAGCAACTGCACACGCGTTTCTATCGCGTCTGTCCTTGCCGCTATCATCCACAGTATTGGCCTGCTTGGCTGCAGGAGAGCCGCAGACACGGTTAATCAGGTACTGCAGCATTATCGACTGCACCTTTTCAGAACGCCCGTTTAAGGCCAGTTCAGAGGCCGCACGCAGATAATCATTCAGCTGCCCGGCTATTTTGCGGTCAACGCAGGTTCTGGCGTCTGCCAAGAGCCTGTCAACCTCAGCCTTTCATCCTTTATTTTTCTGGTCGTCATATATCGTTTGACTGGAAACATTGCACTCATTGGCTATCTGTGTAATATTTTCACCTTTTGCAAATAGTTCCGCGGAATGTTTCTGCCGTTCATTCAGCGACATAGTAAATCACTTCATTTATGGTTGACATTTTGTTCGAAAAAGGGACGCCACGATAGGCGCCCAATATATTGTTGATTATATTTTGTCAAGTCCAACATGTTGATAACTCGGTTGAAATTGTGGATAAAAAAAAGCACCCGCTTTAAAACGGATGCCAATAATATTTTGTCCCGTGTAACGCCCGGGTTATCGACTGCTATACCTGCTTTTGTTGGTTAGTTTTTGAAACAGTTCATTAA
>DHSD01000014.1:69427-70495 GCA_002411365.1 Ruminococcaceae bacterium UBA5295
TGATAATAATAGCACATTTAGGCGCATCTGTCAAATGGAAACTGCCCGAAGTTGGCTGTAATTGTGTCTGCGTCCGGCGTTGCTCCGGTCAGTATCAGCTGCTGCTATACTCGCCGACATATTATGCGCCGCCCGTTCCGTCCAGGCGGCGCTGAGAAGAAAGGAGGAAAAAACAGAAAAGAAGATGGAAGTTCTCCCGAACTCCTCAGCTTATATTGTATCACGCAGAAAGGTGTAATTGAGTGTCTACTTTGAGAAGCATCAGTGCTTTCCCGTGACTTTTGTTTCCGACGTACGCGCTTTTTCCAGCTTTTCATATTTGCTGCGCAGCTGCCGGCATATTTACCGATACCGGCTAAGTCACATGATTTTCTTTTGATTTTCAGGCGTCGCCATTATTTTCGCTTGCCTTAAAATTTCCTAATTTTTTTAAAGTCATTCTTGCAATCGTTTGCGCTTGGCTTTTGCAATAGCCCACTTCAGCACAAACGATTTTCTATGGTACCTTAACGCCCGTCCGGACTTACAAACGTTTTTTCTATAACGTCACGCTCTACAGCAGTCAAAGTCTGCATTGCGTCCCTAAACCATCGCTGCTGCTCCTGCAGCCTGATTATATTTTCGCGGTGAAATTTAATTTCCTTGTCAAAGTACTTGCTGCCATCCATGGCATCTGAATACGTTCGATCGCTCACGGAGATACTGTGTGGCAACCCTGAAACCTGGGCAGACCTCGGAGAAAATTCCTCACGTTCTGCCTCACAATTCCGGATAATTTCAAGCTCTTCTGAAATCAACTTTGGCACCCTGTGATAATTCATAAGGGCATCTTTAATTTTCTGATTAGTCATGCTGATTTTTTCTCCTTTGCTTTTCCTTGACTTTTGCACTAAAACCGGGATATACTAATACTTGTATTTTCAATGTACGAATTGCTTCACGCCTTTGTAAGTCATTCACGACGTGAAGATTTACATCAAGGTGTGTTTTTTTATACAGTGAATACGAATAAATTTATGGAGGTACTAACACAATGAATGGTACGGTAAAATGGTTCAATGAAGAAAA
>DHSD01000014.1:70725-92529 GCA_002411365.1 Ruminococcaceae bacterium UBA5295
AAGGCCAGAAGGTCACTTATGACGTTGAGCCGGATCCCAAAGACAGTCGCAAGATGCGCGCCGCTAATGTGAAAACAGTCTAAATTCTTTTCCTGCTAGCCGTCCTGAAAGTATCAGGGCGGCTTTCGTTTTACGGCTTGAGCCACATTTTCATGCTTTTCTCCTGTCAATAACCGCAATTGCCCGTTTGCATATCGGGCAGCCCGACACGGTCATATCCTTTGCAACGCCCGCATGGTATCCCATGGAGCGCATACGCTCGAGAAAATTTTTCTGTTCGGGCCGTAGATGGTCAATGTCATTTTTGCATTCTATGAAAGCTACTTTACTGGGCGCTATGAATTAGAGGTCGGAGAACCCTGCAGGAAGGCCGTCAACCCGGCGCAAATTAATTAAAACGGGTTGATGAAATTCCTTGCTTAGAGACTGTTTGCCCTTGCCAGAATTGGCCTGAATTTGTCCTGAAAACGTAGCCGTGTTTTGACAGTTCACAACGAATTTGATTCTGCACTTTCGATTCAAGCATTTTTTCTCACCATTCCTCTCGCTTTGCAGTAATACCAGCCATAACCTGGCTTACGATTATGCTGCTTACACTATGCCATAACCTCGCTCATATTGCGCATTCAGGAATATTTGTCTTCTCACGTACAGCTGCAGCGGCTTTCTGCCAGTATTCGCGTTTGATTTCTTCCATATGGATTTTCTTAATATTTTCAATTTCCTGCCGGGTTTTCTTGATTTCAGCGCCGCAGTTAGGACACCTATCCGGGCCCGATGGAAACGTAGTAAAGCAAGTGCGTAGTATCATCATAAAATATAAGCTGGGAGGTAGTATCAATGAATAAATATGAGATTATCCTTTATTGGAGTGATCCAGACAAAGCTTATCTTGCAGAAGTTCCAGAGCTTCCGGGCTGTATGGCTGATGTGCCACTTGGGCAGAAGCTTTAACCAATGTCGAAACAGTGATTGAATAATGGATTGAAACTGCCAAAGCATTAGGCCGCCCTATCCCAAAGCCAAAAGGAAAATTACAGTACGCATAAAAATAACCCACACGCTGTCGGTAACAGCATATGGGTGCGAATGGAAAATTTCGTAACCGCATTTTCCAAAGAACATTATAATTACTTGACGGAAATTGTCAAGTAAAAGGAGGAGAAAGTCTGTGAAATGTCCAAAATGTGGGAGCGAAGATTTACAAGTCTATAATGAAGTAAAAGGTAAAGGGGTCAGCGGAACCAAAGTGTGTTTATTTGGACTCTATACTTTTTATTATGTATGTGTATAACAATAAGTGATAGGCTCCACCGCACCTCTCACGCATGGGAATGTGCGCGATGTGTCCCAGTGGGGGACATTTTTATATCCGGTTTATGATTCAGCTAAAAGCTTTAATAGATGAGTATGCAGAGTATATAGATTTGAAGTGCATTGGATTTCCGGAAAATTGGTACGATTTATTATATAATTGAATAAAAGCCGCTCTTTCCTGCCGCGAGTAGGAGAGGGCGGCTATTTTTTTATTTATTGAATGAACCCCGAACAAGGCTTTTTACCTTTGAAAGATTCTCTTCACGTTCTATGCAGACCCGACAGAAATCCAGAAAATCATATACACGACGAATATCATCGAAGGCTTGAACCGCCAGTTCAGGCGAATTACAGAAACAAGCCGTCCTTCACGAATGACGATTCCCTGCGCAAAATGCTGTATTTGGCGTCGAAAAAGCTTGTAAAATATTGGACATGCCGGCGTCAAAATTGGGACATGGTTTTAAACCAGATGAACATCATGTTTCCCGCCAGGCCGGTAGGCTGATTTGATTCGATTAGTATTTACACAAAATTTTCCGGAGTGCCTATTTTAGGATAGGAGCATGAAAATCTATTAAATGTAAGCTCTTTTCCTGTTCATTTACTTTTTCCATTGTTGGTATGGATGGTGCGGCACCACGCATGGTAACTGCGATTGAAGAAGCGACAGAAGCTTTGCGAAGACAATCTGGAATTGCTTCTCCTGCCGCAAGACATGCTAGAAAATAGCCTGTAAAAGTATCTCCGGCAGCAGTTGTGTCTTTAACATCTACATTGTAAATGCCATGAGTATATGTCTTTTCGGAACTTTTAAATATGGCCCCATGGTGCCCCAATGTTAACACGAATGCAGAATGAGGATATATTTTAATTAAAGTGTCAAGCATTTTTTCAACATCTTCAGTTTTTGCTAATTCTCGCCCTTCAATTTCATTAATAAAAAACAGAGAAACAAGCTCAAAAGGGAATGTTTTCAAAAGCATGTTGTTTATTGGAGACGGGTTAAGCACTATTTTAATTTTCTTCTCTGCACAACGCCGTGCAATATAGTCAACTTTGCTGATTTCATTTTGCAGTAGTACAATATCGCCTTCTCCAAAATACTTCAATACATAATCTACGAAATCTTCTGTGATTTCATAATTTGCCCCACCGTATGTAATAATACTGTTTTGTCCTGACGGGTTTACCTGTATTATAGCATGGCCATTGGTACCTTCTGTAACGCTGATGAACTCCGTATTAACTTTGTTGTCCTCTAAAATCTTTTTAAGAATAGTACCATCCTTACCAATTTTTCCTGCATGCCATACACTTGTACCAGCTCTGGCAAGTGCTATGGACTGGTTAAGACCCTTTCCACCGCAGAAATGCTCTAACTTTTCAGTCGAAATCGTTTCTCCAGGCCTAACAAAATGATCCACATGATATACATGGTCAATATTTAATGATCCAAAGTTAAGAATCTTCACTTTAACTCCTTCTTTACTGTCATTTTTTCATTTTTTGCGGTACTTCCTCTGATTTTAAGCACCGGCTTAAATAGCTTTGCCTTTGGGCTATCATCTTTACCACTTAAAACTGCCATCATCTTATCGACCGTATATTGGCCTATTTCATCTATGGGCTGTGAAATTGTTGACAATGGTGGTTCTAAAAATTCATCTATAAAAATATCATCAAAGCCAATAACTGAAAGGTTGTTAGGAATACAAATATTATAGCGTCGGCTTTCTCTGTATATTCCTATTGCCATCATGTCGTTCATGCAGAACACGGCAGTAGCATTTTGCCCCAAAAAATACGAAAGTGCTTTCGCTCCGCTCTCCACTCCGAAATTTCCTTCAAGAACGAGTGCAGGATCGAATGGTATGCTGGCTTTTTGCAGAGCATCACGGTAGCCTTGCAGTCTGTCGGTACTTATTTTAAGGCTCTTTGGACCAGTAAGGCAAGCGATTCGGCGATGTCCCATCCGAATTAAATAATCCGTGGCAAGGAAACCACCCAATTCTTGATCAACTTCTACGGATAAAAAATATGAACTGTTCATTCCACGGTCGACCATCATGATAGGTATATGATTTGCTGCGTAAATCTGCTTAAGTATTTCGTTATCCCTTTTGTCGTGGTATGCGGAAGTAGTCATAATGATTGCATCCACACCACGATCAATAAATAAATTTAGATATTCAAAATCAAGCTCCGGACGCCCATTTGTGTTACCGTAAAAAACATTATAACCGTACTGATGAAATCGTTCTTCAATAGTTTTTGCTAAAGAAGAAAAATACAGGTTGCTGATGTCAGGAAGGATAAGGCCTATCGTATGAGTCTTTTTAGTGACCATACTTACGGCTATGCTGTTTGGCCTGTAATTCAGCTTTTTTGCAGTCCTTACAATAAGGTCACGCGTTTTTGGGGGAATTCGATTCGGCTTATTGTTTAAAACAAGCGAAACAGTTGTCATAGACAGTCCTGATGCCATTGCAACGTCTTTCAGTGTTGTACGCATGGAACTGCGCTCCTTTTAAATTTAGTTACAGCAGATAAAACAATTTACCACATTCAACTCAGCACGTAAGTTGCTTTGCGCACTATTATTATAACAATATAATTAAACAACGTCAATAAAAGCAAAATATTTTTTAAAAAAAATAAAAAAAACAAATAATATGCTAAAAATATATTGACATTTCATAAATTCTATTCTACTATGTTGTTGTGCTGAGAAGGTCAAGCGCAGGCCGTTGCAGATAAACCGATTTACCATTTTCTGCATTAAGATGCTCGCAAATGCCTGTTATCCTGCCAAAGCTTGCCACATTAGAGCCACTTTAAAAGCAGATATTTTTTGATGAAAGGAAGCACAAATTATGAAAAAACAAACGAGGAAAAAATGGCTGGCAACTTTTTTAGCATTTAGTTTGCTGATTGGAACAACAATGGGCTGCAGTTCCAAACCATCAACAACTTCTTCAACTTCTTCCGGGACCGGTAAGAGCAGCACTGCGACAGGTTCCGGCAAAAAAGTGCGTGTCGCACTTTGCTATTCCGGGGTTCTTGGTGACAAATCTTTTAATGACTCTGCACACGCTGGCGCTGTAAAAGCAGAAAAAGATTTTGGTGTTGAAGTAAAAGAACTTCAGTCCACACAGTCTTCAGACTGGGAATCTAATTTTGTTTCTATGGCAGATGCTGGTTATGACCTTGTTATCGGAGTTTCTTCGCAGTTTGAAGACATTATGAAAAAGCATTGTTCGCAATACCCAAATGTAAAATTTGCTATTCTTGATGATCAGGTACCAGGCAAAAATGTAATGTCGTATAAATTTGCACAGAATGAAGGATCTTTCTTAGCTGGTGCGGCTGCTGCGATGTTTACTACAAAGACCGATGTAAAGGGAATCAATTCACAAAAGGTAATAGGCTGGGTAGGCGGAATGGACGTACCTGTTTTGCACGATTTTCTTGTTGGTTATGAACAAGGCGCGAAGTATATCGCTCCGGATATCAAAATCCTTCATGCCTTTGCTGGAAGTTTTAGCGATCCTGTAAAAGGAAAAGAATTGACAAATGCCCAGTATGATGAAGGTGCTGACGTTGTAATGAATGTTGCATCCGGTACCGGAACAGGTGTTTTGGAAGCAGCAAAGGAACGTGGTGCATTTGCAATAGGTGTTGATTCAAATCAGGACGACATTTATCCTGGCTCGATTCTTACTTCGGAAGTAAAACACGTTGATGTAGGTACATACAATGCCATCAAAAATGTCGTAAAAGGGACATTCAAAGGTGATTCTGTTAACATGCTCGATGTTAAAAATGGAGGTATCCAGCTTACGGATATGTCTGTTGTTAAAAAAGCACTCGGTGACAAATTCCCAAGTGACATTACAACTAAAATCGAAGACCTTACTTCTCAAATAAAGAGCGGAAAGATAAAAGTAAACCACTATCAAGGTTTTACAGGCTGACAGTTAGGTTTGCATGGCAGAGCCAATTAAGAGAATATAGTACACACTAAAAGGGCAGCCTGCCGAGAGGCAGGCGGCCCGATCTATACATTGTTTCTTTATCTTTTGACGGGCTAATTCTGTTTTTTGATTTGGAAAAGCTGCAAGAGAAAAGGGTGAAAAATATTGGATGATTTCGTTGTAGAAATGAAAAACATAGTGAAGAATTTTGGTCAGGTGCACGCGATTAAGAATGGACAATTTAGCTTACGCAAAGGAGAAATACATTCGCTTGTAGGGGAAAACGGTGCAGGTAAATCCACAATGATGAATATTCTGTATGGAATTTATCAGAGAGACAGCGGCAGCATCGCAATTAAAGGCAAGCAAATGGAAAAGATAGTCCCTAAAACAGCAATTGAAAATGGCATAGGTATGGTTCACCAGGACTTTATGCTTATTAATGATTTATCCGTTTTGGAAAATATCATACTTGGCTGGGAACCAAGAAAGCATTTGGAAATTGATTTTGCTAAGGCCGAAAAAGATATCCGGTATTACATAGATAACTACAATATGGAAATACAGCCGGAAAAACGGATCAACCAAATATCAGTAGGCGAAGCACAGCGTGTGGAGATTATAAAAACGCTTTATCGTGGCGCTGATATTTTAATACTTGATGAACCAACTGCCATATTGACTCCTCAGGAATGCGAAAAATTTTTCGAGATACTTAACAATTTAAAAAAAGATGGAAAATCAGTTATATTTATTTCACATAAATTAAATGAAGTTATGGAAATCTCTGACCGGATCACGGTTATGCGTCAAGGCCAATATGTAGCAACCGTTAATAGGGCTGATACTAACACAAAAGAGCTTGCGAAAATGATGGTGGGCCGTGAGGTATTCTTAAACATTGAACGAAAAAAGGCAAACGTTGGCAAGACTGTTTTAAGTGTGGACAATCTTTGGACTTCTGGAGAGAAAGAGCTATCGAAGATTAGAGGGATTTCCCTTGACGTGCATGCAGGAGAAATCGTGGGAATTGCCGGTGTTGATGGAAACGGCCAGACTGAATTTATTGAAGCAATTACAGGTTTACGCAAAGTTGAACGAGGCAAAGTAATGTTAAATGGTAAAGATGTTACCAATCTTTCACCAAAAAAGATTCGTGAAACAGGTCTTGCACATATTCCTGAAGATAGGAATTCACGTGGACTTAACAGGCAAATGAATATTATGGAAAACATTGTCGCTGTTAAACTTAACCAGAAGCCATATACTAATGGTGCCAAAATTAATGTTAAGCCTATACGTGACTTTTCTGAAAAACTCATCCATAAATTTGACATTAGACCAGATATTCCGGAAATGTGCACAAAGACTCTTTCCGGCGGAAATGCACAAAAAATTGTTGTGGCACGTGAGGTAGATGCCGACAAAGACCTTTTAATCGCTGCGCAACCTTCCCGCGGCGTAGATATTGGTGCTATCGAATCTATCAGGAATGTGCTAAATGAAGAAAAGCAGAAAGGAAAAGCTATCCTTCTGGTATCAGCGGATCTACAGGAAGTCCTGTCACTTTCTGACCGCATTGCTGTAATGTACGATGGAAAAATCGTTGGAATCATTTCAGCAAAAGATGCAAATGAAAACAATGTCGGAGTATTAATGATGGGTGGCACTCTGCAGCATGACAAAACAGACGAAGGAAGTGCGGCATCTTGAATACGAACGCTAAAAATTACCGGCAGAAAATTATTAACCTGTTGATTACAGTAGTAATATCAATGTTAGTGGGAGCTGTCCTTATAGGTGTTTTGGGAAATAATCCGTGGCAGGCATATGGTGCGCTGTTTCAAGGTGCTTTTGTCGGTAAACTTAATTTTGGCACAACATTGGCAAACTTTGCACCGCTTTTGCTGACAGCTTATGCATTCATAATTCCAGCGGATGCGAGTTTCTTTAACTGCGGTGTTGAAGGGGAGCTCTATCTCGGCGCAATTACTGCTGCTTTCGTAGGTTATAATTTTAAAGGATTACCGGGCCCATTACATATTGTACTCTGCTTCCTCTGCGCAATGATTGTTGGAGCACTTTGGAGCCTTATACCCGCGGTACTTAAAGTGCGCTGGAATGTAAATGAAGTTTGCGTAACAATCCTGATGAATTATGTTGCAATGTATATTGCCTCATATCTTGTAAACGGCCCAATGAGCGCAAAAACAGGTACAGCGCAAACGCCTGCCGTTGCCGATAATACACAACTTGCAAAATTTCTTGTTCCAAGTCAGGCGAATACTGGTATCTTTATCGCTATTGCTGTGACAATTTTTCTGTATTGGATGATGAACCATTCCACAGTCGGATATGAAATTAGAAGCGTCGGGCAGAATCCTCATTTTTCTGAATATATCGGTATAAGCCCAGTAAAATCGATGGTAAATTCTATGCTTATAAGCGGTGCAATTGGTGGAATGACTGGCTGTATTTTTGTCCTGGGCGTGTATGGCTATTTCCTTGATAATTTCTCCATGGGCATCGCTTTCAATGGTATGCTTGCCGCTTTGATTGTGGGAAATGACTACAAACTGACACCGTTCCTTGCATTTTTCATTGCCGCACTTCAGTCTGGTGCACAGGGAATGGAACGTAACACTGGCGTACCTAAGTCGATAGTTGATGTTATTATTAGCATTTTTATTATATTTGCCACAATGGAAGCTCTGTTCAGCTTTCTTAGCAAGAAAAAGAAAAATTCTACAGCAAAGTCTCAGTCAAACACGCATCATAAGGAGGCTGAGTCATGAACTTTGGTAAAATTTTTGATTATACACTTATTTATTCAACAATTCGCTATTCTACCCCAATTCTGTTTGCGGCTCTTGCTGCGACTATAACGCAACAGGCAGATATACTAAACATAGGCACTGAAGGTATCATGCTGATTTCTGCGTTTGTTTCGGTATGTGTAAGTTATTATTCAGGCAGCTGGTTCCTGGCAATTTTGGCGGCCATGGTAATAGGAGTCTTAATGGCTATGATTATGGCTGTGGCCAATTTAAAATGTAAAGCGGATATTTGTGCAATTGGCATGGCTATAAATATGTTTGCTCTTGCTGTAACAAAGTTTGGAATTAAACAGTTTCTTGGCACAACGGGGACTTTTACAGACCCTAAAATTGTGGGGGTTCCCAAAATTCACATTCCGGCGTTCGACAACATACCGTTTCTGAATAAAACATTTAATAACTGGTCTTTCATGGAAGTATTTGGAATCGTTCTTGTATTTATACTCTACCATATTTTATATCGCACTGTTTGGGGACTGCGGCTTCGTTCCGTAGGAAGATTTCCAATGGCTGCCGAAACTGCGGGTATTAATGTAACGAAGATGAAATATGAGGTAATGATTATCTCGGGCATTATCGGAGGGCTTGCAGGAGCGCACCTTTCTCTTGGATATACACAGATGTTTACGGAAAACATGACAAACGGAAGAGGTTTCATGGGCGTTGCCGCCATGTATTTCGGTGGAATGAATCCGGTCGTTGCGTGGATAGGCTGTCTGCTGTTCGGCTTTACAGACACAGTGGGAAACAGACTGCAGGGATATGGGTGGCCGTCTCAATTTGTCCTTATGCTGCCTTATATAATAACGATTCTTGTTGTGTCGATTTCGCTGTGGCGTCATACGGTTTCCGAGAAAAAATTAAAGAGCTCTGTTATTCCAGCTAAAAAAGTGAAAAAAGGAGGTATGGTTTGATATGAAAACACGTAAAATTATTCTGGATTGCGATCCTGGACATGATGATGCTGTAGCTATCATGATGGCTGGAAAACATCCATCATTAGATCTTTTGGGAATTACGGTTGTCGCAGGTAATCAGACGCTGGACAAAACGCTGGTGAATGCTCTTAATGTCTGTCAGTGCATAGGCCTGGACGTTCCAGTGTTCAAAGGTTGCAGTAAACCGCTTGTACGTGAGCAAATAACTGCGGGAAGTATTCATGGTGAAAGCGGCCTTGATGGCCCGGTTTTTGCACCGCTTAAAAAGAAGGAAAACAAACAGCATGCTGTTGATTTCTTAATTGAAACGCTTATGGCTTCACAAGGAGACATTACAATTGTTGCCACAGGTCCGCTTACTAATATTGCAATGGCCATGAGGATGGAACCTAAGATAGTTAATAAAATTGACCAGATCGTATTGATGGGTGGCGCATATCAATTTGGTAATGTGACACCGGCCGCAGAATTTAATATTTATGCTGATCCGGAAGCTGCTTATGTAGTTTTTAACAGCAAGAGGCCAATTGTTATGATGGGCCTTGACCTTACACGTCAGGCAAAAGCGTATCCAAGCATTGTCGAACGGATAGGCCGTAGGAAAACAAAAGCTGCTAAACTGTTTTATGACATGATGACGTTTTTTAATAAAACGCAAAAAGAAATTTATGGCTGGGAAGGTGCGCCACTGCATGATCCTACCTGCATAGCATATCTAATAGATCCTACCTGTGTAGAGACAAAACCAATGTTCACAGAAATTGAGCTTAGAAGTGAAAAATGTTACGGCAGAACAATTTGCGATTATTTTGGAATTACAGGGAAAAAGCCGAACACCCTTGTGGGTATAAAGTTAGATCGTAATAAATTCTGGGATATCGTTGAACAGTGTATTTGCCTTTACGATTGAGTAGAGAGGCCTAAACGCAGCTTTGCTTTTTGGAAGAAAGATGAATAAAAATGTATGAAAATTTAAAAGAAACTTTTGAGAAGAACAAAGAAAAATATATAAAATATCTGGCGGATTTAGTTGCGATTGATACACATGACATTGGTCACGGCATAGAAGGCGGCATGGAAAATAAAGGGCAGAAATATCTTGCTGAACTTTTAAAAAAAATGGGAGCCGATTCTGTAGTATGCGATCCTATGCGTGAAGAAGTCATATGTGACAGCATACATAAATATCACGAAGGCAACCCTGGCCACAATTATGATAATCGATTCAATGTATATGCCGAATTTCATGGAAAAGGCGACAAATCAATTATGTTCAATGGCCATATGGACACTATGCCAGCTGGAGACGAGAGCAAGTGGAATATTCCGCCGCACATGCCTTCTATACATGATAGTAATATGTACGGACTTGGTGTCTGTGATATGAAAGGTGGATTGATGGCGGCAGTCATGGCGGTGCAGCTTCTTCAGGATGCTGGAGTAGAACTTCCTGGGACTGTAAAAATAGTATCTGTTGTTGATGAAGAGGGCGGTGGTAATGGCTCAATTGCCGCTGCGATGAATGGGCAAAAAGCAGATGGCGTTGTAGTATGTGAGCCAACGAGCTGCGAACTTGTAATTGCCCATATGGGATTTATCTTTTTTCAGGTAGATGTCGAAGGTGTTCCCGTACATTCAGGTTCAAAGTGGCTTGGCGTTAGCGCAATTGAAAAAGCCACCAAATTAATGGCAGCGATCGATGAGCTTGAGCACAAATGGCTGCTGATTTACAAGCATCCGCTATTACCTCCGCCAACGTCTAATGTAGGTGTGATAGAGGGTGGTACGGCCGGCTCAACTGTTGCTGCGCATTGCTGTTTCAAAAGCTGTGTCCATTATCAGCCGGGCTCAATGTCACATGAACAGGTCGTAAAAGAGTATACCGATGCTATTTACCGCTGTTGTGAAGGTGACGAATGGTTAAGAAACCATAAGCCCAGAATATCGATATATCAGTCTGGCGGCCCTTTTGAAATGAATGCCGATCATCCATTTGTAACAACGTTTCAAAATGCTATACAGCACATTATTGGAGAAGAACAAACAGCAAAAGGGACAACAAGCGGTTGTGATTCGCGCATATGGAAAAATATAGCGAAGTGCCCAACAATACAATATGGGCCGGGCAATATGGCACAGTGTCATACTATTAATGAATATATGCCGTTGGATCAGTACAAAAAAGCAATTCTTTCTTATGCAGCTTTGATCCTTGAGTGGTGTGGCAGATGAATCTTTTAAAAACCATATGTATAAAATGTAGGAGCCTAAAATAATGAAAAAAATATTGATAGCAGGAGAATCCTGGATGAGTTTTACCACCCATGTAAAAGGATTTGATACGTTTCAGACCTCCGTATATGAAGAAGGTATTGAGCAGCTTCGTGAAGCAATAGAAAAAGGGGGGTATGATGTAGATTTTCTTCCTAATCATTTAGCATCGACGAAATTTCCTTATCACATCGAAGAACTGAAACAATACTCTGCAGTAATACTTTCGGACATCGGAGCAAATACTTTATTACTTGCACCGGAAACATTCAATTTTAGCATCAGGAAACCTAACCGCTGCCAACTGCTTAAAGATTATGTATTGCAGGGTGGTGCGCTCATAATGATTGGTGGATATATGACTTTTTCCGGAATCGACGGGAAAGGCAAATGGGGCAGTACTCCGGTACAGGATGTGCTGCCAGTGAATATACTAAATTATGATGATCGCTGTGAGCATCCGGAAGGCGTTAGGCCACAAATTGTAAATGAGCATGAAGGTATATTAGGCTTACCTAAGGAATGGCCATTTCTTTTAGGATATAACAAGACGATTATAAAGCCGGATGCATGCCTTGCAGTTACAATTAATAACGATCCTCTGATCGCTTTTGGCAGTTATGGAAAAGGAAAAAGCGCAGTTTTTACTTCCGATTGTGCTCCGCATTGGGCACCGCCGGAATTCACAGGCTGGAGTTATTATAATAAACTTTGGCAATCCATGCTATGCTGGCTTACAAAATAATACAAATTAAGTAGAATTTGTCAAATACTTTTGTACAAGCCAATAGATGCCGTGTCAATATAAATTCGTAATCTGGAGAAGTCAAGGACTGTGCCGAATCTTGACCCCAATGATCCGGGTACGGTTCAAATTCTGCTGCCCTCGAACGCCCCAGAAAGCTGTAAAGACAAACATACCACCAAAAACTGAATTCTGGCCCCGGCACTGTGATATGCAGCGCCGGGGCCTTTTCGGCTGTCTGCTGTCAAGATGCCGTCAGGTTTGACGTTTACCAATTTGCACATATGGCCTGCTTTATCCCGAAACATATGTACATTCCGGCAGATTAACGGAAACCTAACTGAAAAAGTATATGTACATGTTCCATTTATGGGCAACATGTTGATTATTAGGCAAAATATCTTTTTTTCCCAGAGTGCTTTCGCTATAATGAAACTACGATACTGTGGTATGAGATTTTAGAGGAGGATTGTAGTTTATGGAGAAGACTCAAAAGACAAAATCAAAGGGAATCCAGAATTTTTCGAAAGCACTCATTGTTCCAATCCTGTTTTTACCGATTGTAGGCCTTCTGCTGGCACTTTCGGCGATTCTTTCGAATCCGACTTTTGTGCCGAAGGGCAGTGCCATTTACATGATTGGCCAGTTCCTGTACCAGACCGTTTCCGCCATTATTTCCAACCTGAGCATCCTGTTCTGCGTTGGCCTCGCCTTTGGCCTCGCTAAGAAGAAGAAAGCCGAAGCGGCACTGGTTGCACTGATGTCATACTTGATTTTCCTGAGTGCAAACAGCACATTCCTTTCGCTTTCCGGAAAAGTCATCAAAGGGAGTACGGCCGATGCTCTTTACGGCACAGGCCAGACCATTTATCTTGGATTCCATATCACTGATATGGGCGTGTTTATCGGCATTATCCTTGGCTGCCTGATTGCCTGGATTCATAACAGGTATTGCGACAAGGAATTCGATGGCCCGTTCGCCATTTTCGGCAATACGAAACTTGTTTTCCTTGTCTCCTGTGCCTGGGTGATGGGCATCAGCATTGCGGCGGCCTATGTTTGGCCGTTCATCGCGGGCGGCATTTCGGCCCTCTCGAACTTCATCAGCTATTCCGGTCCAATCGGCGTTTTCCTCTACGGTTTCCTGAACCGTATTCTGATTCCAACCGGTCTGCACCATCTGGTATGGACGCCGTTCCTCTTTTCTTCAATTGGCGGACAGGCTGCCGTTGCCGGCAAGAACGTTGCCGGTGCCCTGCCGATTTTCCTTGCGGAAATTTCCAATTCGCCGAAGGCCCTGGACCCGTCCAGCAAATACTTGATGTTTGGTATGGTAAAAATGTTCGGCCTGATCGGCGGAACGTTTGCCATGATAAAATGTGCGCGTAAAGATAAACGTGACGAAGTCAAAGGCGCGCTTGTTCCGGGCGCCGTCACCGCGTTCCTCGTCGGCATTACGGAGCCGGTCGAATTCACCTTCGTTTTTGCCGCTCCGCTTCTCTGGCTTGTGTATTCCGTGATTGACGGGCTGTTCCAGATGTTTGCCTATATGATGAACTGCCATGTGTGCGCCTACACAGGATTTATTGATTTTTGCGTTTATAACCTGCCGATGGGTGCTGGAAAAACAAATTGGCCTGTCTTTGTGTTTCTCGGCCTTGCGGAAGCAGTCGTCTGCTATTTTGTTTTCCTTTTCATGATTCGGAAATTCAACTTGAAAACGCTTGGCAGGGAAGACGATCAGCCGCAGGCTGAAACGGTTGCCGCTTCTGTAACTTCCATTCCGGTTTCCAGCACGTCTTCCGGAGACAGCAAAGCGGAAACGATCATTGCCGGCCTTGGCGGCAAAGACAATATTGAAACCGTGGAAAGCTGTTTCACGCGTCTGCGTGTCGGCCTGAAAGATGGTTCCAAAGTGAACGATGCTGCGCTGAGGTCAACGGGGGCTTCCGGTGTGGTGCACAGCGGGAACAGCGTTCAGGTTGTGTACGGAGTCTCCGTCAACAAAATCCGGACGATGGTGGACGATGCGCTGGGCAATCATGAGGAATAGCGCACTTTTGTTTCGAATATTTCTATTTCTAGTTTTGATATAAAAGGAGTAAATTTTATGAAAACATTTAAACTTGTTATTGTTGGCGGAGGCAGCACCTACACCCCTGGAATTGTTACGAACGTGCTCGCCAATAAGACGGAGTTCAAACTCAACGAGCTTTGCCTTTACGACAATAATAAAGAACGCCAGGACACCGTCGGGGTTATTGTAAAACAGCTGGTTCAAAAAATGGATCCGAATTTGAAACTTGTTTTTACCACAGACCCAGCGGAAGCCTTTACGGGGGCGGACTTTATCTTTGCACAGATGCGGGTAGGACTTTACAAAATGCGCGAGCAGGACGAGAAAATCTCACTGAAATACAATGTTGTTGGGCAGGAAACCTGCGGCCCCGGCGGACTTGCCTATGGCTTACGCACAATTTATCCGATGGCTCAGATTGTTGATTACTGCGAAAAGTACGCAAGCAAAAAATATTGGATTGTCAACTATTCCAACCCGGCTGCTATCGTGGCAAAAGCGATGCATATGATGAGGCCGAATGCAAGGATTCTGAATATCTGCGATATGCCTGTGGCAATCATGGAACTCATGGCAAAAATCCTCGGCTGTGATGTCAAAGACATCGACGTCGATTATTTTGGGCTGAATCACTTCGGATGGTTTACGAAGGTGCGCGTCTGCGGCGAAGACCGTACGGATGAGCTGAAAGCCTATGTGAAAGAGCATGGCTACCTTCCGCCAGATCCCAAAGACTGCGAACGGCTTGAGCCTTCTTGGAAAAACACCTTCACCAATGCGAAATATATTTACAATATGTTTCCGGATTATCTGCCGAACACGTATTTCCAGTATTATCTGCTGAGCGACTATATGGTTGCCCATGAAGACAAAAATTATACCAGGGCCAATGAAGTAATTGACGGCCGCGAAAAGCATATTTTCGATACGGTGCACGAATACCAGAAAACTGGAAAAATGGATCTGGATCAGTTCAGGGATGTCCATGGGGAATTCATTGTAGACGTGGCCATGAGCCTTGCTTATGACCAGAGAAGGCGCTTCCTTGTCATGGTGAAAAATGAGGGGGCCGTGGCCAACCTTCCGGATGACGCTATGGTGGAGATTCCGGCTTACCTGACCAACAAGGGTCCGGAGCCAGTGCGAGTCGGCAAAATTTCAGCTTTCTACAAAGGCCTTATTGAGCAGCAGAATGCCTGCGAACAGCTAATCTGCGAAGCGGCCATCGAACATTCCTACCAAAAAGCGCTCATGGCGTTCACCCTGAACAAGACGGTGCCTTCCGCTATGACGGCAAAGAAGATTCTGGATGATATGATTGTTGCTAACCGGGGTTATTGGCCGGAATTAAAGTGAGATATGAGATAAAAATTTGTTTCCAATTCTGACAATGCAGTATCGCTTCTCAATTTTCAGTATGCTATAATAAAAAAAGTATTGCGTAGCTGATTTTCGGGAAGGAAGTGCTGCTCAAAATGGATTTTGATCTTTACAAATTTGTGGATAAGTATAAGCTCTCATCTACAGAACAGAGCATTCTGCAATTCATTTTAGACCATCCGGAACAGTCTTTTAACTTAAATGTCCGCGATTTGGCGAAGATGAATTATACGTCTCCGGCAACTATTATCCGCTTGGCGCAAAAATTGGGATACCGTGGATACACCGATATGTTGTACCGCATTCATTTTTCGATCAAAAGCAAACGGTATGATCTTGCATCCGAAAAACCGCATTCCATCATCGATACGGACTGCCTTTTAGAAAGTGTTGGGTCGCAGGGCATTGAATCATTCGTTCAGCTCATGCGGTCGGCGGGCAAGGCTCCGATTTATACAAGCGGCGTGGGTTTTTCCCAGACGGCAGCCCAATACATTGCGCGGAAGCTCCTGGTGCTGGGCTATCCTGCCATTATGACGGACTCGTTTGAACTGTTTGAAAACAACCGTCTTGGCGCAAAAGTTTCTTTCCTGGTTTCAAGGAGCGGCGAGACGTACGAAATAGTTAAATACGCGAAACTTGCTTCCGCACATGGCCTTGCTGTCATTTCGTTTACAGGCGACCAGCCGAACACCTTGGCGGAACGTTCATCCCTTAATTTTAAAATCGAAGACCAAGATAAATTCGACGACAGAAACATGAATGTCAATTACTTTTATCCAAGCGTGGTTGCCATGTTTGAATTCCTGACCTCAAAACTTTGAGGGATGGCAGAAGACCTTTCGTGCCGCGCTGGGGGCAGCAGAAAAACGGATGTGCCTGATTTCTACGGTGGGCTTGTTCCAGCCGGAAAAGGTGGTTGTAACAATGAGTTTCTTTCATAAATCAAAAGAGAGCGGGAAAGTAATCCTTGCTCCCCAGACTGGAAAAATCGTCCCTCTCAGCGAGGTGCCAGACCCGGTTTTTTCCGGGAAGGTCCTTGGCGATGGGGCGGCAATTCTTCCCGCTGAAAACAAAGTTTTTGCCCCAATTTCAGGCACGATTGTGCAGGTTGCCGATACACTCCATGCTGTATGCATTGAGAGCGAAGATGGTTTGGATATTCTGCTCCACCTCGGCCTTGACACAGTCAAGCTGAAAGGAAAAGGATTTCGGTGCCATGTCAGAAGCGGCCAGCACGTTGCGGCGGGCGATTTGCTGATGGAGATGGATCTCGACTATATTCAGCGCGCAGGTTATCCCGTCGTCACGCCGTGTATCATTACCAATCTGGACGCTGTAAAAAAAGTTTCAGCAGCATCCGGAGATGCCGTTGCCGGAAAGACCATCCTCATCAAATATGAGCGCTGAAAAAAGGTCTGGATATGTCTGGCAGGTATCGTGAATGTACCGAAAAATAGAATCAAGTTTTTTGCAGGTGAGAGCCTAAACGTTCCGGAGCACAGGAAAACCGGCAATCTCTGCCTGGACGACGGTATCCGTTGGTTGTCGGAGCAGTCGCAGGCTGTGCTGGACTTTGGTTTCGGGAACGGAAATGCTTTATCCTTTGCAGCTCAACTTTTATTATAGTTACAGGGCATATCGGTGACCTCTAAAATGGTGATATTGACAATTTCCATTTTAAAGGCTTTTCACCGAATATGCCCTGTCTTTTTATTGCTTTTTCAGAGCTTTATTCTCCATACCCCAACATTTATTATAGAGCCTATAAAATTTGATATGCAAAACAAAAGTAGAAGCCAGCAAATGCCAGCTTCTACTTTTTTGGGGAGGAGTTGTATTGAAAAGGTGTGGCATCCAACCACAGAACTTATAATCAATGATGAATAAAATGCTTCAACGAACTTTTCTTGTTTTCATTATAAAGCGACGGTTTGCTGCTGTCAACGCTTTTAAAGCCTACGATAAAAGATTCTACCCTTTGTATAAAATGACTGAATTTATTAATAAATTTTCGTCGCTATTGTTTTCCAGCATGGAATTTTTCGTAAGGGTAAAACATTCATAAAAGAAGCTGTATGCCAACTGTTTGTATTATTGGTATCGCAATGGTAAACTTAAAGGGAAGGCTAAATATTTTATTTATTGGAGGATATATGGAACTCATAAAAAATCAGACAGTTCCTTTGGAAATTACAGGATATACAGCAGACGGCAGCGGGATTGGAAGATATCATGGGATTGCCGTGTTTGTGCCTCAGGCAGCCGCAGGAGATGTTATTGAAGCAAAAATTCTCAAAACTGCCAAAACATATGCTTATGGGAAAATCGAAAAAATCGTGTCCCATTCGGAAGACCGTGTCCAGCCGTTATGCCCTCAGTATGCGAAATGCGGCGGATGCGTTTTCAGGCACATATCGTACGAAGCGGAACTCCGCGCGAAGCAGCAGCGCGTGCAGGATGCCCTTGAACGGATAGGCGGCTTGCATTTTGCGGTTTTGCGCCCGATCGTCGGTGCTAAAAGCCCTGACCGCTACCGCAACAAGGCGCAGATACCAATAGGTGAAGGTGTAAAGAAAAGTGAGGTGAACCTTGGCTTTTATGCTTCACATAGCCACAGAATTATAGACTGCGGCGAATGTTTACTTCAGCCTGAGGAGTTTTCGCGCGCATCAGAGGCTTTCAGAGAATGGGAGCGCAAAACATGTGACAGCGTATACAACGAATCTACAGGGCGGGGGAGGCTGCGCCACCTGTTTTTAAGGAAAGCGGAAACAAGCGGCGAAATCATGGCCTGCATAGTAGTAAATGGAAACGGCGTCCACGACGAGGAGGGGTTGACAAAGCTGATGAGGGAGAAGGTTCCCGGCCTCACAGGGGTTATAATCAACAGTAACCGTGAAAAAACAAATGTGATTTTGGGCCCAAAATGCCGCACTGTGTGGGGGAAGGACTTTATTACAGACAAGCTTTGCGGCCTGCGGTTCCGCATTTCACCGCTCTCGTTTTATCAAGTAAATTCCAAGCAGGCTGAGCGGCTTTACGGCATCGCATCACGTTATGCCGGCCTTACGGGGAACGAGACGGTACTTGACCTTTACTGCGGCACAGGCACTATAGGCCTTTCAATGGCTTCAAAGGCGAAGCGGGTGATAGGCGTTGAAATTGTAGAGCAAGCCGTTGAGGACGCAAAGAAAAATGCTGCCGAAAATAGGATAGAAAATGCGGAATTTATCTGTTCTGATGCGGCAAAAGCGTCGGATATGCTGAAAAACCGCCGTATTCATCCCGATGTCGTTATCCTTGACCCGCCGCGGAAAGGATGCAGTCCACAGCTTATTGAGACAGTCGCTGCCATGGCGCCGGAACGTATAGTTTACGTTTCATGCAATCCGGCAACTCTCGCACGGGATATCAAATCATTTGCGCTGCAATGCTATAAAACGGCTGAGGTTACGCCTGTGGATATGTTCCCAAGGACTGCTCACGTTGAGTGCGTGGTATTGATGTCGCGCAATATATAGCAAAACGCGGCAGTAACGACGCAATATATTGTGCTTCGGTTGAATCGAAAGAGAAAAATAGCCTACTTTTCATTCGCGATAATCCGTGATATAATTAGGCTATAATTGTTAGCAAAACGGGGTCGGAATTGGTCATTATATTGCTTGACTGTGTGCTTTTTTAGAGCGTATATAGTAGTACGATTTTATAGGAGGTACTACTATGTTATATGTAAGAAGCGTCGGCAAGAATGGCAAAGATATATTCCACCCCATCAAGGACAACAATGTTTATATTCTCTGCAAGAAGTGTGGACAGATGGTTCCGGTTCCCGAACCTGCGGGATTTCTCTATGAAGTAGGAGCCTGTGCTTCTTCTATTGAAGCGGTGGATATTTGTGACGACTGTTTAGAAAAAGAATGCGAGTTGGAAGATGAGCTGTTGAAGAAAGAATCTGCCGAAGAAATATAATGTATCTGGGCAGGCTGTTCATAAGGAGGAATTGAAGTGGATCCAAAGGTATTTTTCATACCGGCAAAACCGGATAAAATTGTAAAGAACGTCGGTATATACTGTCGGGTCAGCACTTCTGACAAAGACCAGTTGAACAGCCTTGCCGCCCAAATATCCGCATTAACGAAAGCGGTATCCCATGTTGAGCAGTGGAAACTGCGGGATACATTTATCGATATCGGTTCCGCAAAGTCAGAAGTTCCCCGCAAGGAATTCGAGCGAATGCTGCAGGAATGCGAGGAGCACAACATTTCTGTCATCCTGACAAAAAGCATCAGCCGGTTCGGCCGAGACACTGTCGATACGCTGGAAGCCCTGCGTCGATTAAAGGCAGCCGGCACACGGGTTATATTCGAACAGGAAAACTTGGATACGGATAACACAGACAGTGATTTAATGATATCCGTGATTGAATCTTTCGCTCAGGCTGAAAACGAAACCCGAAGTGATAATATTCGTATGGGGCTGAATTTTCGGGCCGCCCAGGGAACATCGGGTTTATACAGACGAAGACTGTATGGATACGACAAAACCGCCGAGGGCGAGCTGGTTATCAATAAAGAGCAGGCACAGGTTGTCCGCGATATTTTTCGTTGGTACATTGATGGGAAAAGCGTCCTCGGAATCATCAAGGAATTTGAAAAGAAAGGTATCCCTTCCCCAACCGGTAAACCAAAATGGAGCAAGCGTTCCGTTGAGAATATTCTTATCAATGAGAAATACATCGGCACCGTCAGACTAACGGATTCGGTTACCGGAAAATATGAGTACTTGGCAAAGGACAACCATCCGCCCATCATCACCGAGGATGTATTTCGGGATGCACAGGAGGCAAAAAGGCGCAGGTCGAATGTCGTGACGGATGAAAACGGGACACATCGCAAAGGGGAAAAATACAGTTCGAAGAAAAAGAAATGATAACGTTTTATGCGTTATAAGGTGGGCGATTGCAATGAATTGTGCGGATTTAAAGAATTTAAAAGTAAAACATGGCGTTTTTGGAGTAGGCGTCATAACGGATACCTCAGACAATTATCTAATTGTCAAGTTTGCAACAAAGGAATCAAAGTTTGTATATCCAGACGCTTTTGAAAAATTTATAACAGCCGATAATGAGGAAGTACAAGCTGAACTTATAAAAGAAATCAAGAATAAAAAACTTGCTGCTGAAGCACAGCGGCAAGCGGCAGAAGAAGCCCAAAAAACTAAAGAAAAGCTCTATGCAGCAGAAAGACAAGCTATTCCTATAAAAAGAAATAGAAGAAATATTGAGGATGGCTTTGGCTCTGATTATAATGTAAAGCATTTAGCAAGACAGCCTATCCTCACCTATCAGCAAGTAGAGGAGCAATTCGGAATTAAGATTGCAGGTTTTGGCCGGGGAATTAATAGAACACAATCAACTGTAGTTCTTATTTCATCAGTAGATAAAAAGAAGACCGGTTTTGTATATCATGATCATTGGACCTTTGACGGAGATTATATGTATTCCGGTGAAGGAAAAACCGGAGACCAGCAAATGACCCTTGGCAACAAGGCAATTGTAGATGCAAAGCGCGACGGTAAAATAATACATTTGTTTGTTAAATTCTCACCACAGGAATATTACTATCAAGGCGTATTTTCTTTAGAGGATTATACATACGAAGATGACAAAGACGAATCTGGAAATGTCCGCAAAGAGTATAAGTTTAGGCTAAGAAGGCAGAATTCAGATGGATAATGCATCGAAAACGATAAGAGTAGTTGCGGCGGTTATTTGTGATTATTTGGAAAACCCAACTGAGATTTTTGCTACTGCCAGAGGGCATGGTGAATTCAAAGGACAGTGGGAGTTCCCCGGGGGCAAAATTGAGGTTGGCGAAACACCACAGCAAGCTCTGATAAGAGAAATTAAAGAGGAGCTATCTGTGAAAATCAAAGTTGGCAAACTAATTGATACCATTGAGTATGACTACCCAACTTTCCATTTAAGCATGGATTGCTTTTGGTGTGTTGTGGTCGACGGAGAAATTATACTCAAAGAAGCAGAGGATGCAAGATGGCTTTGCAAAGATAAATTATATAGTGTCAATTGGTTGCCCGCTGATATAACATTGATTAAAAAAATACAGAATAGCCTACTTTCGCGTGAAAGTGAGATTGATATTGTTGGTTCCCGTGATGGCTGAAAATCCCGATGAATAAAGGGTTTTACGTCTATATGGATATATTTACCTGAACGGGCGCGGGTTCACACGTCGAG
>DHSD01000001.1:0-61554 GCA_002411365.1 Ruminococcaceae bacterium UBA5295
TATTGCCGCATGAAAACAGCTGCATGGAAATCCACGCAGCTGTTTTTTGTATGGTTCAAATTAATGGCTCTATGTCAATAGTTTGGGTGGTGGTTCCATAATGGTGAGTTAACAATTTTCCATTTTAAAGGTTTTTCATCGAATATGCTCTGCTTTTTTACTTTTTTTTTCAGAGCTTTATTCTTTGTACACTAACATTATTATAGAGCCAAATTAATCTAAATTAATCTTTAGTTTTATTTTTCTTACTATTATTTACTGGTGGTTTTGGAATTGTATAGAGATCGGAATAAGAATCTGCTTCAGAATCGGTTTCTGGCGGTGTAGGAATAAGTCCAGTACACTCGGTGCCTGAAACAACTGAATTTGTGCAAGAATAAATATATTCGTCATCATCGTCTTTTGGTGCCATTTGCTTATTTTCTGGTTTGCTTTTATCTGCATCTTTATCCATGATATAATTCCTCCTAACTTAGACTAACTCAGAAAATTATCTTTCCCAGACTTGGAGGAAATAATCTTGATAAATATATTTTTATAAGACAAGCAGTATGGCATATACGAATACAAATTTTTAAAATATCGCCTGATTTATATTACAGCTTCGATATTTCAATTTGGTTTTGTCCCTTTTCTTTAGCAATATATAGGGCATGGCTTGCTGCATTCAGAAGCTTTGATTCTTCCCCTTCATGCTGCTTTGCCACTGTGGAAGCAATGCCGGCACTTACAGTAATAGATGCGGTTTGCTCATGAATTTGCTGAACATGGGATGATTTAACAGATTCCTGAACTTTAAGGCAAAAATGCTCGGCATTTTCAGCGTCTGTATTTGGCATTACAAGTAAAAATTCACTCCCACTGTAATGTGATGCGTAACCTCCATTAAGTTCCGCTTCACAGCTTATAGCGTTGGCAACTTGTTTTAGGCATTCGTCACCTTTCAAGTGGCCATATTTTTCATTATACTGCCTGAAAGAATCAATACTGATAAAAATGCAGGAAACAGATGTGTCGCTGCGGGCTGAGCTGTTGTATTCTTCTTTAAATTTTTCTTCAAAGCCATATCTGTTTGGAATACCCGTCAGCCTGTCGGTAATTGAAATGCTGTTTATTTGTTGCTTTAACTCTTGAAGTTCCTCCTTTTTCTTTTTAAGGCGTATTTTTAAAATTCCGATTGCAATGATTACTGCGGCGATTGATAACAAAGTAATGATAATCGCTTGAAGGCCTGCAGAGCTATATTTAAATGGGTGATTGGGAAGGGAAAGGGTAATAAAAGCGTATATGATTGCAATTATTCCGCTCGGGATGCCTGATGAAAATCCGCCGAAGCAAGTGAAAAAGACAACAGCTGCCAGAAGAATTATTTCTGCGCCTGAAACATTAAAAATCCGCAGCAGCACACATAAAGCTGTCATCAACAAAGCGTTCAGCAATGCCAAAGAATATACTTTTGATTTTTTTTCCATAATACTTCTCCATCTTTTATTTGAAATAAATCACATTATAATCCAATCGTTCTTTTATGTCAAAGATGCACTTTATAAAATATGAGCCTAAATGTGAATTTATACAGGCATACTAAACTATAAATGCATATAAAAAGGCGGTAATCTTCATTTTCCAGGAGAAAACCGCCCTTTTATTTATAAGAGATGTAATATGGCCTAAATGCGAAAACACAAATATTTTATTCTTCTTCAAGTTTCTGTATATCACGGTTAAGACCTATAACTACGAGGATGTCATCAGACTGTATAACGTAGTCAGACTTTGGAGACACAACTATAGAATTTTCATTTTTAATTGCAATAACGCTTATGCCAGACTCTTGGCGTATATGTGCATCTTTGAGGGATTTGTTAACCCATTTTTTTGGTGGGATAATCTCCATGATGCTGTTGTCTTTCGAAAGTTCAATAAAATCAAGTACATTGGTTTTTGAAAGATTATGCGCAACACGAATGCCCATATCTTTTTCAGGAAAAACAACCCTGTCAGCGCCTACTTTTTCCAAAACGCGTGCGTGCAAATCATTCTGTGCTTTTGACACGACATAAGGAACGCCAGCTTCTTTAAGGGAGATTGTTGTTAAAATACTGCTTTGTATATCGTTACCTATTGCAACAATTGCAACATCAAAGTTTCTAATTCCAATTGATTTTAGAAGATTCTCATTTGTGACATCGCCTGTTATGGCATGTGTGACGCTTTCAGAAAGCTGGCTAATATTTTCTTCATGTGAATCAACGGCCAGCACATTAAAGCCCATATCTGCAAGTGAATTTGCTACACTTGTGCCAAACCTTCCGAGGCCAAGCACTGCAAATGATTTTTTTTTCAAAGCAAAGTCGTCTCCTTATATAAATTCGAAATATTATCCGATAGCAATTTTTTCCTCTGGAAAACTGAATTTTGCCTGGCCTCTTTCAGAACGGTTTGAGATTGCCAGAATAATAGAAAGAATGCCAACACGTCCGAAGTACATTGTAATGATAAGTGCGATATGGCTTATAGCACTTAACTTAGATGTAATGCCGAGTGAAAGCCCAACCGTACCAAAAGCAGATGTTGTTTCATAAAGAGCGCTCATTAAATCAATGTGATCAGCTGATACAAGCACTGTAGTTACAATGCAGACCTGCATAAAGCCGATAAATGCAACTACAAAAGCCTTTTTTATAAGGGAGCGTGGCAGCTTTTTCTGGAATGCCTCAACATCTTCGCGGCCTTTAAAAACAGAAGCAACTGTAAGAAGTATAGTCGCAAATGTTGTCGTTTTAATGCCTCCTGCGGTTGAGCCAGGTGAAGCACCTACAAACATCAGAAAAATCGTTACAAAAATGGAAGAAACACGCATACTGGCCAGATTAATCGTATTAAATCCGGCAGTACGCGGGGTGACAGACATAAACATTGCAGCAAGTATTTTGCCGCCACATGATAATGAGCCTAAAGTTTTAGGATTGTTGTACTCTGCAAAGAAAAAGAAAAGGAATCCAAAAAGAAGAAGTGCACCAGTTGTTACCAGCACGAGTTTTGTGTGAAGGCGCAGCTTTGCAGGGGAACTTCCTCTTCTGCTGATGATATCGCTTAAAACTGCAAATCCCAAACCTCCAATTACTATGAGGCTCATTATTACGATATTTACAAGAGGATCTTCGGCAAATGCGCTGAGGTTGCTGAATTTTCCGCTATATCCGCCCATTATATCAAAACCGGCATTGCAGAATGCAGAAATTGAGTGGAATATACCAAAGTAAATCCCTTTGGCTACTCCGAACTTCGGAATAAAGCGTATTGACAGCAAAGCTGCGCCCGTTCCTTCGATTACGAATGTGCCAATAAGAATTTTCCGCGTTAACGACACAATCCCCTGCAGGTCATCACGGTTGATAGCTTCCGCAAGGATCATACGTTCCTTGAGCGAGATTTTCCGCCCAAGCGCCAATGCGAACGTTGTCGCAACGATCATGAACCCCAATCCGCCTATCTGAATAAGTGCCAAAATTACGATCTGCCCAAAGAGCGTCCAGCTTGTGTAAGTATCGACTACCACCAGCCCGGTTACGCATGTGGCGGATGTAGATGTAAAAAGGGCTGTCAGGAACCCAAGGCTTTGCCCGCTTTTTGAGGCTATTGGAAAGGTTAATAAAATTGCCCCGCAAAAAATTACAGCAGCGAAGCTTATTGCTACGGTTTGCACAGGCTTTATATGAATAGCCCTGCTGACATTTTTTGGGGGATGAAAACAGAAACTCAAACTTTTTGCATCTCCTGATCAATAAATTGTGAATTCTTTCATTTCTGCGATACCGTATTATGCTATCACTTAGTATATGGAAAGTCAATTCCTAAAATTATGGTGGAGCAAATAATTATTTTAGTCAATATGATTAGCATTTTTATGCTTGAAATGATTATCAAAATAATAAAGATAAAATTCAGAACTGAAAAAAAATAAGAAGAGGAAGCTGCAAAACTTTCGCTTTGAAGCTTCCTGAATAAACAGAAAAAAAAGAATTATTTTTAAAGCTAAATGGTTCCAGAATGGCGGGAAATGTTCTTTAAGGCACTTCCAGCGCTGTCTTGAAACTGCGGCTCAACTGAGATGTCCCCAAGGGCGACAATTCCAACGAGACGCCCGTTTTCTGCGATAGGAAGGCGGCGTATCTGCCTGCTTCCCATAAGCTGAGCTGCTTCCTGAACATCCATTTCAGGGTTTCCAACTGCCGGATCGGTAGACATTATATCGTCTACTTTCTGTTGGCTTATATTTTTGCCTTGAGCCATGCACCTTAAGGCAATATCACGGTCGGTGATTATGCCTTTGACTTTTCCGTCACAGCACACAGGAATTGACCCGCAGTTATATTTCCGCATTAATTGTGCTGCATATTCTGCCGTATCGTCGCATTTAACAAAAGCAATATCTTTTGACATAATTTCTTTTACTTTCATGGTAAGCTTCACCTCACTGGTAGTTTTTCCGGCTCGCGGCGAAATTATTACGGATTTTAACCATATAAAGGGCTTTTACTATTGAAGGGTGGCTAAACTCAGAATATAATAGTTATATAAGTTTATTATTTTATATACACCTCGGCATTATTGCAGAAGTGCTTTTTATTGGCAATTTGTTGTTAAGCGCTTAAATTTGAGCTATCAGCATCTGACATATAAAAAATGTACTTTATTTTTAATATGCAATTATAACACACCTTACTCGTTTTTTGAAAATAACACAATATATCGGGATCCTTGCATATAAATGCGTGTAAATATAAAGATAAATTTTAGTGGAAAGCAAAAGGGGAATGATAATGACAGAGAAACTTTATTATAAAAATCCCTATCAGAAAGTTTTTTCTGCACATGTTTTAAAGTGTGAAAATAAAAAGGGCCATTGGCAGGTTGTGCTTGACCGCACTGCTTTTTACCCGGAAGGTGGTGGGCAACCTGCAGATATAGGCGTGCTCGATCTTGCGAATGTGACTGATGTGCAGGCTTACGGAGACGAGATAGTGCATACTACGGACAGGCCGTTAAATGCAGGCTCGGCTGTAATGGGTGGCGTTAACTGGGAATACCGGTTCCGCCTTATGCAGCAGCATACAGGTGAACACATCGTTTCGGGTATTGCTAATCGGCTTTACGGCGTAGACAATGTGGGATTCCACATGGGCGAAAAAAACATGACGGTAGATTGGAACGGCCGCCTTAAAAATGACCAGTTAAGGCTGATTGAGCGCCTTGCGAATGAGGCTGTTTACCGCAACCTGCCTGTGAGCGCAGAATTTCCGCCACCGGAAAAGCTAAACGGCATGAACTACAGAAGTAAAAAAGAACTTGCAGGCCGTATCCGTATTGTAACGATCCCCGGCTATGATATGTGCGCTTGCTGCGGAACCCATGTTGCCTTTACCGGTGAAATTGGGGCAATTAAACTCCTGACTTCACAGAATTATAAAGGTGGTACGCGTGTCACACTTGCCTGCGGAGCTCAGGCTATGGAAGACTTTGAATTGAAACAGCAGAATGTTATGGCTGTTTCTTCGCTGCTTTCTGCAAAGCCTGAAGAAATAGCAAATTCTGTCAGCCATCTTGTAGAGGATAATGAAAGGCTTAAGCATGAGCTGTCTGAAACGCGCGGCCACCTGCTTAAGCTGAAAGCGGATGTTTTTGAGAAGGGATGTGGAAACATTTCTGTGTTTGAAAAAAGTCTTTTGCCAGATGATATGCGAAAATATGCCCTTATGCTTGCTGAAAGGGGCGGCGGCGTTGCCGCTGTATTCTGTGGCGCAGACGGCGGTTACCGCTACGCTATGGCTGACAGCAGCAATGATGTCCGCCCAATAGGCAAAAAACTTGATGCTGAATTTTCTGGGCGTGGGGGAGGCTCGAAGGAACTTTTTCAGGGTTCAGTAAAAGGAAAGCAGTCAGGACTTGAGCACTTCTTTCAGCAACTAAGCAGAATATAAAGCTGTTCCAGCCGAAATTATTATTAATCGTTTATAAATCATGGATTTTCAGACTTTGTTATTGCATAATCATTTTAGTTGTGATATATTTAACACAGTAGATTTTTTTTATAGATTGCCTTTAAAATCAGCAGTCAATAATTTTCAATAAAAAATATGAATGGAGGAAATTTAAATGGCAAAGAAAATTGTACTGGCAGGAGCCTGCCGTACCCCTGTAGGTAAAATGGGTGGAATGTTTTCAAACACATCATCTAAAGATCTTGGTGCCATCGTTGTAAAAGAAGCGCTTAAACGTGCTGGCATTACACCAGATGATGTAGATGAAACGCTTTTCGGCTGTGTCCTTCAGGCAGGCCTTGGTCAGAATGTTGCCCGTCAGGTTTCCATAGGCGCTGGCATACCAGTTACACGCCCTGCTCTTACAATAAACGATGTTTGCGGTTCAGGTCTTAAGTCGGTGAACCTTGCTGCAGATTTAATCACAGCTGGTGAAGCCGATGTGATCGTTGCTGGTGGTACTGAAAATATGTCAATGGCACCATTCTTACTTCAAAAAGCACGTTATGGCTATAGAATGAGAGACGGCAAACTCGTTGATGAAATGATAAAAGACGGTCTGTGGGATGCATTCAATGATTACCATATGGGTATCACAGCGGAAAACGTTGCAGAAAAATATGGTATAACCCGCAGGATGCAGGATGAATTTGCAGCCGACAGCCAGCAGAAATGTGAAAAAGCAATGGCTGAAGGTAAATTTAAAGATGAAATTGTTCCAGTACAGGTAAGTGTCAGGAAAAAGGGCCTTGTTACCTACGATCAGGATGAAGGTCCACGCAAGGGCGTTACTGCAGACAGCATTGCCAAATTGAAACCTGCGTTTAAGCCAGGCGGGACTGTTACTGCCGGTAATGCTTCAGGCATTAACGACGCTGCAGCCGCTATTGTTGTAATGAGTGAAGAAAAGGCTAAAGAATTAGGCGTTAAACCGATGGCTACTTGGGTTGGAGGTTCATGGGCCGGTGTTGATCCTGCTTATATGGGTCTTGGTCCGGTTGCTGCAACAAAGAAAGTCATGGCGAAAACAGGCCTCAAAGTTGAAAATATGGATTTAATTGAAGCTAACGAAGCATTTGCGGCGCAGTCTATCGAAGTTTGCAGAGAACTTAACTTTGATATGGATAAAGTCAATGTAAACGGCGGTGCAATCGCACTCGGACATCCTATTGGAGCTTCCGGATGCCGTATACTCACTACTCTTCTTTACGAAATGAAGAAGAGGCATTCAAAGTACGGCCTTGCCACTCTCTGCGTAGGCGGCGGCATGGGTGTTGCAACGATAGTTAAACAGGATTAACTTTTTTCAATATCGGTTAAAAGGAGGCTGAATTAATTATGAGCTTTGTGAAATATGAGCAAAAGGATTTTGTCGGCATTGTCACAATAGACCGTGAAAAAGCTCTGAATGCTCTTAATACCGAAGTTTTAAAAGACCTCGAAAATGTTATTGATGCTATTCCGCTTGATAGTACAAGGTGTGTCATTATCACTGGTGCTGGCAAAAAATCATTTGTTGCCGGTGCGGATATCGGTGAAATGAAGGACATGGCAAAAGAAGAAGGCAGCCAGTTTGGCGCGAGAGGAAATGCTGTTTTCCGCAAAATTGAAAAGTTCCCTGTGCCTGTAATTGCGGCCGTTAACGGCTATGCTCTCGGCGGCGGATGCGAACTTTCACTTTGTTGTGACATCCGCATTGCTTCAGAAAATGCAGTTTTTGGGCAGCCTGAAGCAGGGCTTGGCATTACACCGGGTTTTGGCGGCACACAGCGCCTTGCGCGCACAATCGGCGTAGGTAAGGCAAAAGAAATGATATATTCATGCGGTAAAGTACATGCCGATGAAGCTTTAAAGTTAGGCCTTGTAAATGCAGTTTATCCTTCTGATCAGCTTATGGATGAATGCATGAAACTTGCTGGTAAGATTTCAAGGAATGCCCCAATTGCTGTTCGCCAGTGCAAGAAGGCCATAAACCTTGGTTTGCAGATGGATATAGACTCAGCAGTTGCGTTGGAGCCTGAGCTTTTCGGAGCATGTTTTGGCACTAAAGACCAAAAGAACGCAATGACTGCTTTTTGTGAAAAACGTAAACCGGATCCATTTGTAAATAAATAATCGTTTATCCCTATCTGGTATAACATACTGCATAAAAAGGTGATATGCAAAAATGAGTTGGAAAGATATCTACAGAGAAAGGCTTACTACGGCTGATGAAGCTGTAAAGCATATTAAATCAGGTGACCGTGTTGTCATAGGCCACGCTGCAGGCGAACCTACGGCTGTTATTAATGCTATGGTGCGCAATGCTGATCAGTATAAAGATGTTGAAACACTGCAAATGGTTTGCAAAGGCGAAGCACCATACTGCAGGCCTGAAATGAAAGAACATTTCCGTAATAACAGCTTGTTTGTTACGACGCACACTATGCAGCAGGCAGCTGCTGAAGACCGTTGCGATGTAACACCTGTATACTTTTCTGAAGTACCGGATTTACTCAGGTATGATTTGCCGGTAGATGTAGCTTTGATACAAGTGTCTACTCCGGATAAGCACGGGTATTGCAGCTATGGTATATCTGTTGACTATACAAAACCGGCTGCTGAAGCTGCAAAAACTGTTATTGCAGAAGTAAACCCCAATATGCCGCGTACACTTGGTGACTGTTTCATACATGTAAGCGATATAGACTACATCGTTGAATCTGATGACCCAATTTTAGAGCTTCCGCCAGCGAAGCTCGGCGATGCTGAGTATGCAATTGGAAGAAATTGTGCTTCGCTTATACATGATGGTGATACACTTCAGCTTGGGATAGGCGCTATACCGGATGCTGTTCTGGTTTCCCTTAAAGATAAAAAAGACCTTGGCATACATTCAGAAATGGTGTCAGATGGTGTTGTAGATCTTGTTGAAGCCGGAGTTATTACGAATAAGCGTAAGAATTTTCTTCCTGGAAGAAGTGTGGTAACATTTCTGATGGGTACGCGCCGTCTTTATGATTATGTTGACGATAACCCGTCTGTTGCAATGTACCCTGTGGATTTTGTAAATGACCCTTATATTATTGCAAAAAATGATAACCTCATCTCGATTAATTCATGTGTTGAAGTAGATTTGCAAGGTCAGGTAGTTTCGACCACAGTCGGTCTCAGGCGTATAAGCGGTGTAGGTGGGCAAGTAGATTTTGTGCGCGGTGCAAACATGAGCAAAGGCGGTAAAACCATAATGGCAATTCAATCTACTGCCCGTAACGGCACAGTGTCAAAAATCGTGCCGTTTGTAAACAAGGGTGCTTCAGTCACCACCTCAACTTATGATGTAAATTACGTTGTTACAGAATACGGTATTGCTAAGCTCAAAGGGCAAACACTCCGTAACAGGGCAAGAGCTCTTATCACTATTGCCCATCCTAAATTCCGTGATATGCTTGCGGAAGAATTTGAGCGCCGTTTCAGTGTTAAGTATACACCGCTTAAATATACACCGTAAAAGCATTCATGCAAGCAGTTTGCAAAGTTAATTGGAACTGTTTAATTCGGGCTTTTAATTATTAATTGAATTAGGAGGTATTTATTATGATTGTTGGCGTTATTGGCGCAGGAACAATGGGTTCTGGTATTGCTCAGGCATTTGCGCAGACCGAAGACTATACTGTAAAGCTTTGCGATATCAATGAACAGCTTGCTGCCGGCGGTAAAGAAAAAATCAAGAAAGCTCTATACCGCCGTGTCTCCAAAGGCAAAATGGAACAATCAAAAGCCGATGCAATACTTGCAAAAATCACTACAGGTACAAAAGAAATAGCATCTGACTGTGATCTTGTTGTCGAGGCCGCACTCGAGAAAATGGATGTTAAGAAAAGTCTTTTCAAAGAACTGAATGGTATTTGCAAAAAGGACACTATATTTGCCACAAACACATCTTCACTTTCTATAACTGAAATCGGCAGCGGTGTAGGCCGCCCGGTATGCGGAATGCATTTCTTTAATCCTGCACCGGTTATGAAACTTATTGAAGTAACTGCTGGCATAAACACACCGCCTGAAACAGTTGAGAAAATAAAATCAATTTCTACTGAAATAGGCAAAACTCCTGTTGAAGTAAAAGAAGCTCCAGGTTTCGTTGTAAACAGGATACTTATTCCAATGATTAACGAAGCTATTGGCATTTATGCAGATGGAACTGCTTCCGCCGAAGATATAGACACTGCAATGAAACTCGGTGCAAACCACCCTATGGGGCCGCTTGCACTTGGTGATTTGATAGGCCTTGATATTGTTCTCGACATCATGGAAGTACTCCAAAGTGAAACCGGCGATCCGAAATACCGTCCTCATCCTCTACTCCGTAAAATGGTCCGCGGTGGCCGTCTTGGCAGGAAGAGCGGTAAGGGCTTCTATGATTATACAAAAAAGTAATTGCCCGTAACTGACAGATTTGGAGGAACGAGTATGGACTTCACACTAAGCAAAGAACAGCAGATGGCCCGCACCCTTTTCAGGGATTTTGCGGAAAAAGAAGTGAAACCTTACGCACAGGCAATCGACGAAGAAGAGCGCTTCCCTTCTGAAGCACTTGAAAAAATGCGTAAGTATAAATTCATGGGTATACCTTACCCTAAGAAGTACGGTGGCGCTGGCTGTGATACCCTGACATATGAAATGTGCATCGAAGAGATAAGCAAAGTTTGTGCTACAACAGGCACGATGCTTTCTGCACACACTTCCCTCGGAACATGGCCGATAATTAAATACGGCACGCCGCAGCAGATTGAAAAATACGGCAAAAAGCTTTGCAGCGGTGAATACCTTGGTGCTTTTGCACTGACAGAACCAAACGCCGGAACAGACTCATCCGCACAGCAGACAAAGGCTGTGCTTGACGGTGACCATTATGTTTTAAACGGCAGTAAAATTTTTATCACAAACAGTGGATATGCAGATACCTATGTTATTTTTGCCATGACCAACAAGAGCCTTGGCAACCACGGAATTTCCGCTTTCATAGTTGAGAAAAATTTCCCGGGATTTTCTGTTGGTAAAAAAGAGAAGAAAATGGGTATCCGCGGTTCTTCAACATGCGAGCTCATTATGAACAACTGCATTGTCCCGAAGGAAAACCTTTTGGGGCAGGAAGGCAGAGGTTTCGTAATCGCGATGTCTACGCTTGACAATGGCCGTATTGGCATTGCATCTCAGGCACTTGGCATTGCAGAAGGTGCCCTTGAAGAAACTATCAAATATGTAAAACAGAGAAAACAATTTGGCCGTCCGCTTTCCAAGTTCCAGAACACACAGTTCGAAATTGCGGATATGGCTACAAAAGTAAAAGCTGCTCAACTTCTTTTGTACCGTGCAGCTCTTGCTGAAGATTCCAAACCGAGATATTCAGAAGAAGCAGCAATGGCGAAACTCTACTGTGCCTCCACAGCTATGGATGTTACCACCCGGTGCTTGCAGCTTCACGGCGGCTATGGCTACACCAGAGAGTATCCGATTGAACGCATGATGCGTGATGCCAAGATTACGGAAATATATGAAGGCACCAGCGAAGTTCAGAAGATGGTAATTTCCAAATATGCCTTTAAATAAGGCAGAAACCTAAGGAGGGAAATTCGTTGAATATTGTCGTTTGCATCAAACAAGTTCCAAATACGAATGAAGTTAGACTTGATCCTAAAACCGGTACGCTTATACGTGAAGGCGTTCCGAGCATTATAAACCCAGATGATAAAGCTGGCCTCGAGGCGGCACTCCGCCTTAAAGACGAACAGGGCGCACATGTCACTGCGCTTTCAATGGGTCCACCGCAGGCCGATACCGCACTGCGCGAAGCGCTTGCCATGGGTGCTGACGAAGCCATACTCGTTACAGACCGTGCATTTGGTGGCGCTGACACATGGGCAACAGCCCACACTCTTGCAGCCGCATTGAAAAAGATACCTTATGACCTGATTATAACGGGCCGCCAGGCGATTGATGGCGATACTGCTCAGGTTGGACCACAAATTGCCGAAAACCTTAACATTTCAAACATCAGTTATGCAGAAGAAATTAAAGTTGAGGGCAATTACGTAACGGTAAAACGTCAGTTTGAAGATCGTTACCACATTGTTAAAGCAAAGATGCCATGCCTGATCACTGCACTCAGCGAACTCAATGAGCCACGTTACATGACGCCGGGCGGCATTTTCGATGCTTACCGCGAGAAGGAAGTTAAAATCCTTACGCGCAAAGACCTTGATGTCAAAGATGAAGACATTGGCCTTAAAGGCTCCCCAACGCGCGTTATCAAAACGTTCACAAAGAGCCCGAAGGCTGCCGGTACTCTTGTCAACAACCTGAATCCGCAGGAAGCGGCCGAGTATATGATCGGTAAGCTCAAAGAGAAATTCATTATATAGTTGAAAGTGGTGAGCAAGATGGATATTCAGGAATATAAAGGTGTTTACGTATTTATTCAGCAGGTTGACAATAAAGTGGCCGGGGTATCCCATGAGCTGCTCGGCAAAGCGCGTGAGCTTGCCGGAAAGATGAACACGAAAGTAACAGCAGTGCTGCTTGGTTACAATATTTCAGGGCTGTGCAAGGATGTTGCGAGCTATGGCGCTGATAATGTCATTCTTGTCGATAACAAAGATCTTAAGCTTTATTCGACGAAGCCTTATGCGTATGTTATATGCAAGGTAATCGAGAAATATAAGCCTGCTGTTCTGCTTTATGGCGCAACGGCTATTGGCCGTGACCTTGCACCGCGTGTGGCTGCGAGGATACGCACTGGCCTTACGGCTGACTGCACAAAACTCGATGTTGCCGATGATGGCACGAATAACCTGCAGATGACACGCCCTGCTTTCGGCGGCAACATTATGGCAACGATTATATGCCCAGACTACCGTCCACAGATGGCGACTGTCCGTCCAGGTGTAATGCAGAAAATAAAGCCGATTGAGAATGCAAATGCACCAGTAGACAACTTTAAAGTTGACATTCCTTCTTCAGAGACAGATGTCCAGATTCTTGACATCGTCAAGAAAGAATCCCATAAGATGGACATTCAGGATGCCAAGATTCTTGTTTCCGGTGGGCGCGGCATGGGCGGCCCGGAAAACTTCAAGATGCTTGAAAAATGTGCAGATGTACTCGGCGGTACAGTGAGCTCTTCAAGGGCTGCTGTTGATGCAGGCTGGGTCGACAAAGATATTCAGGTTGGCCAGACGGGTAAAACAGTTCGCCCGAACCTGTACCTTGCCTGTGGTATTTCCGGTGCTATTCAGCACCTTGCAGGCATGGAGGATTCTGATTTCATCATCGCAATTAATAAGGATGAAACTGCACCGATTTTCGATGCCGCAGATTACGGAATTGTTGGCGATGCAACGAAAATCATTCCTATTTTTACAGAAGAGGTCAAAAAGGCTTTGGCAGACCGCAAGAAGTAATATTATATAGCTTTTAAAGAAAAAGCCGCTCTGAACATATGTTCAGGGTGGCTTTTTCAGTTTGCTTCAGGTAGACTTTTTTCACGCAACGTGGTATTATTTTACTGATAACTTATTTTGATAATGAATTTTTTATATATTATATGGAAATGAAAGATGCAGCTGATTTGCATTTGTTGTATGTAAAGGAGTAATTCAGCTAATGGAGTTTAAAAAGGGGCATAAAATTAAAGTAAAAGGATCAGACGAATTTCTAACCGTCATTGGAAAACTTGGAGAAGGTGGCCAGGGGATTGTTTACCGCGTTAAATACAATGGCTGCGAATATGCCCTTAAATGGTTTTTCCAACAGTCGCTTAAAAACCCACAGGCTTTTTTGAAAAACCTGTGCCAAAATATTGCGGATGGCGCACCGGCCAGAAGTTTTCTATGGCCAATCCTTGTTACGGAACAGACAGAGGGTAGCTTCGGCTATTTAATGGCATTGCGCCCGCCTGAATATAAAAGCTTTACGGATATTCTGAATGCCAAAGTCCGCATTGTGAAACATTCTGCACGTGTGAATGCGGCGCTTATGATTGTAGAAAGCTTCCTTTCCCTGCACAGGCAGGGAAAATCATATCAGGACCTCAACGACGGCAACTTCTTTATAAATCCTGAAAACGGCGATGTGCTTATCTGCGACAATGACAATGTTGCACCTTACGGCGTAAATCTTGGAATTGCAGGAAAATGCCGCTACATGGCACCTGAAGTTGTTATGGGCGAAAAACCGGGCATGCAGTCCGATTATTTTTCGCTTGCTGTCATCCTTTTTCTTTTACTTTTTCTTTCTCATCCGCTTGAGGGTGAAAAGGTTGTAAAAAGTGTCTGCCTTACAGATGAGCATGAAAAAAAGCATTATGGCAGCAATCCTGTTTTTATTTTTGACCCTAAAGACAATTCAAACAAACCTGTGAGGGGTGTACACAACAATGCTATTGACTTGTGGCCACTTTATCCGCAGTTTATTCAAGAAGCGTTCATACGCTCGTTCACAGATGGAATTAAATCAAATGAAAAACGTGTTTCTGACAGCGAATGGCTGCGCCTTTTTATACGCTTGCGCGATGAAATAATCACATGCGGCTGCGGATGCGAGAATTTTGCATCTTCGGCGAAAGCTGGTGATTCCGATGAGCTGCATTGCCTTTCATGCGGCGCAAAAATGGTCAGACCTCTTCGCCTCAATGTTCAAAGATATTCTGTGGCGCTCTACCCGGGCAATCGGATTTATGCGTGCCATACTGTCGAAAGCAGCATGGATTTCAGGACTGAGACGGGAAGAGTAGTGCGGAGCAAGAATCATCCCAATCTGTGGGGCATACGAAATCTTTCCGAAACAAGTTGGCAGGCAGAAATGCCCGATGGCAGCAAAAAAGTGGTTGCCCCAAATGCTGTGCTCCCGATTTTTAAAAATATTAAAGTTAGCTTTGGCAATGTCAGTGATGCCAAAATTGTTTAAAATCAATGCTGCTGCTGATTGAAAGGGAGAGTCTATCAATGTCAAATCCGTTCGAAAATACAGAAGGAATTGCAAAACGCACAATGGTCTTGTTTTTTGTAGTAGATACTTCTGGAAGCATGGCGGGCAAAAAAATCGGTGCCGTCAATGATGCGATTTTTAATGTCCTGCCTGAGATACGCAAGATTTCCGAAGACAATGCAGATGCTGAAATCAAAATTGCCGCTATCACTTTTTCAAACGGCGCAAAATGGCTTTACGATGAGCCAAAGCCAGCAGATGAATTTAGCTGGCCCTACGTAAATGCTGACGGCATGACTGACCTTGGCGAAGCGTACCGCATGCTTAACGAGAAGCTTTCGCGCAATGCTTTTATGAACGACGTGGAAGGGTCTTACGCACCTGCTATTTTTCTTATGACTGACGGCGAGCCGACGGATGACTATAAAAAAGAGCTGGACAGGCTCAATCAGAATAAGTGGTTCCGTGTAGCTATAAAAGTTGCAGTAGCCATAGGTGAAAAAGATGATGTAAACGACGAAGTGCTTACGGAATTTACAGGCACGCCTGAGGCCGTCCTCAGGGCGCATACGCCTGAAGCGCTTGCAAAAATGATTCGGCTTGTATCAGTTACGGCTTCAAAGATTGGCAGCCAGAGCAGCACGGTAGGCCAGGAAAGCCGCCAGAAAACATTTACAGAAGAGCTTAATAAACAGCAGCAGGAATGGCAGCCTGTCAATTCTGCCGATGACGAAGATGAAGAGTGGAACTGATGAATCCTTTAACGGGCTTCCATGTAACGGTGCGCGGCGCAAGCCACATACGCCATAATGCTGACTGCCAGGATTATTCGAAATCTGCCTGCTTTGGAAGTGCAGCAGCCGCTGCCGTAGCTGACGGCCACGGCGATGTGCGTTATTTCCGCAGCGGAACAGGCGCACGCTTTGCGGTAGAGGCTGCGCTGAAATCAGTGCGGGAATTCGTAAAACGTGAAAATAGTGAAACGCTTAAAAATGCGGATGAAAAATTTGATCAGCTTAAGAAAAACATTATTTTAAACTGGAACCGCAAAGTCGTCCGCCATTATTCCTCACACCCATTTTCATCAGAAGAACTTGAGCCGCTTTCAGAAAGGCGCAGAAGCTTTCTTGAAGGTGGAAAGCTTATTGAATCTGCTTACGGCACAACGCTGATTGTATCCGCCGTGGGGGCGGACTACTGGTTCGGAATGCAGTTAGGCGATGGCGACTGTTTCGCTTTTAACAGAGATGGGACTGTTTCTTCAGTGCCGCGTGAAGACAGCCTTGTTGGCAATGTGACAACTTCGCTGTGTGAGTCTGACGCCTTTTACCATTTCCATCATATATACTGTGCCGGTTCTCCGGCGGCTGTAATTATGTCTACCGACGGCGTAAAAAATTCGTTTTCGTCGTTCAATTGCTACCGGGATTTTATGGAGAAAATCGTTTCTGAATTTTCCTCATCGCCATGCCAAACGACTAAAAAAAACCTGATGGAATTCCTTTCGGAAATGACTGAGAAGGGCAGCGGTGATGATTTATCTGTTGCAGGTGTACTAAACTCAGCTTATTAAGCAAAGCAAGTCTTGGGCAGTGCTTAAATAGTTTTTGCGTTTTGTCGAAGGTGATTTCCGTGGACAGTGGCATTATTGGTATTCTAAAAAAAATTAAAGATGAGCGCGGAGAAAAAATCTTTGAGGATAAAAGGCTTCTGCGTGCGCTTTTTGACGACTATGCAAAAGGCCAGTACAAGGGTGAAATGCATTTGATGCGCATAGCATTTCACGCGGGGCTTTATGGCGATTTAAAGGCACATCCGGAAAAAAATGAGAATATACGCAGGGAATACCGTATTCGTATGGAAAATGAATATTGCTGGACTGCTGAGCAGACGGATTTTGCAGTTTCGTGCTGCCTTGCTGTTATCGGCGGTAAATATTCCGGCAGCGGAAACAGCAGGTTTGACGGACTTTTGGAAGCGGCAAAGCAGGGCGATGCCGACGCGCAGTACAGCCTTGGTCTTGCCTATATCCTGGCAGACGGCATACCGCAGGACTATTCAAAAGCGGCGTACTGGTTTTTAAAAGCGGCCGAGCAGGGCCATGCAGATGCACAGCATAAACTTGGGCTGTGCTATTACAGTGGCCGCGGGGTGCCACAGGATTATGCCAAAGCGGATTACTGGTCTAAAATGGCAGCATCGCAGGGGCATACTGTCGCCGAGTTTAACCTCGGCGTGCGCTATAGCCATGGCCTCGGGGCGCCTCAGAATTACAGGAAGGCGCTGCACTGGTTTTTAAAAGCGGCAAAACAGGGCCATGTCGACGCGCAGAACAACCTTGGCCTTCTTTACAGGGATGGCAAAGGGACAGCCTGCAATTACACTAAAGCTGCTTACTGGTTTTCCATGGCGGCGAAGCAGAGCCATACTGCCGGCGTTTTTCATCTCGGCGAATGCTATTTATATGGGCAGGGCGTAAAACGTGACAGCAAAAAGGCTGCCGGATGTTTTGAGCGCGGTGCAAAATGCGGCGGTGCTGACTGTCAGTATGGATTCGCTTATTGCCTTGAAAATGGAATCGGTGTTCCTAAAGATATGGAAAAGGCTTTGCACTGGTATGTGAAAGCCGCAGGCCTTGGAAATGCGGCGGCGCAGAATCGCCTCGGAGAGTGCTGCTTCTATGGCCTTGGCGTTGAAATGAACTGCAATCAAGCCAGAATATTCTGGAAAAAGGCTGCTTCGCATGGCATGTGGCAGGCAAAAGAGCATTTAGAGAATATGCAGAAAAAGAGTTCTGCTGAGTGCTAAAAATCATGTGGTTTCCAATGTATCAAACGCAATAAATGCAAATTAAGAATCAAGGAGGATATAAAATATGGAGTATACAATTAGAAGCAAAGACCTTGTTGTAAAAGCACGCTCTTTCGGCGGGGAACTTACATCAATCCGTGATAATGACGGAACCGAATACCTCTGGCAGGGTGACCCGAAATACTGGAAAGGGCAGGCCCCTGTGCTTTTTCCAATCGTCGGTAGCCTGCGCGGCAAAAAAGCTGTAACGTCAGATGGCAAAATATGCTGTATGGAACGCCATGGAATTGCCCGCAGAAAACAGGCCGAAATGATACGCCAGGACCAAAGCTCAATAATGTTCAGGCTCGTTTCTGACGATGAGACCAAACAGCATTATCCGTTTGACTTTGTGCTTGAAACAACTTATACGGTTGAAAAACGCAGAATCACAGTAAGCCATGAGATTAAAAATTCAAATTCATATGCGCTTCCGTTCCAGATTGGCGGCCACCCAGCATTTAACTGCCCAGTCTCTGCCGGAGAGCAGTTTGAGGATTATGATGTTGAGTTTGAACAGCCCGAAACTGCTAACTGCCCGCTCCTTGATGAGAATGGCCTTCCGCAGATGGACAAGCGCATACCGATCCTTGATAATTCAAAAGTTCTTCCGATGAAGCACGAACTGTTTTCAAAAGATGCTCTGATATTTGATGGTATCAAATCGAGAAAAGTTATGCTGCGCAGCCGGAAATCGGGTAAGGGCGTATGTGTGGAGTTCTCAGATATGGATTATCTGCTCATTTGGTCAAGCGCAAATGGTGGACCGTTTGTCGCGCTTGAGCCGTGGAGCGGGCTGGCAACATGCAGTGACGAAGGCGACGAATTTGAAAAGAAGCGCGGCATGATACTTCTGCCCGCAGGTGAGAAAAAGACGGTTTCTTACCAGATTTCAATTATCTGATGAAAAAGCTTTTAAATATGTAAACTGCGCGGTATTCTATCTGAAGTTTTTAAAATTATTTTTATCATTCCACATACTATTAAATTCAGTATCGAAATCCTTTGCCGCTTTTTCATCGTGCAGCACAACAAAAACTTCGTCATTTTTTGTTTCGGCTGATTTTGTGTAATTGAAACTGCCGGTGGTAGCTGTTTTCTGGTCGGCAATCGTCACTTTCAAATGCATCAGGCCGGTATGTGTATTTATTTTAACAGGTATGCCGCTTTTTGTCAGACTCCGCAGAATGGATTTCTGATATTTCTCGCCAGACTGCTGTTTGTCTGAAATCACTCTGACAGAAACCCCTTTTTTGTGCGCTGCGACGATTGCCGATGCGGTTGGATCGTCCGTAAGGCTGTAAATGGCAACATCAAGATTTTTCTGGGCGGAATTTATTACTTTGATAAGCTGTGGTTCGGCTTTTTGGTCGGCACGCGGAAAATAATATTCGATTTTTCCGTCGCTTGAATATTGAGCTTTGTTAAAAGAAAAATTCTGCTTATATGTAACTGACGAGCTTGCTTTCGGCACAGTGACAGAAGCGCTCACGCTGCCACATGATGTAAGGAAAAGGGCTGAAACGGCCGCTGCCAGTGCAGCGGCAATGAGTTTGCTTTTTGAACTGCGTTTTTTCATTTTTACCTCCACGCCAAGTCAAATAATATTGTTGTTAATTGTTATATTATAGCAGAGGAAAATATGATTGACAAATCATGCTTGACATATGAAGGCAAGATTGTTATAATAATATTAAATTGAATGCTGTCTTCGGGGCAGGGTGTAATTCCCTACCGGTGGTAATGCGGCAGTGCCGACAAGCCCACGAGCTTTTTGCAGATTTGGTGTGATTCCAAAGCCGACGGTATAGTCCGGATGAAAGAAGAGCGCATATTTATAACAGGCGTATTTTCACCCCGCAGATGAATTTCTGTGGGGCTTTTTCGTTGACAGTGGAAAAGGAGAACTTTTTATGGAAAGCATCAAAAGCAAAAACAGTTCAGATTCCGTAACGGACGTACGCAGGATAACACAGATCGGCATTTTGGGCGCGGTTGCATTTCTGCTTATGATGGTGGAATTTCCACTGTGGTTTGCGCCGGGATTTTACAAGCTCGATTTCAGCGAGCTTCCTGTTTTGATTGGCACATTTGCCATGGGGCCTGTGTCGGGTGCACTTATTGAGCTTGTCAAAGTTCTGCTGTATTTTTTCATTCATGGAAGCTCCACAGCTGGAGTAGGAGATCTGGCTAATTTCTTTGTTGGCTGCTGTATGGTCGTACCGGCCGGCATGATTTACAAAGCACATAAGACGAGAAAAAATGCTGTGATAGGCATGGCTGTAGGGACAATTATTATGTCTGCTGCAGCCGGGGTTTTCAATGCCTTCGTTTTGCTCCCACTTTTTGCAAAGGCTTTTCATATGCCAATGGCTGCGCTTATTCAGATGGGCACAAAAGTCAATCCATCTATTGTGGACTTGTCTACGTTTGTCATGCTGGCTGTTGTTCCGTTTAATCTCTTTAAAGGCGCGGTAGTGTCCGTACTTACGTTTTTGCTTTACAAACGCGTCAGCCCTATCCTTCATGGCAGGGTTCGCTAAACAATTTCGGCTTATTATGACATCCTTCTTACAATTTAATCATTTTGTATATTTACTCTATACCATATATATGGTACAATATAACATATACAAATGAATATGCCCCCTTATCAAGAGTGACGGAGGGAACAGGCCCTATGATGTCCGGCAACCTGCGTATGCAAGGTGCCAATTCCTGCGGGAGACCGATAGATGAGGTTTGGATTTTTCATGCCGTTCGGTTTTCCGGGCGGCATTTTTCATGCGAAACCATAGAAAAATGGTTTCTGCCTATAAATTTACAGGAGGCTGCAGTATGTCAAAGCGTTTTTTCACATCGGAGTCCGTAACAGAAGGGCACCCTGACAAAGTCTGTGACCAGATTGCGGATGCTGTGCTCGATGCTATTATTGAAAAGGACCCCAATGCCCATGTTGCCTGTGAAGTGACAGCCACCACAGGTATTATTCATGTAATGGGCGAAATTTCAACTGACTGCTATGTAGACATTTCTTCCATAGCGCGTGATGTTGTCCGCGACATTGGATACAATAATCCAGCTTATGGATTTGACAGCAATACATGCGGTGTACTGACTTCCATAGACGTACAGTCACCGGACATTGCTATGGGCGTCGATAAGTCATATGAAGCAAAGAGCGGCGCAAAAGATGAAGACGACCTCATAGGTGCAGGTGACCAGGGAATGATGTTCGGTTATGCGTGCGATGAAACTCCGGAGCTTATGCCTATGGCGATATCGCTTGCGCACAAACTTTCGAAGCATCTGGCCGAAGTGCGTAAAAACGGCACATTGCCGTACCTGCGTCCGGACGGAAAAACTCAGGTCACAATTGAGTATGACGGCGACACTCCGGTGCGCGTCGACACAGTCGTAGTTTCAGCCCAGCATGACCCAGACGTTTCACTTGAGCAAATCCGCAGGGATATTAAAAAACATGTAATAGAGGAAGTCATTCCGGAAAAATGGCTCGATGAAAATACAAAGTACTACATAAACCCAACAGGGCGTTTCGTTATCGGCGGTCCGGTAAGTGACAGCGGCCTTACGGGCAGGAAGATAATCGTTGACACGTACGGTGGCTATGGCAGGCATGGCGGAGGTTCATTCTCAGGGAAAGATCCGACGAAAGTTGACCGTTCCGCAAGCTATGCGGCGCGCTATGTAGCTAAAAACATAGTTGCGGCGGGCTTTGCAAAGAAATGCGAAGTTCAGCTTGCATATGCAATCGGCGTAGCGCACCCGGTTTCAATTTCAGTTGACGCATTCGGCACTTCCAAATACAGTGCAGAAGAGCTTGAAAAAGCGGTACGCAGCGTGTTTGACTTGCGCCCGAGTGCAATAATCCGCAACTTTGACCTTCGCAGGCCAATCTACCGTGCACTTTCCAATTATGGCCATATGGGTCGTGAAGACCTAAACGTGCCATGGGAAAAGCGGGATAAAGTTGATGCACTTAAGTCTGCAATAAAAAAGTAATCTGTCAAATATTCACCCCGGTGCATAATATGTGCCGGGGTGATTTTCATGCCTGATGTAGTTTTGAAGTGCATTTTTGCCATTTTTGCAGTCATCGGAACAGTGGAGGTTATTCGTGCTGTCTGGCGCTGCATCCTAAAAACAAAAGACCAGGGAAAGCTGGTGCTAATGCTGCCGCTTACAGGGCATGAAGAACAGGCAGAAGCAATAATGCGCAGTGCCATGGACCGCGCAGACTGGGTAGGCGGAGGAGTTCAGGTCGTCTGCCTCGACTGCGGTATGGATATAGAAACGCGCCGCATATGTGAAATGATCTGCGCCGATAATCCGGAAATCATCCTCTGCACACCTGAAGAATTCCAAAAGTTCTGGATAAAATAATTTGCAAATTATTTTTGTTTCGGCTATACTGAAAAAAGATTATTCAGATTATTAAAGAATCCGGGGGAGCTTTTTGGGAGACAAAACACTGCTTGAAATGACCGGCTCTATTGAGCAGGTTATTTTTCGTAATGAAAAAAATGGCTATGCTGTTGTTGAGATTAACAATGGTGAAGATTTGGTGACCGCGGTCGGCACAATGCCGTTTGTAGGTGCCGGTGAGCAGCTCCATATAATAGGCAGTTGGGTTAACAGCCAGAATTACGGTGCCCAGTTCAAGGTGAAGTCTGTAGAGCGCTCAGCGCCGGCAGATGCCGAAGCAATGCTAAAGTATCTGTCATCAGGTGCTATCCGTGGCATCGGGCCTGCACTTGCAAAGAAGATAGTGGGCAAATTCGGCGAAAATACGATTAAAGTTATTGAAGATGAGCCTGAGCGGCTAAGTGAGATAAAGGGGATAACGCGCTCAAAGGCGGAAGAAATAGGGAAAGAGTTTCAGCGTGTAGGCGGCATGCGTGAGGCAATGCTAAGGCTTTCAGGTTATGGGCTGACACCGGAAGATTCAGTGCGTGTCTGGAAAGAATACGGTGCCCAATCTGAAGAAAGGATAAAAGAAGACCCTTACTGCCTTTGCAGCGATAGGCTGCAGATAGATTTTGCGCGCGCTGACCACATCGCCGCCGCGCTTGAGCATCCGCAGGACGACAGGTGCAGAATTCGGGCTGGAATCGTATATGTGCTGAAGCATAACGAAAATAACGGCCATACCTGCCTGCCTGCAAATAAACTGCTTGCAGCATCTGCCAAGATGCTCGGTGTAACAGAAGAAGAGGCATCAGATGCCCTCGACGAGATGAAAGGTGATTCGTCCCTCATCTCAAGGAATTTCCGCGGAAGGGAATTTATCTTTACGTCTCAGCTTTATCAGGCTGAGGTATACACGGCTGGGCGTATACGCATGATGCTCAAATTTCCTGCGCAGCCAATAATCGGTGTGGATGGCTATATTGAAACGATTGAGGCAGAAGAACAGATTGCATATGCGGAGCTTCAGAAAACTGCTATACGTAAAGCTCTTACTAAAGGTATGCTTATTCTTACGGGAGGCCCCGGAACTGGAAAAACAACGACGTTGAATGCAATTATCCGCATCCTTGAGTTCCAAGGCGAAAAAGTGCTTCTTGCCGCGCCGACTGGCCGTGCGGCAAAGCGCATGACCGATTTGACAGGCAAAGAGGCGAAGACTGTACACCGCCTTCTGCAGGTTAAATGGAATGAAAACGACCAGCCTGAATTTGAGAAGAATGAGAAAGACCTGCTTGAATGCGACGCCTTAATTATAGACGAGCTTTCAATGATGGACACGCTCTTGTTTGAAGCTGTTTTGCGTGCCCTTCCGCTCGGGTGCCGCCTGATTATGGTAGGAGACAGCGACCAGCTCCCTTCTGTTGGCCCGGGGAATGTCCTTGGGGATTTAATCGCATCAAACCTTGTACCTGTTGTGCAGCTTAAAGAGGTATTCAGGCAGTCAATGAAAAGTTTGATTGTCGCCAATGCCCATAAAATCGTTGCAGGCAAAATGCCCGAGATGAATATTCATAGTTCTGACTTTTTCTTTCTGCCATATCGGACGGCCGACGAGATAATATCTGTAATTGTTGACCTTTGCAGCCGCAGGCTTCCCAAAAGCTATGGGTATTCGCCGCTTTCAGATATTCAGGTGCTTTCGCCAGGAAGAAAGGGTGCCCTGGGTACAAATGAGCTGAACCGTAGGCTTCAACAGGCAATTAATCCTCCTTCCAATGGCAAAAATGAGATTACCGTTAATGGCACACTTTTCAGGGAAGGCGACAAAGTTATGCAGATAAAAAATGATTACAACCTGGAATGGAAACGCAGTGACGGTACATATGGCGAAGGGGTTTTTAATGGCGACCTCGGCGTGCTGCTTCAGATAGACCGCCGTGCGGCTACAGCAGCCGTGCAGATAGATGACCGTGTCGTAATTTACGAATCGGAAAAATTTGCGGAGCTCGAGCTTGCCTATGCTATGACTGTACATAAGAGCCAGGGCAATGAGTTTACAGCCGTGGTGATTCCAATGTACCGTGGAGCGCCGCAGCTTTGCTACCGCAATCTTCTATATACTGCGGTGACGCGCGCAAGGTCTTTGCTTATACTTGTCGGGCACCCTGAAATTGTGCGGAGAATGGTCGCAAATGACAGGAAGACGCAGCGCTATACAGGCCTTTATGACCTCCTGACGGAAAATGCGGAAGGTGAAAGTGATGATGCTGCCACTTAAAAAAGCAGGGCGTTTTGCTATAGACCTTTTATTTCCGCCGCGGTGCATTTTCTGCGAAAATATTGTGCCCCCGGGAAGGCAAGTATGCCCGAAATGCGCAAGGAAAATTAACCATAATACCTGCGGCCTGACTTCAGTACAGGCAGATGGCAAAAAAATTCCATGTGCTTTTCTGTATTCGTACAAAGGTATAGTGCGTGACTCAATTTTGCAGTTTAAGTTTCATGGAAAGAAAACGAATGCCAGTTGGTATGCTGAGCAATTAGCCGAAAAAATAAAAACGGCTTTTCCGGATGCTCGTTTTGAAGTTGTCACGTCTGTGCCGCTTTCCAAAAATCGTATGCGCGAAAGAGGATATAACCAGTCAGAACTCATTGCTATGCCGCTTGCCAATTTTTTGCATATACCATACGCCGAATGCCTGCGCAGGATAGAAGAGAACCGCATCCAGCACTTTCTTGGGAAAAAAGCGCGCGCTGAAAATGTGCGCGGCGCCTACTTGCCTTTTGGGCTAATGGCTTTTGGAAAATGTGTGCTCCTGATTGACGACATTATCACTACGGGGGCGACTCTGGCCGAATGTTCTTCCATGCTTTTCCTCGGTGGTGCGAAGTCAGTCTACTGCGCTGTTGTAGCACATTCTGAATTTAATTCAGTTGAAAAGAAGCAAACATTGTAATATAATAAAAAAAATGAATAGAATAATGACTGACTGGTTTTTTAATAAAATATACGATTGGATGTGATGAAGTGTTGGGTACGGATATTGCACTTGATCTTGGAACTTCATACGTTAAAATTTTTCTTGATGGAAAGGGAATTGTCCTTAACGAACCCGCCGTCATCTCTGTTGACCTTGAAACAAATGATGTTATAGCAACAGGCAAAGAAGCCTACGATATGATTGGGCGGACTTCCAGCAAAATCAAGGTGTGCCACCCACTGTTCGGAGGCGTTATTTCAGACTTCGACCTCGCCAAATATCTAATTGAATCTGACCTCAAAAAAATAAATGTTAGCAAGGTCGTCATGCCGCGTATCGTCGTAAGTGTGCCATGTGAGATTACTGAAGTTGAAAAGCGTGCTGTCGTTGATTCCATAAGCGCAGCTGGTGTGCGGAAAATATGTTTGATCGAAGAGCCAGTGGCTGCAGCAATTGGTGCCAATCTTGATATATCGGTTCCGCATGGATCACTTGTCATAGACATCGGTGGCGGCACTACAGACATGGCTGTTCTTTCCCTTAACGGCATTGCTATTTCGCGTTCTGTAAAAATTGCAGGGGACGTGTTCGATGAAGCAATTATAAAGTATATCCGCCGAAAGTATAATCTTGTTATTGGGAAGCGGATGGCGGAAGACTGCAAAAAAACGATTGGCTGTGTGTTTCCGCGCAAAGAAATCCTTACGTTCCGCGTCAAAGGCCGCAACGCGATGACAGGCCTTCCCCAGTGGGCTGACATTACGAGCGACGAAGCACTTGAAGCACTTATCGACAGTGCTATGAAGATAGTGCGCGTTGCTCAAGGAATGCTTGAAAAAACGCCTCCGGAACTTATGGGCGATATCTACAGCGACGGGATGGTTTTAACAGGCGGCTCAGCACAGCTTTATGGTTTCGACCAGCTTTTCGCCAAACAGACAAAGATGGCTGTAAGGGTTGCTGATGACCCACAGAACTGCGTTGCAATAGGCGCTGGCAAAGCGATTAAGTCTATAGACAGTGCTGACAGTGACGACTATGGGATACTGAACCCGTTGAGCGGTGAGTATTGAGCGAGAGCAATAAAAAAAGGGTGAGGTGTAGTTTATTAAATCCTTTTTTGCATTGCACAAAATAGAAAAGTTTATAAATCTTTAATTAAATAATGAATGCTGTATAGTACAATTAAAACAGTCAAATCGATTTTTGCCCTTTTTAAGGATGGTTTTTTTGTTTGGCTATATAAAACCTGAAAAGCCGGAGCTGCGCGTCCGTGAATATGAAGAGTACGGCGGTATTTACTGCACACTTTGCCGTAGGCTTGGAAAAGACTATGGGCCGGCAGCACGCCTTGTGCTGAATTATGACTGTACGTTTTATGCAATTTTGGCATTCGCTGCTTCCGAAGAGCCAAACATAAAATTCCATGAAAGCAGATGCGTTGTAAATCCGCTGAAAAAATGCATATTCTGCAGCGATGACAGCAGGGAGCTTCTGATTTCATCTGCATTGACTGTTATTCTTGCTTACTATAAGCTGAAAGATGATATTGCAGATTCGGGCTTTTTAAGAAAGGCTGCGTGCTGTCTGCTTTATCCGTCGTTTTATTTTCGGCACAGAAACGCAGCAAAAAAATATCCGGAACTTGAAAAAATAGTTGCAGAATCGATGGAAGCCCAAAAAGCGGCTGAAAAAGATAAGAGCCCTAAAATTGACAGCTGCGCGGAACCCACTGCCAAAATGCTCGGGAAAATTCTTGAATGGACGGTATGCGGAGAACTGGAAAGCGGTACGCCAAAAGCCCGTATTGCCAATGAATTTGGGTATTATCTCGGCAGATGGGTATACCTGATGGATGCTGCCGATGATATTGAGAAGGATATCGCGCAAAAGTCATTTAATCCGTTTGCTGAAAAGTTTCACTTGACAGCATGCAGTGAGCAAGAGGCCATTGGTAAAGCGAAGAATTATGCCAATCAGGTAATGAATGGAACGCTGTCGCGGCTTTGTACAGTTGCAGATCTTATGGAGTGCAGCCGCTTCGGTTCAATCGTGCACAACGTTGTATTTATGGGGCTTCCTCAAATCCAGAAGGAAAAACTTTTTACGAAGGAGAACGGCAATGTCAGACCCATATAGAATTCTCGGAGTTTCTCCAAACGCATCCGATGATGAAGTAAAAACCGCATATCACAGCCTTGCAAAAAAATACCATCCTGACAAATATGCTGGCAGTCCTCTTGCTGACCTTGCAGGTGAGAAGATGAAAGAAATCAATGAGGCATATGACCAGATAATGAAAGAGCGGAAAGGCCATGCGAATTCTTCTGGACAGGCCGGATATGGCGGGTACAACGGCTACGGTGGATATGGCAGCTCTGAATATCAGGACGTGCGCAGCCTAATAATGTCAGGCCGGATTGCGGATGCTGAACAGATACTTGACGGCGTTCCCCTTGAAAGGCGTGACGCGGAATGGTTTTTCCTCAAAGGGACAGCCCTTTACCGCCGTGGCTGGCTCGATGAAGCTTACAACGATTATGTGAGAGCCTGCCAGATGAATCCTCAGAACCCTGAATACCAGGCCGCACTTAATCAGGTTGCTGCCCAGCGCAGCGGAATGTACGGTGGCTATAATTCAAATGTTCCGCAGGCTAACAGCTGCAGCGGGTGTGATATCTGCACTTCACTGTGCATTGCAGATACGTGCTGCAGCTGCTTCGGGCCAGGCGGAGGCAGGGGCGGATGCTGGTAAACGGCAAAGGGGGCTGTTAGATGAACCAAAGCCTGAAACTGACATTCAGCTCCATGCTGACAGCTATCTCTACAGTAATCATGGTTTTAAGCGGCATTATCCCGGTTGGAACATATGCAATCCCTGCCCTTGCGGGGATTTTTACGGTCCCGGCCGTGATTGAGCTCGGCTCTGGATGGGCTATGTCGGTGTATGCGGCGGTTTCGGTACTTTCTGCTCTGCTTGCAGGCGATAAAGAAGCTGTGCTGTGTTATATAGCGCTTTTTGGTTGCTACCCTGTAGTGAAGGCGCAGATAGAAAAAAAATGCGGTAAAATGAGCGGCATAATCCTGAAATTTGCATTTTTTAATGCTGTTGCTGTTGCAGGGTTTTATATTGCGATTTATGTACTGAGTGTTCCCAAAAGCAGTTTTTCGCTTTTCGGCATATATCTTCCTTGGATTTTTCTGCTGATTGGCAACGTTGTTTTTGCTGTGTATGATTATGCGATGTCACTCATTATAATGGCTTACTGCAAGAAGTTTCACCATAGAATAAGCAAGTGGCTGCAGTTACATTGAAAGAAACAATTTGGCATTCAGTTAGAACTTTTTGCTATTTTCCCTTGATTTTTTTAGAAAATAGCATTAAAATTATGAAATGTGGTATGACTGGAAGTACTTCCAGCCACACCTTTAATTTTGAGTTATAAGGTGCAGTAACCCGCGCGAAGCTGCACTTAAGTTATAGTAATGTGCGGAGAAACGGCTATTTTAAAAAATGGATAATTTGCTGGAATCACGTATTCGGGAAAAAACGAACGAGTTTTCAAAAGGTCAAAAAAGGATTGCCAAGTATATCAAGGAAAATTATGACAAAGTTGCGTTTATGACGGCTTCAAAACTCGGTGAGACTGTAGGTGTAAGCGAGTCGACAGTTGTGCGCTTTGCGACTGAAATTGGATATGACGGCTATCCGCAGCTGCAGCAGGCAATGCAGGAGATGATACGCAATAAACTGACTACAGTCCAGCGCATGGATGTGACATCCAGCAGAATTGGAGATTCAGATGTCCTCGATTTCGTGTTTAATCAGGATATTGACGTGATCCGCCGAACAATGGAAGAAACATCGCACGAAGATTTCTACCATGCAGTAGACGCTATCATCGCATCGCGCAAAATTTATATTTTGGCTGCAAGAAGCGCGCTTGCGCTCGGAACATTTTTGTCGAATTACTTCAATATGCTGTTTGAAAATGTTTTGCTTGTGCAGTCTACAAGCGAAGGGGAGATTTTTGAACAGATGATCCATATTGACAAGCGCGATACAGTTATAGGTATAAGCTTCCCGCGCTATTCGAGGAAAGTTGCTAACGCGATGGACTTTGCACACAAGAGAGGTGCAAAGGTAATTGCCATTACAGACACATCCATGTCGCCGGTTGCGGCTCCGGCCGATTATCTGCTGCTTGCACGCAGTGATATAGCATCTATTGTAGATTCGCTCTGTGCGCCTCTCAGCCTTATAAATGCGCTTATAGTCATGGTTACAATCAAAAAGTCTGGGGAAGTTAAGAAAACTTTCGAGGATCTTGAGAATATCTGGGATGAGTATGGAGTATATGAAAAGGTAGATGGTCCTTCCAAGTGAGATTTGATGTTCTTGTCATTGGCGGCGGAGCAGCGGGCATGATGGCTGCCGGCACTGCTGCCGAAAGGGGCTTGTCTGTATGCCTGCTGGAAAAAAATGCGGTCCTTGGCAAGAAGATACGCATTACAGGCAAAGGGCGATGCAACATTACTAACAACTGCGATGTGCGCACGCTGATAGAGTCGACTCCTACAAACGGCCGTTTCCTCTACAGCGCGTCGTCTCAGTTTTCACCTCATGACACGATGCGCTTTTTTGAAAGCCTTGGCCTGCCGCTTAAAACTGAACGCGGAGGGCGTGTTTTCCCTGTTTCTGACCATGCTGCTGATGTAGCTGAAAAACTGGCTGAGTTCGACCACAGAAATGGCGTTAAAATCATTACCGGAAGCGCTGAGAAACTGCTGCTTAAAAATGATGCCGTGCAGGGGGCGCGCTTGAAAAACGGCGATGATATCATGGCTGCAAATGTCGCTGTTTGCTGTGGCGGGATGTCATATCCTCTAACAGGCTCCACGGGCGACGGCTACCACTTTGCAAGGCAGGCGGGGCATACGGTAAACCGCATACGTCCGTCGCTCGTTCCACTCACTGTGGATGGTGAAGACGGCAAAGACTGCCGCAGCATGATGGGACTTTCACTTAAAAATGTTTCTGTCAAAGTTGTCGACAGCAAAAAACAAAAAACGATATATGAAGATTTCGGCGAGATGCTCTTCACTCATTTTGGCCTTTCGGGACCTGTGATTTTAAGTGCAAGTTCCCACATGAGTGAAATGTCTCCCAGCCGCTACCGTATTATTATTGACATGAAACCTGCGCTGTCGTATGAAAAACTTGACGCACGCCTGCTTCGCGATTTCGGTGCGAACAAAAACCGTGATTTTTCGAATTCGCTTTCTGCTTTGCTGCCGCACAAAATGATTCCTGTTGCGGTACAGCGCTCGGGTATTCCTCCCGAAACAAAATGCAATGCGATTACGCGCGATATGCGCCAGTCGTTCGGTACGCTCCTTAAGTCTTTTCAAATAACGGTAAGCGGATTTCGGCCTGTATCAGAAGCTATTATAACATCTGGTGGTGTTGCGGTCGACGAGATTAATCCTAAAACAATGGAGTCAAAGCTCATAAAAGGCCTTTATTTTGCAGGTGAGGTTATTGATGCAGATGCGTATACTGGCGGATTCAACCTGCAGATTGCATTTAGTACTGGCCGTCTTGCAGGTAATTCAATGAAAGTTTAAAAGTTTAAAAGAAAGGAATGTCAGTTCATATGACAGCAATAGCAATTGACGGGCCTGCGGGTGCTGGAAAAAGCACAATAGCTGAGCGTATTGCGGAGGAATTAGGCTATCTGTATATCGATACCGGTGCCCTTTACAGGGCCATTGGCCTTTTTATGCTGGAAAATGGGGCAGATGCGGCGGATCCAAAACAGGTGTGCCCGCTTCTTAAGAAGATTTCCGTTTCTTTGGAATATCAAAATAAGAACTTAAAAGTTATACTTAATGGCAATGATGTTTCAAGTAAAATCCGCTCGGAAGAAGTTTCGACGGCTTCTTCGAAGGTTTCAGCAATACCTGAAGTGCGAAAGTTTCTCATAGATGTCCAGCGAAACCTTGCGGAAAAAGACAATGTTGTCATGGATGGCCGTGACATAGGCACGGTGGTGCTACCAAATGCGCAGGTGAAAATATTTCTTACTGCTTCGCCTGAAGACAGGGCAAGGCGCAGATTTGAAGAAATGATTCAGAAAGGCATAAAATCTGATTACAATGATGTCCTTAATGATATGAAGCAGAGAGACTACCGCGACATACACCGTGCAATATCGCCGCTTAAAGCGGCAGAGGACGCAATAAAAATTGACACTACCGGCAAAACATTTGAACAGTCAGTTGAGCTTGTTATCCAGGCTATCCGGCGTTTATTAAGCAAAAAGTCATCGGGGAATGGTATGTCATGAAAAGAACGCTGCTTTATTCATTTGCCAAAACATTTTTGCCATGGTTCTTTAACTTTTTGATGCCAAACCATATCATCCATGAGGAATATATGCCTCAAAATGGAGGAGTGGTTCTCTGCTCAAACCACACAAGTAATACAGATCCTGTGCGCCTTGCCTTTACGCAGAAGCGCCAGATATTCTATATGGCTAAAAAAGAGCTTTTCCAGAATAAATTTGTTGGCGCGGTGATAAGCGCGCTCGGCGCATTTCCAGTTTCGCGTGGCAGGAGCGATATTGGCGCGATTAACCTTGCAAGGCAGCATTTGCAGGACGGCGATGTCCTTGGGGTCTTTATAGAAGGGACACGCTCAAAAGACGGCAGCCTTTTAAGGCCAAAGTCCGGCGCTGTGATGCTTGCTAAAAAATGCAATGTGCCGATTCTCCCGTGCTGCATTACTGCAAAAGGCGGAGGCCTCCCCAAATTATTCCGCCGCTGCGTCGTCGCTTATGGAAAACCGATTTTTCCTGATGAACTCGGCATTGAGCATGGGAAGCAAAGCGAACTTCGCGCAGCAAGCGAAGTTGTTATGGGGCGTATAGCTGAGCTTCGCAAAATCGGGCTTGAAGAGTTTGAAGATGGAAAGGTAAAATGAATCACGGCGGGCTTTATATGTTCCTGCTCAGGTTATTTACACCTGCAGGAAGACTTTTCTTCTGGGTGCGTTACCATGGCGTACGAAATATTCCCCCCAATGGCAAGCTTATTGTCTGCAGCAACCACAAATCGGTAGTTGACCCTTTTTTAATTGCCATGCCATTCCAGCGCAATATACACTATATGGCGAAATCGGAACTTTTTACAGATCACGGGCCATTAGCCCGGGCTTTCCTTTATGCAATGGGGGCATTTCCAGTTAACCGTAATACAGGAGACATGAAGTCAATGTGCACTGCAGTGCACATTTTGAAAAACGGCGGGATTGTTGGAATTTTTCCTCAGGGCAAATGCGTTTTTGACGACTCGCCTTTCTGCCCCAAAGCAGGTTTTTCACTGCTTGCAGCACGTTCTGGCGCACCTGTACTTCTTGTTGCCATAAGCTGCAGAGGAGTACTTCGGCCGTTTAAATCTGTTAACATACGTTTTGGGCATGCAGTGCCATGCAGCAGCCTGCCAATTCATGGGACTTCGGCTTCGGGTATGCGCAAGGCTGCTGCTGAAATTGCAGCGCAAATAAATGCAATGCTGGAGGGAAAAGAGTGAAAATAGCAGTTGCGTCGTCAGCTGGGTTTTGTTTTGGCGTAAACCGTGCTGTCCAAATGGTAAGCCAACTTCTTGATGAAAATAAAAAAGTCTGCACATTGGGTCCCATTATACACAATCCCCAGACGCTCAGACGCCTTGCAGCGCGCGGTGCTTCCATTGTTAAAAATGTTTCCGATGCCCCCGCAGATGCAACCCTTGTTATACGTTCGCACGGCGTAGGAAAGAAAACTTATGATAAAATTTTATCACGCGGCCTTAGCTTCTGTGATGCAACATGCCCTAATGTGGCTAAAATTCACTCAATAGTATCAAAAGAATCATCAGATGGAAAAACGATTCTCATAGCAGGTGATGCAAGCCATCCAGAAGTTGAGGGAATTATTGGCCACTGTAGTGGTGCATACTATGTTTTTAGCAATGCTGGCGAGCTAAATAAGATAACTGAAAAATATGTATTTTTGAAGCATAGCCCTGTCTGTGTGATTTCACAAACAACATTTAGCATTAGCGAATGGAAAAATTGTTTGGAAATCATTCGAAAAGTGTATACAAAAGCTGTTATTTTTGATACAATATGTAATGCAACTGCAATGCGTCAGTCGGAGGCGGCAGAAATGTCGCGGAAATGTGATGCAATGATTGTGATCGGTGGGCGGCAAAGCTCCAATACCGCTAAACTGGTTGATGTCTGTGGCAGAAATTGCATTACATATCTTGTGGAAGCTGCGGACGAGCTTCCGCTCATGGCTTTGAAAAAAGCCGGGCGTATTGGCATTACTGCTGGTGCTTCCACGCCGGCAAGCATTATAAAGGAGGTACTTGATACCATGTCAGAACTAAACGAGGGGCCAACACAGGCAACAGATGAGCCTGATGCACAAAGCAATAAGGAGAACTCCTCCGAGGGAAATTTTGCAGAAATGCTTGAGGAATCCCTCAAGAATTTAAATACAGGTGAGAAGGTACACGGCGTTGTTGTGGGTGTAAACCCGACGGAAGTCCTTGTTGATGTTGGCAGAAAGCAGGCTGGGTATATTCCCGCTTCAGAGCTTTCATCAAACCCCAATGTAAAACCTGAGGATGTTGTAAAAGTCGGCGATGAGATGGATCTTCTCATCATGCGCACAAATGATCAGGAAGGCACTATTATGCTTTCCAAAAAACGCCTTGATGCCGAAAAAGGCTGGGAGAAGATTGTCGATGCCGAAGAGAGCCAGGATGTTCTCGAAGGCACTGTTACAGATATCGTAAAAGGCGGTGTAATTGCCGCCACCGAAGGCGTAAAGGTTTTCATACCAGCTTCACAGGCCACCGCTTCCCGCAGCGACCCGCTCGAAGATTTGTTAAAGAAAAATGTGAAATTCCGCATAATTGAAGTGAACCGCAACCGCAGACGTGCAGTTGGCTCCATCCGTTCCGTCCTAAAAGATGAACGCAAAGCACTGCAGGAAAAATTCTGGGAGACTGCAGAAGTCGGAAAAGTTTACACTGGCGTTGTAAAGTCCCTTACTTCTTACGGTGCGTTTGTAGACCTCGGCGGCATTGACGGTATGATTCACATTTCAGAGCTTTCATGGACAAGAATAAAGCATCCGTCTGAAGTCGTAAATGTCGGTGACAAGGTCACTGTTTATATCAAGGCGCTCGATAAAGACAGGGGCAGAATTTCTCTTGGCTATAAGAAGCCTGAAGATAATCCATGGGTAATTCTCAAAGACAAGTGCCCAATTGGCAGCGAGCTTGACGTTAAGATTGTCGGCATGACGACATTCGGTGCTTTTGCTCAGGTGATTCCTGGCATCGACGGGCTTATTCATATTTCCCAGATCGCCGACCACCGGATTGAGAAGCCGCAGGACGTGTTTAAAATGGGCGATGTGACCAAAGTTAAAATTACGGATATCGATTTTGACCGTCACCGTGTCAGCCTTTCAAGGCGCGCCATTTTAGAAGAGCAGAATGCGCAGAATGAACAAGAAGTCGAGGAAGAGAATCCAGAAACTTTCGAGCAGCCTTCTGATAACATCTGATTTTCATTTTCAGCGGCACAAAGATTCCTTTGGTTTCTTTGTGTCGCTTTTTGTTTAACTTTTTCTTTGCCGCCATAAAGCTTATGCACATTATAATTCCTCTTGGAGTAGTATAAGCTAAAAGGTTCAGGAGGTGCGGCAATGAGAAGGCACCGCTTTATCCGCGGGCAGGCTAAGAGGCTGATGACCTTTATCCTTGTTGTTTTTATAGTAATGATAGCCTTGATTAATCATCTGGTAAGGCCTGTAATGGAATCTGCGACGACAAATGAGGCAAAAATAAAAGCTGTCAATATAATTAATAATATAGTCATAAAAGAGCTCGGTGAAAATTCTGTGACCTACGACAGCCTAATTCATGTCAGCCGCGGAAGTGATGGCAATGTGCTTTCAATTACTACGGATATAGTGAAGATGAATCTGTTTAAGTCGCACATAATTGAGAAAGTGCAGAAAGAGCTTAACGGCAGCAACAGCTCCTCAATGAATGTACCCATTGGCACACTCTTAGGTGGTAACCTTTTTTACGGCCGCGGGCCAAATGTTAATTTAAGGCTGACACTTTCTGGAAACATATCGGCTGAGTTTAAAAGTTCGTTCCAGTCCGCCGGAATAAACCAGACGCGCCACCAGATTTATCTTGACGTTGAAACAGATGTTTATACTTTTCTGCCAGGCCTTGGCACGGCAACCAAAGTGAATACTAATATTCTTGTGGCGGAAACCATCATTGTCGGCACTGTGCCGGATATGGTGCTCAATGCGAAACAATGATTTCTGCTTTAAAAAACGGGAACAATCGAGAAGGTAAGTTTTTATGGAATTCGAGGAAGCTAAAAAACAGGCAGCTGACCTTAGAAAACAGATTAGGTACCACAATAAAAAATATTACGATGAAGACGCACCAGAAATCGACGATTTCGAATATGATGCGCTTTACCGCAGGCTTGAAAATATTGAGGCTGAGTTTCCGGATCTTGTAACGCCTGACTCGCCTACACAAACAGTAGGCGGCCATGCGCTTGTAAAGTTTTCTCCGGTCGTGCATGACGTGCCTATGGAAAGCCTCCACGACTCCTTTTCGGAGCAGGAACTCATGGATTTTGACAAGCGCGTCCGCGATGCTGCCGGAGCGCCTATATATATTGTTGAACCGAAATTCGACGGTTTGTCCGTCTCGGCGGAATACAGGGACGGTGTCTTCGTCAGAGGCTCAACGCGAGGCGATGGCCTCATCGGAGAGGATATAACGGAGAACCTCCGCACTATCCGCACGCTGCCGAAACGCCTGAAAAAGCCGCTTTCATATCTTGAAGTGCGCGGCGAAGTCTATATGTCCCATAAAGTGTTTAATGAGCTTTCGGCAAAAATGGAACTAAATGGTGAGAAGCCGTTTAAAAATCCACGGAACGCTGCAGCAGGCTCTCTCCGCCAGAAAGACGCAAAAATAACGGCTGCGCGCAAGCTTGATATTTTTGTCTTCAATGTCCAGCAGGCCACTGGCGCAGACCTTCAATACCATGACCAGTCGCTTAAATTTCTTAAGAATCTTGGTTTCACAGTCCCGCCATTTTTTACCCCCTGCAAGGCCATAGAAGAAGTGATAAGCGAAGTACACCGCATAGGTGATATGCGCGGTTCGCTCGATTATTCAATTGACGGCGCCGTTGTAAAGGTAAACTCATTTGCACAGCGTATGAAACTCGGCAGCACGGCAAAATTTCCGCGCTGGGCGGAGGCATTTAAGTATCCTCCTGAAGAAAAAAAGACAAAAGTGCTTGGCATTGAAGTCAATGTTGGCAGGACGGGTGTGCTGACGCCAACAGGTATTTTTGCTCCTATCACTATTGCAGGAACTACTGTAAGCCGTGCAACGCTGCATAATCAGAATTTTATTTCTGACAAAGACATACGTATTGGCGACACTGTCATTCTTCGCAAAGCAGGCGAAATAATCCCCGAAGTTGTCTCAGCTGTATCGCACGCTGAAGGTTCTGTCCCGTTTAAGATGCCGTCGGTCTGCCCGTCGTGTGGTGCTCCGGTTGTACAGGAAGAAGGGGAGGCTGCTACAAGGTGCACAAATCCGGAATGCCCCGCACAACTTTTGCGCCATCTGATCCATTTCTGCTCGCGCGATGCCATGGATATCGATGGCTTTGGCCCTGCTGCCCTGCAGCAACTTATTTCAGAAGGACTTGTAAAATCGCCGGCTGACATATTCAGCCTCACTGAGCCACAGCTTAGCAGCCTTGAACGCATGGGGCGTAAATCTGCAAAAAATCATATCAATGCGATTGAAAAATCAAAGCAGAATGACCTTTACCGGCTTCTGTTTGCGCTCGGCATACCTCACATTGGGCTGAAAGCGGCAAAACTTCTGGCTGCCAGATTCAGAAATATCGACGGCATATTTCACGCTTCAAAGGAAGAGATAGCATCAATAGATGGTTACGGCGAAATTATGACCGAAAGCGTCAGGCAGTTTTTTGACCTGCCAAATACGGCACATCTTATCGGTAGGCTTAGAGATGCCGGCGTGAATATGGAGTCGGAAATATTCACACCGTCAGACAATCGCTTTGCCGGCAAGACCTTTGTGCTTACCGGTACACTGCCGACAATGACGCGCTCACAGGCTGCGGAAATCATTGAAAGCCGCGGCGGCAAAGTCAGCAGCAGCGTTTCTAAAAAAACAGATTATGTCCTCGCCGGAAAAGATGCCGGCAGCAAGCTCACGAAAGCCAATCAGCTTAAAGTGGCTGTAATCTCAGAAGATGATTTAAACAATATGCTGGAAAGCTGAATACGGCTTTGCTGTTAAAGTCACCTTTTATAATACCCTCTGCGCATCTTTTGGCAGAGGGTATTTTTCTGTAAAACGTGCAATTCATAAAAGAAATTTGTTATTCATATCAATTACAGGGCGGCGCATTAAAGCATTCTGCCGCATTTTGGGCAGTACTTGCTCTCGGGCTCAAGCCTTGCCCCACAGTAAGGGCAGTAGCGTGCCGCTTGCCCGATCATGCGGTAAATATGGTTTGGGTCGATTTCAGCATACGGATTCCTTTCAAGCCTGCGGCCTTCCACTTTACTGATTTCGTAGACGGCACCGCATCTGGGGCATGAGATAAAATATCGTTTTCCAAACCTGAAGAGGGGGATAAAGAAGAAAACGAAACGCTTGCTGACGCATGTTACGTTTGACAAAATTCCATTTGCGCCGCAGCATGGAAAGTACCGGCATAGGCGCTGCCCGAGGTTTTTCGTGCTGCTCGTAACGGCGATAAAGAAAAACATTCTAAAGTCCCCTTTGCAAGATTGTGTTAAGGAAGGAAGAAAAAAATGGTTATCCGTTTATTCCGCCGCCATATTGTTATTGCCTGCGTTGGAATCCTTGCAGGTGTTGTCGCTGTTACAATGGCGGTAAACCACTTCGGTGAGGCAAAGCCTGGCCGCACGCAGCAGGCTGTAAAACCAGGGGTACATTCTGAACCGGATGAATCATCGCAGGCATTGCACAGCGCAGGCACTAAGGAAATGCGGGCCGTCTGGGTACCATATATGAGCCTTAACATGAGTTATGAAAAAGATAAAAGCAAACAGTCATTCATAAAAAAATTCGATGCAATAATCCATACGGCAAAGTCATGTGGGATAAATACCCTTGTAGTTCAAGTCAGGCCTTTCAGCGACGCGCTTTATAAATCGCAGTATTACCCGTGGAGCCATATACTAAGCGGGACACAGGGTAAAGACCCCGGTTATGACCCGCTTAAGGATATGGTAACGGAAAGCCATAAAAACGGGCTTAAAATCCATGCGTGGATAAATCCGCTGAGAATAAGTATCTCCGGAACGCCGTCTTCACTTTCAAATTCAAACCCATGCTGCATATATCAAAAAGATGCTTCAAAATCGTGCTATATTTCAAACTTTAAAGATGGAACCTATTATAATCCGGCATACGACGAGGTACGCAGGTTTGTTGCCGACGGCGCAAAGGAAGTCGCTCAGAAATATGATGTTGACGGCATACAGTTTGACGATTACTTTTATCCGACGCAGGATACTTCATTTGACGGGCAGGCATACAGCAATTATTGCAGTACAGCTAAAAAAGCGGGGACACCGCTTTCACTTGAGGAATGGCGGCGTGCAAATATAAACTCTATGGTATCACTTGTTTACCGCGAGATAAAGTCGGTGAAGCCCGGGCTGCCGTTTGGCATTGCGCCGCAGGGGAATACGGCAAACGATATGAAAATGGGCGCTGACGTTTACGCATGGTGCTCGGCCAAAGGATATGTCGATTATATCTGCCCGCAACTTTACTATAATTTTCAGAATCCTGTCCTGCCATTCAGCGCAGCAGCAAACACATGGAGAAGCATGATAAAAAATAAAGATGTAAAGCTTTATTTTGGCCTTGCGGCTTACAAAGCCGGCTCAGATGCCGACAGCGGGACGTGGAAAAATTCTTCGACAATACTTGCGGGCCAGGTTCAGTATGGGCGCCAAGTTAAGTGCGACGGGTTCATGTTTTATTCATGCGAATTTTTAGACAGCAGCCAGACAAAAGATGAGATACAGAATGTTGTCAAGCTTCTAAACTGATTTACATATTGTGCCACTGCAGCATGTGCTGTCATATCCGGTGATTTTTACCGGAAGAATATGCCCGCCTATTTTTTTGCTGCTTGCAGCATGGACGGGTGTATAGTTTTCCGTGTATCCTTCATATATGCCCGGCCCGCATTCACGCTCGAACAGGACTGGCTCTTCACGGCCTTTCTGTATGCCAAAAAACGCTTCCCGTGTTTTCTCGGCAGCCTGAATCATTTTGCGGCTGCGTTCTTCGGCAACCTGAGGTGCAACTTGATTGGGCATTTTTGTGGCTGCCGTGCCGGGACGCCTTGAATATATAAAAACATGGGCTTTTGCAAAGGCGATTTCCCTTTCGAATGCGAGCGACTTTTCAAACTCGTCTTCGGTCTCTCCTGGGAAACCCACCATTATATCTGTGGTTATGGCGGCATTAGGAAAAGACGCGCGCAGATTTTCAACTATGCTGCGGTACTCTTCAGCCGTGTAATGGCGGTTCATGCGCTTAAGCGTAGCATTACATCCGCTCTGCAGGGAAAGATGAAACTGTGGGCAGAGCTTTTTCTGGCACTTAAGGCGTGCGATTGTCTTCGCATCAAGGCGTTCCGGCTCGAGCGACCCAAGCCTCACACGCTCGATCCCTTTCTGACCGCAGGCGGCTTCAACTGCGTCACACAGCGTAAGCCCGATTTCCTGCCCATACGCCGAAAGGTCTATGCCTGTAAGTACAACTTCCTTATAGCCGTTGGCCGCGATTTCTGCAAGTTCTTTTTTCAAGTCTTCCAGAGGCTTTGAGCGCACCCTACCGCGCGCATAGGGGATAATGCAGTAGGAACAGAAATTATTGCACCCGTCTTCAATTTTGACAAATGCGCGCGTCCTCTCATAAAAATGGCTCACCTGCATAGGCTCAAATATTCTGTTGTGCGGCACAATATCAATAATTCTCTCATGCGTTTTCAAAAATTTCCGTATGTCTGGTATTAGTGAAGAGTGGTTTGAGTTGCCGAGGACTATGTCAGCTTCCGTAAGGCGCGAAGCTTTTTCTGGAAAAGCCTGCGACATGCAGCCTGTAAGCACAATAACAGCATGCGGATTTTCCCTGCGCGTGCGGCGGACAGTCTGCCTTACTTTGCGGTCGCTGACTGATGTCACCGTGCATGAATTAATAATAACTATATCACTTTCCGGTATACTGTCGCACGCAGTGCAGCCTTCGTTAAAAAGCGTATGAAGCATTGACTGCGATTCGTACTGATTGACTTTGCAGCCAAGTGTGATTGCGGTAACTTTCATTTGTTCACCTTTCATAAAAAATAGATATTTTGTTTGGCTAAATAAAAAAATCTATAGTAATTTTGGACATTGACCTAAAAAAAGAAAAGGTCTATCCTTGTACAGGTATCAAATTGTTCTTAGACGATAGTTATGGAGGGAAATTTATGTATTCGTCATATATCAGTTTGTCTAACATTGAGGCTGTAAAAGAATTTGTTACATTGGCAAATAACTACAAATTCCCGATAAATCTTGCCACGGACAAGTATAAAATCGACGCCAAGTCAATAATGGGAATTTTCAGCCTGGATTTGTCCAAGCCATTGAAAATTGAGGTAGATGCAGATGGTGTTGACAAGAACAAATTCGATGATTTTATATGTCAGCTAAAGCCTTTTGCGTGCAAAGATGTTTCCGGCAATGTATCTTCTGTACCGGCTGCAAACAAATCATAAGACAATGTTAATGGTGTCCGGCTATGGCCGGACTTTTTTTATTATGCCTCATATTTTTGGGCAAGGACACTCCAGCGCTGAAAAAGGCTATCGTTTTCTTTCTTTTGTTCAGCAAGTTTATTTGATATTTCCATTGTCCTTTCGTAGTCACAGGCGGTTTCGGGGTCTTCAAGCTGACTTTCAAGCTGCCTTATTTCTTTTTCTGAGTTGCTGATGCTGTTTTCAATCCTGCGCAGCTCGGCTTTTTCTTTTCTCGCGGCAGCGCCAATGGCTTTGTGCTTCTGGTATTCGTTTTTGCGCGGAGATTCCGGCTTTTTCGCGGCAGGAACAGAATGTTTCACTTTTGCCGATTCTGCATATTCGTCGTAGCTGCTGCCGCAGAATTCAGTCCCGTCCGCAGTGAGATAATAAATTTTATCAGCCAGTTCGTTTATAAGGTAACGGTCATGCGAAACTATAAGCAGTGTGCCATCATAATCACGCAGAGCGTTTTCCAGCGCTTCGCACGATGAAATGTCAAGGTGGTTTGTGGGCTCGTCAAGCAGCAGAAAATTGCTTTTAGAAAGCATCAGGCGCAGCAGCAGAATTTTTGCGCGCTCCCCTCCGCTTAAGGCTGATACAGGTTTAAACACATCATCGCCGCGGAAGAGAAAAACCGCAAGTGCCGAACGTACTTCGGTTTGCGTCATCCTTGGGTAATAGTCCCAGATTTCATCTATAACAGTTTTGTCAGGCCTTAGTTCTGTCTGAAGTTGGTCGTAGTAGCCTACGTTAACTCCGACGCCGAAACGGAATGAGCCTTCAGAAGGGCTGTTTGTACCCAGAAGCGTTTTAAGGAAAGATGTTTTGCCGCAGCCGTTGGCGCCTAAGAGGAAGACACGTTCACCGCGGTGTATTTCCATGTTTGCATGTTTGAAAAGCTGTTTACCATCAAAAGAAATAGCGAGATCTTTAACGCTCAGCACATCATTCCCACTCTGATGGTTTATGCCGAAATGAAAGTGCATTGCGGCGTCTTCTTTTTCAGGGGCTTCGAGTATGCCTTCCAGCCGTCCAATGCTTTTTTCTTTACTTGCTATCGTTTTATAGTTACGTTCTTGGTTCCAGCGGCGCTGCTGCTCTACGATTCCATTTAAGCGTGATATTGCTTTCTGCGTGTTTTCATATTTTCGCTTTGCCGCAAGGTCAAGTTCCGCTTTCTGTTTCAGGTATGAAGAGTAGTTTCCGCTGAAAAGCCGCATGCGGTGATTTTTAAGCTCGAATGTTCGGTCGGTTGTGCGGTCGAGAAAATAGCGGTCATGTGAAGTCACTATATAAGAGCCAGAAAATGAATGCAGAAAGTCTTCCAGCCATTCGACCGAAGCGATGTCAAGATGGTTTGTAGGCTCGTCAAGCAGCAGCAGGTTTGCGCCGCTTAGAAGCAGTTTTGCAAGCTGGAGTTTAGCGCGCTGGCCACCACTGAGGTATCTAACCGGCGTGTAAATCTGTTCTTCCGAAAATCCGAGACCGAGGAGCGCGGAATGTGCCAGGCTGCGGCAAGTGAGGCCCCCACCCATATTGAACCTGTCTGTCAGAAATGACTGGCGCTCAATAAGCTTATCGGCGTCTTTAGGATTTTGCTGCAAAGCATTGGAAATTGAATCAAGTTCATGTTCCATATCAAGCAGCGGCTGAAAGACTGTCATCACTTCGTCATAGGCACGCCGCTCGAGGTTGTGGCAGATATGCTGCTCCATATATCCAAGCCTTGTGCGGTTGGAACGGTTGACAGTGCCGCTGTCAGCCTGCAATGCGCCTGTCAGTATTTTAAAGAGTGTTGTCTTGCCTGTACCATTGCTGCCAATAAGGCCTATGTGGTAATTTTCCCGCACTTCGAATGAAATTCCATTGAGAATTATATCTGTGCCGAAAGATTTGCAAATGTTTTCGGCGCTAAGCAAAGGCATTTTTCTAAAACCCCTCTATGTAAAATGCGGAGTAAAAACTCCGCTGATATCTTTTTGCCTATTATACCGAAATAAAGCTGTGAAATCAAGTAAGCGGCCTTTACAGAAAAGCTTTCATTTTATCAATGCCGCATTTTTCTGCGTTAATATAATCTTCAGCCATCTTCCTTACTTTTGGGTCACAGTCGGGCGTGTGGTTCATCGTTTTTGTAATATTGACTATCCCCATAGTAGAGCCTCTCACCATCAGTTCAGCTATATGCTGCGGATCATGCCTGAAGAATGTGTTTGCCTTTACAGCGCCGCGCAGCATATTCTGCAGCCTTTTGCTGACACCTGCAGGCTGCTCGCTGGAAGTTTCTAACAGTGCACGCGCTTTCTCCATTAAGTTTATATAGCCTTCATCCTGCCGCTTTATGCGGTTACTTAACTCTTTTTCGTGGGTTCGGGTAAGGACTATTTCCGATGCTTCCATGCCCATTTTGGAAACTCTGAACAATTCGTTCAAAACTTTTGAGCGGTCAGAATTTTTCTGCATTATAGATTCCTCCCGTATGAAAATTCAATTTAATCGTTCCCGTTTCCCTTCCGTTTTAAACCGGAAACTTATGGATATGGCGAAGGCAGCTTTTCATGCACTGGACATTCAATCTGCTTAAGAATATAATTATAAATGAGGTGATTGGATGCAATGGGGAATATCAACGGCCTGCCTTTATCCCATGCTTCTGGAAAAATCTTTTTCCACACTTTTTTCGATGGGTTTCCGCACTTATGAAGTCTTTCTTAATACATGCAGCGAAATGAGGAAGGAATATCTCAGAAAGTTGAAAAAGATGGCAGATGACAGCAAAAGCATAATCTTATCTGTGCATCCGTTCACTTCAGGATATGAAAATTTTCTTTTGTTTTCAGACTATAAGCGCCGCTTTTTTGATGGCCTTGAGTTTTACAGGCGTTACCTGAATGCCTGCAATGTTCTCGGTGCACATATTCTCGTTCTGCATGGTCGCAGGAGTGATAAGATAAGCATTTCCGACGAAGAATTTTTCGAGAGGTATATGCGCCTTTATGAGCTCGGCCAGCAATTCGGCGTGACGGTTGCTCAGGAAAACGTAAACTGTTACTGCAGCGACAGCCCGGATTTTATACGAAAGATGCGGCTTGCTTGCGGGGAAAACTGCGCTTTCGTTTTCGATGTAAAACAGGCTATACGCGGTAAGATTGACCCTTATGAACTGTGCGCGTCAATGGGTGAAAAGCTGTGCCATGTCCATATAAACGACAACAGCGTTTCATCCGACTGCCTGCTGCCGGGATTCGGCTCAATGGACTACCAGAAGCTCATGTGTGAACTTAAAGGCTTTGGCTACGACGGCTGCCTTATGATTGAAGTATACCGGAAAAGTTTCGGTGAGCTAAGCGAACTCACTGCCGCTGGAAAAACCGTGAACAGCCTTATTAATTAAAAGATTTACAAACCGTCTTTGAAATTTTCATGAGATTATGGTATAATTTACGAAATTAATCAGAAGGGATGAAATAAATGAAATGCCCATACTGTGGATATACAGAAAGCCGGGTAATTGATTCCCGCCCGACCGGCGATGGCAACCGTATCCGCCGGCGCAGGGAATGCCTGAAATGCTTAAAGCGGTTCACCACGTATGAGGTGATTGAGACCGTCCCGATTGTCGTGATAAAAAAAGACAAGTCACGCGAAACATTTAACCGCAATAAGCTGCTGAACGGCCTGCTGCGTGCCTGTGAAAAACGCCCTGTATCGCTTGAAACACTTGAAAAAGTCGTAGACGAAATTGAGAATATGCTTCAGAATTCCCTCGACAGGGAAGTCCCGTCAAGCCTGATTGGTAAATATGCGATGGAAAAGTTGAAAAATATAGATGAGGTTGCGTATGTGCGGTTCGCTTCCGTTTATAAGCAATTCAAGGATATCAACACATTTATGGACGAGCTGAACCGTATGATAAAAACAAAAAACAGGCAAAAAAGCAAAAATTAAGCAAAGGCTCTCTGCCTTTTATACATTCAGCCGCCGCGGTTTCTGGGCGGCTGTTTCTCTGCTCTAAGTAGCCACATGGAACACGATAAAATTATTTCCAAACTATGAAAAATCCATCTCAGGCCCTGTTTGAAAGACGAAATACTTTACTTTACCTATAGCTTATTGTAAAATGAAATAAATTGAACGGGAGTGTGTAAATTGCAGCCAAAATACAAAAGAGTTCTGCTCAAACTGAGCGGTGAGAGTTTAGCCGGAAAAGAAAAGCACGGCATTGATTTTGACACTGTAATGAAGATATGCAGACCAATTAAGGAATGCTCGCAGATGGGCGTACAGATTGCCATTGTTGTCGGCGGAGGCAACTTCTGGCGCGGCCGTTCCAGTGGGCAGATGGACCGCACAAGGGCGGACCATATGGGCATGCTTGCAACAACTATAAATGCGCTCGGTGTTGCAGATGCGCTGGAGCACCTCGGCCTTACGGTGCGGGTGCAGACGGCTATTGAAATGCGCCAGATAGCAGAGCCTTATATCAGGAACCGTGCTGTACGCCATCTTGAGAAAGGAAGGATAGTTGTCCTTGGCTGTGGCACCGGAAATCCGTTTTTCTCGACTGACACTGCCGCTGCTTTGCGTGCCGCGGAAATTGACGCCGACATAATTCTAAAGGCAACAATGGTCGACGGCGTTTACGACAGCGACCCGAAAACGAACCCGGGTGCTAAAAAATACGATACCCTGACATACCTTGACGTGCTTAACCAGAACCTTCAGGTTATGGACAGTACCGCAGCTTCACTGTGCATGGATAATAATATCCCGATTTGTGTGTTCAGCATACTTGACCCAGAAAATATAGTGAGGGCAGTCTGCGGGGGACCGGTCGGTACTATTGTGAAGGAGAAGCAAAAATGAAAGGCATTATTGAAGAGGCTGAAACCAAGATGGAAAAAAGCCTGTCGGTTTTATCATCAGATTATTCCGCCGTGCGTGCCGGGCGCGCGACTCCTGCTGTGCTTGACAAAATTCGTGTTGACTATTACGGCACACCAACACCTATCAACCAGATGGCGGCTATTTCAGTCAGCGAAGCGCGTGTACTCACAATCCAGCCGTGGGATATCACTACATGCAAATCCATCACACGCGCCATTGAGACTTCGAATATAGGCATAAATCCGCAGAGCGACGGCAGGGTTATACGCCTTGCTTTTCCTCCGCTTTCTGAGGAGCGCCGCCGCGACCTTGTAAAGGAAACGAGTAAAATGGCCGAAGAGTGCAAGGTAGCAGTCCGCTCTATCAGGCGCGATGCAATTGAAAAGCTAAAGGCAAAAAAGAAAAATTCGGAGCTTACTGAAGATGAACTTAAACAGTCGCAGAAAGAAGTGCAGAACCTGACCGATAAGTACTGCAAATTGGCAGATCAGACTTTTGAAGACAAGAAAAAAGAAATTATGGAGATATAAATTATGGCAGATAAGGTCTTGCCACGCCACTTGGGCATAATTATGGATGGAAACGGCCGGTGGGCAAAACAGCGCGGCCTTCCAAGATCGGCAGGCCATGCTGCCGGCGCTGAGGTTTTTAAAAAAATGGTTCTGTACTGCAACAGGATAGGCATACAGTATCTTACCATTTATGCATTTTCAACTGAAAACTGGAAACGCCCGCAGAATGAGATTCTTACACTCATTGGCCTTTTTAAGATATACCTCAAAGATGCCCTTACAAATTTTCTCAGTGAAAATATAAAAGTACGCTTTCTTGGCGATACATCTGTATTTGATCCTCAGCTAAAGGAACTTATTGATGACATCAAAAAAACTTCTGCAGGCAAAACAGGAATGGTGCTGAATGTTGCGCTTAATTACGGAGGGCGCGCTGAAATTGTGCGGGCTGCAGAACTTTTAGCAGAAGATGTAAAAGCCGGGCGCATTCAGCCCGAAGATATAAATGAAAAAATGTTCACTTCAAAGTTATATACAACTGGCCAGCCGGATCCAGACCTTATAATACGGCCAAGCGGAGAAAGAAGGATTTCTAATTTTCTGCTTTGGCAGTCGGCTTACACTGAATACCTTGTGATGGATATTCTCTGGCCTGATTTTACAACGAAAGATTTGGACCGCGCGCTGGATGACTATGCAACACGCAACCGGCGCTTTGGAGGGATTTGATTGAGAGACAGAGTAATTTCTGGTTTTACCCTCGTTTTTCTGTTAGCTGCTATTGTTGTGTTCAATCAGTCGTTTCCCATTGCCCTTAATATTGCAATAGCGCTTGTTTCAGTGCTCGGCGTTTACGAAATCATCTCTGCCATTGGTTGCACGAGAAACTATATACTGATAATTTCAAGCCTTGCCTTTGCCGGAGTTTTTCCTTTTCTAAGTTTTTCGTGGGTAGGGAAGGAAATTGCTTACTTTGCTTACACTGTTGTCATTTTTACAGGACTTATCTGCTATCACAGGGACGTTACGTTCAGGGAAGTAGGCATTATATACAGCATGGCTTTGATGATACCGACGGCACTAAGCACAATCATTTACCTGCGTGACTACGGTGGCCGGCATGGTATGTTTTATGCAATAATTGCCATATCCTCAGCGTGGATCTCTGACGTGGGCGGCTTTTTTGCTGGACGTTTTTGGGGTAAGCATAAATTTTGCCCGGATATCAGCCCTAAAAAGACAAAAGAGGGTGTGGCAGGATCTTTTGCACTTAATATCACCGCCATGCTGCTATTTGGATATATTTTTCAGTCATACAGCGGAAACCGTGTCTGCGTTTCCTACCTCTCCCTGTTTATAATTGGTTCATGCGGCACAGTCCTTTCAATACTTGGCGACCTAAGTTTTTCGCTTATAAAGCGTAGCTGCCATATTAAAGACTTCAGCGAGATCATACCTGGGCATGGAGGAATTCTCGATCGCTTCGACAGTGTAATTTTTGAGGCTCCGTTCGTTTATATTATTGTCCATTTTCTGCCAATTGTGCTATGATTAAAAACAGGATGCACAAAAAATGATGAACTGGTGAATACTAATGCGAAGATGCTTATCTGTTTTAGGCTCTACGGGTTCAATCGGGACACAGACCCTTGATGTAGCCCGTAATCTTAAACTTAAAATCGGTGCCCTTGCGGCACGCAGCAATGTTCGGCTTCTCGAAGAGCAAATAAGGGAGTTCCGTCCTGAACTTGCAGCTGTTTATGAAGAGTCGGCAGCCAAAAATCTCAGATTATCGGTTGAGGACCTTCCGGTAAAAATTGTTTCGGGCATGGATGGCCTTTGTGAAGCTGCTTCATATAAAAAAGCTGACCTTATATGCAATTCTGTCGTCGGCCTTGTTGGATTGCAGCCAACTCTGGCGGCAATCAGTGCAGGAAAAGATGTTGCACTTTCAAATAAAGAAACGCTTGTGGCCGGCGGTGCCGTTGTGATGAAAGAGGCAAAGCGTGCCGGAGTCAAAATTCTGCCGGTGGACAGTGAACATTCTGCCATTTTTCAGTGCCTTCAGGGCTGCCCTGAAAAAAAAGCGCTTAAGCGCATTATTCTCACCGCTTCCGGTGGGCCGTTTTTCGAGTGGACGTATGAGCAGCTGCGCCATGCTACTCCTGAGCAGGCGCTAAGGCATCCGAACTGGCACATGGGGCCAAAAGTTACGATAGATTCAGCAACCATGATGAACAAAGGCCTCGAGATGATGGAAGCTTCGTGGCTTTTTGATTTGCCGCCTTCAAAAATTGATATTCTTGTCCAGCGCGAAAGCGTAGTCCATTCAATGATAGAATATGAAGACAATTCCGTAATGGCACAGCTCGGAATACCTGATATGCGCCTTCCTATACAGTATGCTATTACATGGCCTCAGCGTTTTCATTCTCAGGTAAAGCCGCTTGATCTTGCAGAATATGGAACACTTACATTTGCACGTCCTGACGAAAAAAAGTTTAAGTGCATTGCTGTATGCAAGGAAGCAATGAAGCGCGGAGGGCTTGCCCCTGCGGCAGTAAATGGTGCAAATGAAGCTGCAGTACAGCTTTTCCTTCAGCATCGTATAGCTTTTACAGATATTGCTCATCTTGTATATGACGCTATGGAAAGCCAGCCTGAGATTCAAAGCGAAATCTCTGTAAATAATATTTTGGAAGCCGACATGTCAGCCCGCATGCATGTGATCCATGCAGTCGGCTCTTTGGGGTGATTTTTTATTATTAAAGTTATTCTAATAATCATTGCTGTACTTTTATTTGGCTTCATGATATTTATCCATGAATTCGGGCATTTTTTTACTGCAAAGATGTGCGGCGTGCGTATAAATGAATTCGCTATCGGAATGGGTCCTACGCTTTTTCACACGCAAAAAGGGGACACAAAGTATTCGCTGCGCCTTTTGCCAATCGGCGGTTTCTGCGCAATGGAAGGTGAAGATGAGAACAGCGACGATACGCATGCATTCAACAAAAAGCCTGTATGGCAGAAAATGCTGATTGTTGTAATGGGCGCGGTCATGAATATTGTTTTAGGGCTTGTTCTGATGATGATACTTTTAGGCCAGCAGTCCGCGTTTAACTCTACTACAATTGCCGCATTTACGAAGAATTCTGCTTTTCAGGCAGCCGGCATGAGAATAGGAGACAAATTTGTTTCTGTGGACCACTACCACATAAGTGGAGACAAGGACCTTTCGTTCGCTCTGGCAACGGCAAATCCGTCTTCAGTAGACATTGCAGTCAAACGCGACAACAAAATGCTCACTTTTAATGATGTAAAGCTTCATTCCCAGACGGTAAGCGGCAAAAAATATGTTTCACTTGATTTTTACGTTGCGCCCATACACAAAAATTTTGGCACTCTAATTGCAAAATCATGTCAGGATACTGTTTCCGTAGTACGACTTGTGTGGTATTCGCTCATAAGCATGCTCAGTGGAAAATACAGCCTGAATGACATGGCAGGGCCTGTGGGGGCGGCTGATGTCATAGGCCAGGCGGTAACGGCCGGCCTTAAACAGAATTTCCTTGCCGGGCTGAACAATGTAATTTATATAATGACGATGTTTACTGTAAACCTCGGCGTTTTCAACCTTATCCCTTTTCCTGCTTTAGACGGCGGCAAGTTTTTCCTGTTTATCATCGAGGCTATACGCCGCAAGCCGATTAATGAAAAATACGTAGGGATTGTCGATACAGTTGGTTTTGTGCTCCTCATGGGCTTTATGCTGATTGTGACTTACAGTGACATACTGAGAATTGCAACAGGGAAAGGTCTTGGCGGATAATGCGTATATCAAAAAAAGTAATGGTCGGGAATGTGCCGGTCGGCGGAGGCTCGCCGATAACTGTACAGTCCATGCTGAACGTTCCTGTAAATCGGATCAGCGACGGTGTACATCAGGCAAAAGATCTTGCTGATGCCGGCTGTGAAATACTTCGCGCTGCAATTCCGGATGCAGATTCCGTTGCGCTTATTCCGGCAATTAAAAGGGAAGTAAGTGTACCGCTTGTTGCAGATATTCACTTTGATTACAGGCTCGCGCTGAAAGCAGCACAGGCAGGCGCAGACGCAATAAGGATTAACCCGGGAAATATAGGCTCAGATGACAGGGTGAAAGCCGTTGCCGACGAATGCCTTAGGCGGCATATACCGATTAGGATAGGCGTGAACTCTGGCTCAGTGCAGAAAGATATCCTTGCAAAATACGGAGGACCTACGCCGCGTGCACTTGCCGAAAGTGCGCTTTTGAATGCGTCGTTGCTCGAAAAATTTGGATTTTCAGATATTGTGCTATCAATAAAATCATCTGATGTGCGCACAATGATTGAAGCCAACAGAATCGTTGCATCAAAGTGCAGCTATCCGCTGCACCTCGGTGTGACGGAAGCTGGCACCGAGAGAATAGGTATAATAAAATCTGCAGCGGGCATAGGTTCTCTGCTTGAAGATGGAATCGGCGATACGATAAGGGTATCACTTACGGCAGACCCGGTGCATGAAGTTGAGGCCGGCATCGATATATTGAAGGCTCTTGGCTTTCGCAAAGGGGTAAAAATAGTATCGTGCCCTACATGTGGAAGGACAAAAATTAATTTAATACAAATTGCCCGCGAAGTCGAAAAACGCCTTTCGGGATGCAGAAAAAACATCACGGTAGCTGTTATGGGTTGTGCTGTCAACGGGCCGGGTGAGGCACGTGAAGCTGACGTGGGCGTAGCTGGCGGCGACGGCTGCGGGCTTATTTTTAAGAAAGGGAAAATTGTCAGTAAGGTAAAGGAAAATCAGCTTGTAGATGAACTGATAAAAGAGATTGAAAAGCTGTAAAGGAGAAGCTCTTTTGAATAGATTCGGCGATTTTTTCGGTTCATATATAGATTTAAAGGGCGTTCCACAAGAAGTGCTTGACGGCGAAATCAGGTGCTTAAACATTGACTCTATCGGCCGTACATTGAAGGTCGTTACTAGCTTTTCGGCGCCTGTAAAGCACACAGCCATTACATGTGTTGAGGACCGTATTTCCGATTGCCATGGCCTGAAACTCAAGCGAGCCGAAATACGCCCTAAGTACCCGAAAGAATCATTCTCAGCAGATTGTTACTCTGACCTTGCCGCTGAGCTTAAGCGGCGGGATGTCAGCATAAACGGCTTCCTTAACAACTCTTCGGCGCGCCTTGAGAACGGTGTTTTAGTTATAACACTCAAGCACGGCGGAAGCGAAATGCTGATTTCACGCCATGCTGACCGCGCTCTTTCTCAACTTATCGAAGAGGAATTTGGCATAAAAATCCCCGTGCACTTTGACGGTGTCCTTTCTGTAAATGAAACTGACGCCGCCTTTGTGGAACGGAAAAAAACGGCAGAAGAGAAAAAGCGCAGGGAAGCAGTCGTGCAGAAGGTCGACGACTATGAAGCAAGTATGGCGGATGGTTCCCATTCCATTAAAACTATAAATATCCGAAGAGGGGAAACGCTTTTGCCATGCATAATTCCCGAAACGGCAAAAGTTATTTATGGCCATATGGGAAAATCCAAGCCGATTCCCATTTCCAAAGTTACTCCTGATATTGGCAGTGTGACCGTATGGGGAGAAATTTTTTCCGCTGAGCAAAAAGAAACACGCGACAAGCAGCGCAAGATATATTCAATAAACATAACCGACTACACAAATTCCATCACTGTAAAGGTAATTGAGATGGCAAGCCAGTGCAAGATGCTCGATACGCTTGTAAACGACGTTTCGGTGCTTGTCCGCGGTGAAGTTGAGTATGACAAGTACGACCATGAGATAGTTATAAGGCCGCGCGGCATTGCCACAGTCAAGCAGGTGAAAGTTGACGATACGGCAAAAGAAAAAAGGGTAGAACTTCACATGCACACAAACATGTCCGCAATGGACGGTGTAACGCCTGCAAGTGCACTTGTAAGGCGTGCTGCGGAGTGGGGGCACCCTGCCGTTGCAGTAACCGACCATGGTGTTGCGCAGGCATTTCCTGAAGCTATGAACACCGCAGACGAAATGAAGAAAAAAGGAAAGCCTATTAAAGTCATCTATGGCATGGAAGCATATTTTGTAAATGACCTTGTCCCTGCTGTCAAAGGCAAAACGGACAAAACTTTTCAGGATGAATTCATTTCTTTTGATATTGAAACTACAGGCCTGAGCCTTGCAAATGACCGTATAACTGAGATCGGCGCAGTAAGGATAAAGGGCGGCCAGATTGCTGATTCGTTTGACAGTTTTGTGAACCCAGAACGGCCTATACCGTCTAAAATAACGCAGCTCACAAGCATAACAGATGAGATGGTTAAAGATGCCCCGTCAGAAAAAGAGGCTCTGGGGTCTTTTTTTCGCTTTTGCGGTGAAGATGCAGTGCTGATAGCGCATAATGCCGATTTTGATACTTCCTTTATACGCGTAGCCGCCGAGCGGAACGGCATGGAATTTTCTAATACATATATTGACACTGTGCCAATGTGCCGTTCGCTGCTTAAAGGCATAAAGAACTGCAAACTTGACACAGTCGCAAAATATCTTAAGCTTGAGGATTTTCACCACCATCGCGCATGTGATGATGCTGCCATACTTGCAAAGATTTTTCTTTGCCTTCTGCAAAGGCTTTCTGAAGATACAGGCGCAAAGAAGATTATGGATATAAACACGTCCCTTGCCGGAGGGGACTTCAAAAAGATGCGCTCATACCACATGATTATCCTTGCAAAAAATAAGGTTGGCCTTAAAAACCTATACAAACTTATTTCAAAATCACACCTCAAAACCTTTTACAGGAACCCACGCATATTAAAAACCGACCTCGTCAAACACCGTGAGGGTCTGCTTATAGGCAGTGCATGTCAAGCTGGTGAGCTTTACAGCGCTATTTTCAGCGCGCAGCCGTGGCAGAGGCTTTGTGAAATTGCTTCGTTTTATGATTATCTTGAGATACAGCCTATAAGCAACAATGAATTCATGGTGCGTGAAGGTATGGTGCCAGATGAAGAAAAACTGCGCGAATTTAACCGCACCATCGTGCACCTCGGCGAAAAACTGCACAAGCCTGTAGTTGCAACATGCGACGTGCATTTTATGGATCCTAAGGACGGCGACTACCGCAAAATACTTATGGCTGGCCTCGGTTACAAGGATACAGACAACCAGGCGCCGCTTTATTTTCGTACTACTGATGAAATGCTCGATGAATTTTCTTACCTTGGCAAAGAAAAATCGTATGAAGTCGTTGTAAAAAACACAAATATAATTGCCAATATGATTGAGGACATACGGCCTATACCGCAGGGGACATTCCCGCCTTTTATAGCCGGGGCGGAAGAGCAGCTTACTCACATAGTTTGGACTCGCGCTAAAGAGATTTACGGGGATCCGCTGCCTAAAATTGTAAAAGACCGCCTTGACAGGGAGCTTGGCTCAATCACAAAGCATGGCTTCTCAATCCTTTACATGACAGCGCAGAAGCTTGTGGCCAACTCGGTAAAACACGGCTATCTTGTAGGTTCGCGTGGTTCCGTAGGTTCATCGCTTGTAGCCAACATGGCCGGAATTTCCGAAGTAAATCCGCTGCAACCACATTATGTCTGCCCTAAATGCCATCGCAGCGAGTTTATAACAGATGGCAGTGTTACAAGTGGCTTTGACCTTCCCACCAAAAAATGTCCTGTGTGCGGCACTGAGTATAACCGCGACGGCCACACTATCCCGTTCGAAACCTTCCTTGGGTTCGATGGCGACAAAACACCTGATATAGACCTTAATTTTTCAGGTGAGTACCAGACGCAGGCGCACCGCTACACCGAAAAGCTTTTTGGGAAAAACAGTGTTTTTAAGGCGGGTACCATAGCAACTGTGGCAGACAAAACAGCTCTCGGCTTTGTGAAGAAATACGCGGAAGAACGCGGCATGACAATGCACCGTGCCGAAGAGCTTCGCCTTGCCACAGGGTGTACCGGAGTAAAAAGGACGACCGGGCAACATCCGGGCGGCATGGTAGTTGTGCCGAAAGGAATGGAAATCTATGATTTCTGCCCTGTGCAGCATCCTGCGAACGATGCAAAATCAGACAGCATAACGACACATTTCGACTTTCACTCTATCCATGACACAATCTGTAAACTGGATGAGCTCGGCCATGATGTGCCCACTATTTACCGTTATCTGGAAGACTACACAGGCATACCTGTTATGAATGTTTCCATGAGCGACCCGCAGGTAATGTCACTCTTTACATCAACGAAGGCTCTTGGGGTTAAGCCTGAGGATATTGATTCACCGACCGGCACATTTTCGCTGCCGGAAGTAGGTACTAATTTCGTGCGCCAGATGCTTATGGATTCAAAGCCTAAGACGTTTTCAGACCTTCTGCAGGTTTCGGGACTTTCACACGGAACCAATGTTTGGCTTGGCAATGCGCAGGAGCTGATTAAAAACGGCACATGCACTATTTCGGAAGTAATCGGAACGCGTGACAGCATAATGACTTACTTGCTCCAGAAGGGCCTTGAACCGAAGATGGCGTTTAAAATAATGGAAATAGTGCGGAAGGGCAAAGCGCCGGTAAAGCTGACAAGTGAATACATACAGGCCATGAAAGACCACAATGTCCCACAGTGGTATATAGATTCCTGCATGAAAATAAAATATATGTTTCCTAAGGCTCATGCGGCAGCATACATGATTTCCACTCTGCGACTTGGCTGGTATAAAGTCCATCGTCCTGTAGAGTACTATGCGGCTTATTTTACCGTACGTGGAGGGGATTTTGACGGCGCGCTTGTCATTAAAGGCAGGGAAACCGTCCGTCGCAGAATGAATGAGATAAACATGAAAGGCAAGGAAGCGAGCGCAAAAGAGCAATCAGAGTACGGCACTCTGCAGATTGTTAACGAAATGCTTGCACGCGGCATTCAGGTGCTGCCAGTTGACCTTTATAAATCTGATGCCAGAAAATTCCTTGTAGAAAACGAAAAAATCCGTCTGCCGTTCCTGTCGCTTGCAGGAGTTGGTGAAACCGCAGCAAACAGCCTGGCAAACGCCAAAAACAGCGGAGGAAAATATCTTTCTGTGGAAGATCTTCAGTCACGCTCGAAGGTTTCAAAGTCTGTTATTGATACGCTCGCACAGTCCGAAGTTCTGGATGGTTTGCCGAAGAGCAGCCAGATGACTTTGTTTTAATCAAAATTATAAAATTTTTCCAGAAACCATATATTTTTTGCTTCAAAATCTTTTCCGTTAAGGTATTCGAGGTCACCGGCGTCAGTTGTAAACTGAAATTTTAATTTATACGAGTACAGGGCCTGATACGGAAAACCTATGAGCCTGTTTACGGCATTTTTTCCATATTTGCCGTCGCCCGCCAAAGGATGGCCGACCGACGCCATATGCGCGCGTATCTGATGTGTACGTCCAGTCATAAGCTCGACTTCAAGAAGGCTGAAATCTTTTTTTTCTTCAAGTACACGGTATTTTGTGACGATTGTACGGGAATCAGGCAGCGGCTTGTATGAGATAAAAACGCGGTTCTGCTTTTCGTTTTTTGTGAGGTAAGCACACATAGTCATGCATTTTTTATCCATGCGGCCACATACAACGCATAAGTAAAGCTTTTTTATCTCGCGCGCTTTTACCTTCTGGTTCATTATGCGCAGCGTTTCCGCATTTTTGGCCGCCATAACTATGCCGCCGGTGTTCCTGTCTATCCTGTTGATAAGGGCAGGGGCAAATGAGTTTTCTGCTTCCGGGTTGTATTCGTCATTTGTGTAAAGATAGTGCTGAACCCGCGCAATAAGCGAGTCAAAATGGTAAGTCTTGTCTGGGTGGACTATCAGCCCCGGCTTTTTGTCAAGTATCATGATATTTTTATCTTCATAAAGGATATTGAGCTTGACGGGCGCTTTCATAAAGTCGTACTCTTTTTGCTGTGTCTGGAAAAACTCATCCTTAAGGTACATTGTCAGCACGTCGCCTTCATTAAGGCGTGTGGAAATCTGGCATCTGCGCCCATTGTACTTGATATCCTTTTTCCGTATGCTTTTATACATCATCGACTGCGGCAGGTTTGGGTATGCTTTTGTCAGGAATTTATCGAGCCTCTGGCCTGCGTCGTTTTTTCCCACTGTTACTGTTTTCATTAATAATCAGTCCTTTTTCTGGCGGTAATGCCATTTTGCCGGATTTTTCAGTGCTTATCTAATTATAACATTTAGAGGCAGTTTCGGGAAGAGAAGAGCCTTTTCAAAAAATCACTTTTAGTATACAATAAAATAGAACGCAACAATTAGAAAAAGGGGCATATCAGTGATGACACAAGAACGGGCCATGCAGATTTTTGATGAAGCAGGTGTTTTGCTTAAAGGCCATTTCAGGCTGACTTCCGGACGCCACAGCAACATGTATCTTCAGTGCGCGCATATTTTCCAGAACCCGAAATACAGTGTGGAGCTGTGCTCCGCACTTGCATGTAAATTCCGCGGGCAGGGTATCGGAGCCGTAATAGGCCCCGCAATGGGTGCCGTTCAGATGGCTTATGAAGTAAGCCGCTCACTGGGGTGTGAAAACTTTTTCACAGAGCGCGGCGATGATGGTAAAATGGCGCTCCGCCGGGGCTTTGAGATAAAGCCGGGGCAGAAAGTGCTCGTTGTTGAAGACGTAGTAACTACAGGCGGCTCGGTGTGCGAGGTGATGGATATTGTTCGGGCTGCCGGCGGGCATGTGGCGGGAGTTGGTGCCATAGTAGACCGCACGGGTGGCAAAATAGATTTCGGTGTTCCATTCTGTGCTGTTGTTTCCCTAAACATTGAGTCGTGGGAACCAGATGACTGCCCGCTCTGCAAAGCGGGAGCGCCAGCCCCTGTAAAACTGGGCAGCCGCAAATTTTAAATTTTTTCGGAAGGTGTGTCCGTTTTAATGCAGAATAAGCGCCGGGATGTTAAAATAAAATCCGAGCCTGAAGAATCGCCTCACATGGGCCACAGGGCACGTGTGAAGGAGCTTTTTCTGAAAACAGGTTTGGATTCTTTTTCGTCGCATGCAGTTTTGGAGCTGCTTTTGTATTACGCCATTCCGCGCAAGGATACAAATACTATTGCCCACGAGCTTATACGGCGTTTCGGCTCGCTTGCTGGCGTGTTTGACGCCCCAATGGAAGAGCTGCTTAAAGTAAAGGGAATCGGCAAATCGGCGGCCGTGCTGATTAAAATGGTGCCCCAGCTATGCCGCCTGTATGAAGAAAACCTCGACAGCGGTAAAACAGTTATCTGCAGCTATGATGACGCGGGAAAATATTTTTCAAAAAAATTTATCGGCAGGCAGAACGAAGTAGTCATGCTGATGCTGCTTGACAGCCGAAACCGCATACTTTATTGTGACACCGTCAGTGAGGGCAGTGCCACAACAGCCAACATCTATATAAAAACAGTTGTCCGCTTAGCGGTAAGGTACAATGCTGTTTATGCTGTGCTTGCACATAACCACCCGAGTGGCGAATGCCTCCCTTCTAAGCAAGACCTCGACACTACACGCTGGGTGTACAGCGCGCTGCAGACAGTTGAAGTGCAGATGATAGACCATATAATTGTAAGTGGAAATGATTATTTTTCAATGGCACAGGGCAAAATTATGCCGGAGTTATTCAATCCGGAACTTGATATGGAGCAGTAATGGACTTTAAACTTGTTTCAAAATATAAGCCGGCAGGCGACCAGGCGAAGGCAATAAGCCAGCTCATAGGCGGCATCAGAAACGGTGACCGCATACAGACGCTTCTTGGTGTTACCGGATCCGGAAAAACGTTCACCATGGCAAATGTCATTGCTCAGATAAACCGACCGACGCTCGTTTTGTCACACAACAAAACGCTTGCGGCACAACTTTGCTCTGAGTTTAGAGAATTTTTTCCGGAAAATTCAGTCGAGTATTTCGTAAGCTACTATGACTATTACCAGCCTGAGGCGTATATTCCGACAACAGACACATACATTGAGAAAGACTCAGCAATCAATGACGAGATAGACAAGCTCCGCCACTCCGCAACGTCGGCGCTTTCAGAGCGGCGGGACGTGATAATTGTTTCGAGCGTTTCGTGCATTTACAGCCTTGGCGACCCTATAGACTACCGCACCATGGTCATAAGCCTTCGCCCCGGCATGAAAAAAAGCCGTGATGAACTTTTAAAGAAGCTTGTTGAGATACAGTATGAGCGCAATGATGTGAACTTTATACGCAACAAGTTCCGTGTGCGCGGCGATGTTGTTGAGATTTTTCCGGTGCAGTCAAGTGAATACGCGGTGCGCGTAGAATTTTTCGGCGATGAAATTGACCGCATACGTGAGTTTAACCCTGTAACAGGCGAAGTTGTAGCAGACCTCAAGCATATTGCAATATATCCTGCCTCGCACTATATTGTTCCGCACGAGAAGATGCAGCGCGCTTTAGTGAACATTGAGGAAGAGATGGAAGAGCGCGTAGCATGGTTTAAAAAGCACGGAAAGCTGATTGAGGCACAGCGGATAGAAGAGCGTACGCGGTATGACATGGAGATGCTGAATGAGGTCGGCTTCTGTAAGGGAATAGAAAACTATTCACGCGTCATGTCCGGCAGGAAGCCGGGCAGCGCGCCTTTTACACTGCTTGATTATTTTCCTAAGGATTTTCTGCTCTTTGTCGACGAATCGCATGTCACACTTCCACAGGTGCACTCAATGTATGCAGGAGACAGGGCGAGGAAAAATGCACTTGTGCAGTACGGTTTCCGTCTTCCCTCAGCTTACGACAACCGGCCGCTTAACTTTGACGAATTCTACAGCCATATCAATCAGGCAGTTTTCGTCAGTGCAACTCCGGGTGACTTTGAGCTTAAAGAGTCTTCACAGGTTGTTGAGCAGGTCATACGCCCAACAGGGCTTGTTGACCCTGAGATAATAGTCAAGCCAACAGACGGCCAGATTGATGATTTGATATCTGAAATCAATATCCGCACATCGAGAAAAGAGCGTGTCCTCATAACCACCCTCACAAAAAAGATGGCGGAAGACCTGACTTCCTACCTTCAGGGCATGGGCATACGCGTCAGGTATATGCACTATGACATTGATACGGTAGAGCGCATGAAAATCATACGGGACCTGCGCCTTGGCAAATTTGATGTGCTTGTTGGGATAAACCTGCTGCGCGAGGGTATCGATATCCCTGAAGTTTCACTTGTTGCCATACTTGATGCTGACAAGGAAGGCTTCCTGCGCAGCAAGCGCTCGCTTATCCAGACTGTTGGGCGCGCAGCGCGCAATGCAAACGGCCAGGTAATCATGTATGCTGACTCTGTCACACCGTCTATGGAAAGTGCTATACGTGAGACGGAGCGACGCCGCAAATTACAGACCGCATATAATAAAGAACATGAAATCGTGCCAAAAACCATAGTAAAACCGGTAGCGGAAATACTGGAGATTTCCACACCGAAAGACGAGAGCAAGCCTCGCAGAAAACAGAAGCTTTCGCCCGATGAAAAAAAACGTGTAATTGCCCAGCTTACACGCGAAATGAAAGATGCGGCAAAGCTGCTTGAGTTTGAACACGCTGCATATCTGCGCGATAAAATCAAAAAACTGGAATCCGAATGAATGTACGGAGGCATTATGTCAGCAAAGACCATTTTCATTAAAGGTGCACGTGAGCACAACCTTAAAAATATAGACCTTGAACTCCCGCGCGACAAGCTGATCGTTTTCACGGGGCTTTCCGGCTCAGGAAAATCATCACTTGCATTTGATACCATATATGCTGAGGGAAGGCGCCGCTATGTAGAGTCGCTTTCAGCATACGCAAGGCAGTTTCTCGGCCAGGTCAGGAAGCCTGATGTAGATTATATAGACGGACTGTCACCTGCTATTTCAATCGACCAGAAAACAACATCTAAAAATCCGCGCTCAACGGTGGGCACTGTAACTGAAATATACGATTACCTGCGCCTCCTTTACGCGCGCATAGGCATACCCCACTGCCCGATATGCGGCAGGGAGATACGCCAGCAGACCGTTGACCAGATTGTGGATCAGGTTCTTTCTATGCCTGAAGGGACAAAAATTCTTGTGCTTGCGCCTGTGGTGCGTGCAAGGAAGGGAACGCATGTCAAGGAATTGGACGCAGCGAGAAAAAATGGCTTTGTGCGTGTGCGTGTCGACGGAGCGGTCTATGACCTTTCAGAAAAAATCGAACTTGAAAAAAACAAAAAGCACACTATAGACGTTGTAGTTGACAGGCTTGTAATCCATCCGGATATACGCTCAAGGCTTGCAGATTCGGTTGAAACAGCTTTATCGCTTGCAAACGGCCTTACTATTATCAATGTTGTCGGTGGGGAAGACAACCTGTTTTCGCAGAACTATGCCTGCCCTGAGCATGGCATAAGCGTTGAAGAACTGACGCCGCGCATGTTTTCGTTTAACAGCCCTTTCGGCGCGTGCCCAAAATGCACAGGCCTCGGCGTATTTATGAAAATTGACCCAGACCGTATCCTGCCTGACAAGTCGCTCTCAATAAATAACGGAGGGCTGAAAGCCGGCGGGTGGGCAATGGAAGGTAACACTGTCGCTGCCATGTATTTAAAAGCGCTTGCCAGACATTATCATTTTTCACTTGACACTCCGGTAGGTGAGCTGCCGCCGGAAATTATTGATATCTTGCTTTACGGAACAAAAGGCGAAAAAATTGAAGTCGAACGCGGGGGAAGTTTCGGCCACGCAAAATATGAGACGGAGTTTGAGGGAATCATTAACAACCTCGAGCGGCGCTTCCATGAAACGCAAAGCAACTGGATAAGGGAAGAAATTCAGAATTACATGAGTGC
>DHSD01000001.1:61727-63671 GCA_002411365.1 Ruminococcaceae bacterium UBA5295
GTCGGAGGAATAAATATAACGCAGTTCTGCGATATGCCTATTTCAGAAGAGCTCGATTTTGTGAAAGACCTTAAGCTGACCGAGCGTGAAAATGCTATTGCGGGGCTTGTACTGAAGGAAATCACAAACAGGCTTGGCTTCCTCAAAAATGTCGGGCTTGAATACCTTACGCTTTCGCGGCCTGCCGGAACCCTTTCAGGCGGAGAAAGCCAGCGTATACGCCTTGCAACACAGATTGGCTCTTCCTTGACAGGTGTCATCTATATTCTTGACGAACCGAGCATCGGCCTTCACCAGCGTGACAACGCAAAGCTGCTCGCGACTTTAAAGCATCTGCGCGATCTCGGCAACACAGTTATCGTAGTAGAGCATGACGAAGAGACAATGCTGGCTTCCGACTATATAGTTGACATCGGTCCTGGAGCAGGAGTGCACGGCGGCAATGTGGTTTTCAGCGGGAAAGTACAGGATATTGTAAACTGCAAAGAGTCTATAACGGGCCAGTACCTCAGCGGGCGCAGAAAAGTCGAAGTGCCAAAGACGCGCCGGAGAGGCAACGGCAAAAAGCTTGAAATTTTCGGTGCGGCCCAGAACAATCTGAAAAATATCAATGTTGAAATACCACTTGGGGAATTTGTCTGTGTTACCGGCGTTTCAGGCTCTGGAAAGTCGTCACTCATAGATGAGATACTTTATAAGTATCTCGCGTCGGAACTTAACGGCGCGCATGAACATCCAGGTAAATTCAAAAAAATAACAGGCCTTTCCGCGCTCGACAAAGTCATAGCGATAGATCAGTCGCCAATAGGGCGCACACCACGCTCTAACCCGGCAACATACACTGGCGTTTTTAACGATATACGCGCACTGTTTGCTTCAATGCCGGAAGCCAAAATGCGCGGGTTCACGGCAAGCCGCTTTTCATTCAATGTAAAAGGCGGGCGCTGCGAAGCATGCCAGGGCGATGGCATAATCAAAATTGAGATGAACTTCCTGCCAGATGTATATGTGCCGTGCGAAGTCTGCAAAGGGAAACGCTACAACCGCGAAACGCTTGAAATCAAGTATAAGGGTAAAAATATATTTGATGTGCTTGAAATGAATGTGGAAGAGGGCCATTCATTTTTCAGCAGTATCCCTAAAATTGCGCGTAAGCTCAAAACACTGCAGGACGTTGGGCTTGGCTATATTAAAATCGGCCAGCCTGCAACTACGCTTTCCGGCGGTGAGGCGCAGCGCGTAAAACTTGCTGCCGAGCTTGGGAAACGTTCTACAGGCCGCACGATTTATATCCTTGACGAGCCGACGACAGGCCTTCACATGGCGGATGTCCATATGCTTATTAATGTGCTTCAGAAACTCGTAGACGGCGGAAACACTGTTATCGTCATAGAACATAATCTCGACTTAATTAAAACGGCAGATTATATTATTGACCTTGGACCAGAAGGCGGAGACGGAGGAGGACGCATTGTTGCCTGCGGCACGCCCGAGCATATCGCGCAGGTACCGGCATCGTATACCGGCCAGTATCTTAAGAAAATGCTTTATTAATAGCTGCCGCATTTCAGTGGGAAATTTTTGCAGGCATTTCAGGCTTCTGAGAAAACCCATCCCTCGCTCAGCACGGCGTACGTGCTTTTAAAAAAATTCTAATCAAAAGTTAATAATTAATTGATTTTTGGAGAAAAATAAGCTATAATCGTAAAAGCTTTACTTTATATGGCTTTTTGTAATATTGAAAAAGCAATAAGTAAGGAGGAAATATGGGTAAAACGAATGATATTAAGCCATTGCCGGAGTGGTTCGTAAAGAATCCGGGGAAAAATGTTGCGATTACTGCCATGTGCCGGACGTATAATCGCTATCCAATTAAAACTCATTATGTAAAGCCGGGTGAAGACAACTATATAGACCTAATAAAAAAATATGTTCTTCCAGTTT
>DHSD01000018.1 GCA_002411365.1 Ruminococcaceae bacterium UBA5295
CAAAAATTGAATATGATGTTTGCCCTGCAGATCAAATTGAGGAAAGAGCAACGAGCTATTTTTTATCAACACAGAATCGCACCGGCATCTTCGCTGTTATGCTGTGTTGCCCTAGTTTTATGATGAGTGTACTTGGGCTCACTTCACCGCTGAAGGCAGCTTTAACTGTTATGGCAATTGGTGCCGGAACAATAACGGTTTCTCATGCAAATGGCAGTTACTTCTGGGTGGTGACGAATTTTGGCCGCTTAAAACCAGAGCAAGGCTATAAAACGCAGACTATGTGTACATTGATAAGGGGTGTAACCGGGATAGTGTTTATCATGTTACTGTCACTTTTTGTGAAATAGTGCATTGATCGCTTGTGTGTTCGATTTTTAGTGGATAAGAGGTTCACATATTATTAAAATTTATTATTATTCCCGATTCTTTTAAAGGGACAATGTCTTCCGGAGAAGTCTGCAGTATCATGGAAGATTCCATCCGGCCCTATTTTCCGGAAGCAGAGATCATAAGCATCCCGGTCGCAGACGGCGGCGAAGGGAGCGTTGACTCCTTCCTCGCAGCAGTAGGCGGAAAAAAATCTGGGTGGACGTGAAAGGGCCCCATTCTGAAACGGTAAAGGGATTTTACGGCCGGCTTCCCGACGGGACTGCAGTGGTAGAAATGGCTGCCGCGGCCGGCCTTCCGCTTGCCGGGAACAACAAGCATGTCGAAACGGCAACCACCTATGGCGTCGGCCAGCTCATTCTGCATGCTGTGAAATCGGGGTACAGGAAAGTCATCCTCGGCCTTGGCGGAAGCGCAACCAACGACGGCGGCGCTGGCGCTGCATCGGCTTTGGGCATACGGTTTCAGGATACCGATGGAAAAACATTCATACCGGTCGGATGCAACCTTTCCGAGATTGCCTCCATCGATTTCAGCAGTCGGATTCCCGAACTTGCTGGTACTGAATTTGTCATCATGTGCGATATCGACAATCCGCTCTGCGGGTCGCAGGGAGCTGCAGCAGTGTTTGGCCCGCAAAAAGGTGCGGATGCAGAAATGGTGAAAAAACTGGACCGGAATCTCGCATGCTTTGCTGATGTTATAGAGAAAGAAACCGGAAAAGATATACGGAATCTGCCGGGTTCCGGAGCAGCCGGTGGAATGGGAGGCGGAATGGCTGCTTTTTTTGGCGGCCGTCTGCAGATGGGCATAGAAACAGTCCTCGATGTGGTGCATTTCGACCAGTTGCTTTGCCATACTGATATCGTGTTCAGCGGAGAAGGCAAACTGGATGCTCAATCACTGCGCGGCAAAGTGATCATTGGGGTCGCCCGCCGCACCAAACAAGCACAGATACCGCTGATTGCCGTTGTTGGTGATATTGGTGACCATACAAATAAAGTGTATCAAGAAGGAGTGACAGCCGTTTTCAGCACAAACCGAAAAGCAGTGTCCTTTCCAGAAGCTCAAAAGACATGCAGAAGCGACCTTGCCCATACGATGGATAACATCATGCGTCTGCTGTCGAGGATGAAACCGCCCAAGCCATGAATCACATCCGGATGAGTCCTGAATCAGCGCTTCTGCCTTCCGACGAACACTGCTCCAGGCATCCCGATATTCTTCTTACAGGATAAAACCCGAAATGGAGGCGCAGATGTGCTTAATATCTACCTTGGATTTAAAATCAAATTGCAAATGGGCACCATTGCTAAAGGCTAAAATCAGTTCACTGTCGATATCCAGCACTCCTGCCGTTTCAATCCCATAATACTGGATTTTCGAGTAGGGATAAGAGAAATAAGAAACTTTCTTGCCGGTAATGCCCTGTACATTCACGACAAACACACGTTTATTGGTAAATACAACTTGGTCTCTGACACTTTGGAAAAACTGGACGACTTCTTCCCCAGGAACGAAAAGGCCTATCACTTCCGAGCGGACAGATGAATTTGGAATTTCCTTCAAATTCATCAAATTTGCGTCCCCAATAATCCCTGTAGATATATTTGCCATACCATGATCTCCTTTACCTTTAATAGGATACAAGATAGCTGCTCTGTCTGCTCTCTTATGTTATGGCAGCCTTACCGCAAAGTCAACGACTGGCAGGAAAAAATTCTGCCAGTCGCGTTGTCTTTCAGAAGGAAAACAGGGATGCTTGAAATCCTTTACGAAATGGACCGAGCTCGAAAAATTATTCCATCCATGGCACTGATTGCCTGCCCCGTGCGGCCAGTGGCCAAACGCCGTCATTTGTGAAGACAACCACTGTCGCCTTCGGAGCCCTTCGTGCCATCCAGCAGCAGGGATTAAATATTCCGCGTGACATCGGCCTCATCTGCTTTGACAATTACCCTTTGTCTGAAATTATGGATCCAATGCCGACCGTCGTAGACATCAATGTGCATGACATGGGCATCCAGGCGGCAACGCTGCTTCTGCGGAAAATCCGCCATCCCGAACTGCAGGTGCAGGCATTCACGACGATGCCTGTCTTAAAAGTCCGGACGACCACGGCGTCATCCGGAAACGGAAGCCTCGAAAAGGAACTCATGCCAGCGGGTAAAAGATAAAAATCCGGTTAACCATTCAAACGGTTCGCCTGACACTGTCAAACCGATACTGAATTTTCCCGTTCTCCTGCATTTCTGCGTCTCTCACCCGTTCATGGCTGGCCTACTTTTATTGGAATTTCATTGCCACAGCCACTTGCAAGGCAGTCATCTGGTCATGGCTGATAACCTGATATACATTTGCGCCTCTCTGCCAAATAGCATCTACCTCATTGCTGCGGGTATAGAGACAAATATCATCACCCCAACATTCTTGGGAGCCGGCAGCATATGGCTGTTCAAATAGGTGACGACGTCTTTGGTAAGCTGCATACTGTTGGGAAATTTCTTGCTCTGATAGTCTGGGTCGTTCGTAGCATGAACACATAAGCACCAACGGCCTTCATTCCAAGTCAATGTAGTCTGGTTCATGCCCGCTTCCTGAAGGGCCTTGATTCCATGGCCTAAATCCACAATATGATCTCCATATTTTGCAGGATCCAGATCGATGATTGTATAATTCGAAAGTATCCCCCTGTTTTTCGCGCATCTTTCTGTTCGGTTCCCTTGACCTGCGCAATCGGCATTCCGGCTGAAGCAGTTGTGGAATCTAATTTTGCCGGCTGTTTCATCTCAAAGGAATCCACTTCGTAGCTCTTGACCGCCGAAAAGGTCTTGACTGTGAGAGTATAGCCAGCATCGACCGGAATCTTCGTATGCAGCGCAGAACGCACCTGGTTGAAAAATTTCTGCTCCGGCGCGCTGTGCTGCTGGCCTATGATTCTGCAGTCTGCGTCTGGTTTGATGCAGACGTCTGGGTAGTGCTTGAGTAAGGGGCTGCCTACAGCTGCGAGGAAGATGACTGCTCCTGCACAGTCTGAGAGAAATCAGGTTTGCTGCTGTTCTTTTTCGGCGTGCCAAGTCCAAATACGCATCCTGTCAGCAGAAGCGCCAGCATCAGCACAGAGTGATCACCCATGCCGATTTCTTCTTGTATTTCATAATGCTTACCAGCCTTTCTTTCAATTCAGCCTTGCCTTCACTCAAAGTGGTTGCTGGAATACCAGCCGGATATTTCTTGGTTGCTGAAAATGTCAGCATGGTGTTTCCATATTGTCTTTTCTCCGCTGCCGATATACTGCTGATGATGGCTTCATCGCAGGAAAGCTCGCACGCTCTGCCCACTTCCCAGCGGATGCACACCATAAGCAGATTAAACCAGTGCAGCGAGGTTGCCACCACAACAAACCATTTATAAAATATATCTTTCCGCCTGTAATGTGTGAGTTCATGGCGCAGGATATCGTTCAGTTCCTTCTCCATCGCATTTTTTACATAAGCGAACCGCTGAAGTACAACAGTCGGATGAACGATGCCCATGAGCACCGGAGTCGTGACGCTGCTGCTGCAGATCAGTTTGACCCGGCTGCCGCCGCGTCAGGCTGCGGAATGAGGGCAGGGATATCCATCCTGTTGATGGGGGAAGCAGCCTGAATCACAAGGCGCAGCAGCACCACCAGCCAGACGTAATAGGCAAATGTTTTGTACACCCAGTTTTTCAGAATTGGTTTCCCTTTATGATTTTCTATTGGCAATATTTCTTTTGATTTTTGCTGTTTCGACATTTTTGTGCTTTTTTTACATTTTGAAGGACTCTGCCGCCTGTCTGAACAAAAATCAGGTGATTCCCTGTGCATCCGCATTTTCCCTGAAAGCGCCAGATCTTTCCTTGACTATCTTCCAAAATGGGGTATAACGGCTTTGTAAGGCACAAAAGGTGCAATGCAGGAACAGGCGCTCCTAACACCTGCCCCCTGTATACGGAGAGAAAGCTCCATACACAACCGAATCTTCGGCACATTGCGGTTATTATTATACCGCCTGTTCTTCTTTTTGTACAGGTGTATCAGGAAAGTTCCGCGTTGTGCTTCGGAGCGCCGGGTACGGATTTTCATCCACGCCCGGCGTTTTTGTGCCCTGCTGGCACCCGCCCTGCCGTCATTGCCCCATTCCCTTATCTGCTGCTTTTCCTTCTATCAAGGGAAAAAGTTATGCTGCCTATACCCTCCCTTAGCTGGTTTCTGCACTGTATGCTGCTTCCCTGACACTCCGATTAACGCAGGCGCAGAAAACTTGTCTTGACCGTTTGGGTGCCATTCTGATTAACAAAAAGCAGACTGTCAGGCGAGAATCGCGTAACTTATTATTACTGTTTTATAAATAAGTAATATGATATGGAAAGTATCTTAAAACAAAATTTACGCCGATTTTACTAAATTACCCGATAAAATCTGAAAATTTTGGGCAGATATAAAAGACTGCATAGTTCTACTTGGGCAATATACTATAAAATGCTAGATATTTATATGAAATTTTGATTATATTGTTGACATCTCAGAATATCAGTGCTAAGATACTTTTAGTTAAATATTTTATAAAACTATATGTGTTTAAAATCGCATATCGTTCTTTATATTAGGATGTTGATTCACGAAAATTGGAAAATTGGCGCTTCAATCTTCACAAGTACCATACTGTTAGAAAGGAGTTGATAACTGTTAAACAAAAGTTCCATTTCTCAAGCAGTCCAAAGTAAAAATCCAATCATCTGAAAAGGGAAGGATTCGAAATGAAAAAAAACAATCGAAAATTATGTGCTATTTTAATTTCTGCTTTGACAATCGTTTCCACAATAACTGGCTGCGCATCGTCGACCAAACAAGCCTCTTCCACAGGAACTGCATCCGACGCTTCCGCAACATCGAAAGTCTCTGCCTCAAATAAAAAGCTGAAACTTGGATTTAACAACTTTTTAAAAGGCAACTATTCCCTTGACATTTTGGAAAAGAATTTCCGGTCTGCTGCCAGTGCATTGAACTGTGACGCTATGGTTACCAACGATCAAGGCAAAGTTGAGACAACCGTGCAAGATGTTGACAGCATGATTTCGGCTAAGGTTGATGGAATTGTATTTTTTGGAATTTCCGACACATTGTTTCCTATTGTTTCGCGTAAATGTGAAGCCGCTAAGATTCCTTTTGTATGCTATGACCACATTCCATCGGATAAGACTCTTGAGGTTTTACGGAAAAATCCATATTTTGCCGGTGTAGTCGGTGAGCATGACTATGATGCAGGATTTCCAATCGGAAAGTACGCTGCTGAGCAGGGAACAAAAAAGGCAATTCTGATTACAGGGAAAAATACTGATACTACGCACTCGTCACGCGAAAAAGGATTCACCGATGCATTTACAAAAAATGGAGGAAAAGTTCTTGACGTTGGTTGGGGATGCAATACGCTTTCTGATGCACTTTCCAAAACAGACAATTTGTTGACAGCCCATCCGGATGTTGACTGCATTTATGCAACAGGCGGAGATTTTGGCAGCGGTGCTTTACAGGCCTTAGCAAAGCATCCCTCTGTAAAAGCTAAAATGTTTGTCACAGACCTTGATCCTGACATTCTGATTGGTTTGAGCAAGCATATTATTTCAGCTGCGAACGGCGCGCACTGGGTTAATGCAAGTTTTGCTACTGCGCTGCTGGTAAATCGCTTGGTCGGCAACAATCTGCGCGACGGCAACGCGGCGCCTACACTTACCGTGCCTGTTTTAACCTTGCCGAACTCCCAGGAATCGCTTTACGACAAATTCTGGCTGCACAATGATCCATTCTCTGCAAAAGAAATCCAGCAGTTGGTTAAAACTTATAATTCTGGTGCAAGCTTGAAAACATTCCGGGATACCTTACGTGGCTATTCCATAGAGTCCAGATTAAAAGAAAAGGAAAAGGAAGGCCTTGTAACAAAAGATGAACTGACTAAAGCTGGAATTAAAGGTTAAAGCTTAACACACTTGACAATGTAACATAAACCTTTCACCTGTTACAGTGGTTCTTACTATCTGTAACAGATGTTTCTTAGCTAATGAGCAGCTATTTGGAGGAATTTTGTTGTGAAATCTGTTGCTGAGCAACACCAAAAGATGCAAAAAGGCACCAAGAGTAAAATTTTAACTCTGGTATTAATCTTGATCGCCTTTCTAATTTGTAACTTATTCGCACACGGACGTTTTTTAACGGGGAATAATCTTCTTTCTATTTTGACACATGCAGTGGTGCCATCCTTTATCGCATGGGGATTTTGCTTCATCTACACGACAGGCATCATGGACCTTTCTGTAGGGGCTATCGTAATTCTAGCCAGCATTGTCGGTGGTATTTTAGCGTTTCCGCTTGGATACTTCGGGTTGATAATTGGAGCAGTTATAACCGCAGTTGTGCTGGAACTGGTCAACTTAAGCCTGATTATTAAATTAAAGGTTCCATCTTGGGTCTTTGGTCTTGGTGCTGCAATGGTCTATGAAGCAATTGGTACATATTACGAAACCTTTGAAATTGATCAAGGCAAGCAAGTCGTTTCCCTCGGCAACACAGCCAGGAAATTGGGAAGCGCACCATGGAACATCATTGTTTTGTGTATTGGTATAGTCATTAGTTATATTATTTTCAATCGCACTACCATTGGTTTTGACATCCGGGCAATCGGAAGCAATCATTCCGTGGCTTCCATGATGGGCGTTAAAAGCAAAAAAGCAATTCTGTTCGGCGGGTTCATTGGCAGTTGCTTTATTGGAGTTGCAAGTGCCATAAATGAAAGCTATGCCGGTCGAGTGATGCCGGTCACTGGTTTAAACAGCGTGGCGCTGGTTTTTATTCCGCTCGCCGTCTACCTCCTGGCACAGGCTTTTGAGCGTATTTTTAACCTAACCATTTCCGTTGTTATTAGCGCTATCATCATTGAATCCCTGTTTAACATTTTAACTATTTTCGGAGTCCCTTCCGGCACATGGCAAGATGTCGCGCTCGGTACAGTGATAATCGTATGCGGCATCCTCGCTCAGAAAAATGAAAAGGGGATTGTGAAATAATGAATGAAGTGAAAGATTACATTTTTACCTGCGACAAAATGAACAAATCATTTGGCTCAACACACGCTAATAATAATATCTCCATCTCAATCAAGGAAGGAGAAGTCCGCGGGTTAATCGGTGAAAATGGATCCGGAAAATCGACTTTGATCTCCATGATTGCGGGAATGCAGAGCAGTGACTCAGGCTCTATGAGCCTCAATGGAGAACCTTACCAGCCTCATAATTCGCAGGAAGCAAACCAAAAACATATTGGAACCGTTGTACAGGAATTAGGGCTTGTTGACGGGCTGCCAGTTGGTGCAAATATCTTTCTTGGAAGAATGAACCAATTCACTAAAAATGGCATTGTGGATCTTTCCTCCTTAAATCAAGAGGGCAGCAAGTTGTTCGATCAATGGGGATTTCAGCCGATTTCAATGAATATTTTGGCCGGAACACTTTCTGTAGAACAAAAAAAGATTGTAGAACTGATTCGTGCCTTATCTGTTACTCCAAATCTCTTAATCTTAGATGAAATAACAGCAGCACTTTCACTGAACAACCGCAAAAGGCTCTACAGCATTATTGAAAAACTCAAAGGAGCCGGAAATTCAATTTTAATTGTTACCCATGACCTGGAAGAAATGCTATCCATTGCTGACAGCGTTACCATTATGCGCGATGGCACCCTTGTAACAACAAAGCCAAGCAGCGAACTCACAGTAGACAGTTTAAAGCAGCTCATGGTCGGGCGGGAAATTAATGGTTCCTATTACCGTGCAGACCAAAAAGAATCTTATAAGGACCGTGTTGTTCTGAGAGGCGAGCATCTTTCTGCTGAAAGATTCAATGACATTTCTTTCCAGCTGCACGAAGGAGAGATTTTAGGCTTCTGCGGCCTGAGCGATGCGGGAATTCATGAGTTAGGCGAAGCGCTGTTTGGTATACGCAAGTTAACAAGCGGCCAAATTCAAGTAGGTGATTCCTTAAATACAGTTGTGAACTCCACAAAAAGTGCCATAAAAAATGGAATTGGTTATGTTCCAAAAGACCGTGATAAACAGGCACTGATGGTAGATGACAGCATCGAAAATAATATTTGTCTGCCATCTACCAATGAAATTCAGGGTACTCTCGGAATGATTCTTCCCCGCCGGAGAAAAGAAATCAGTGAAAAGGCCATCAAAAATTTTGATATTAAAACACAAGGTAGAAATCAAATTGTCCGCAGCCTAAGCGGAGGGAATCGGCAAAAAGTGAATTTAGCCCGATGGGTAAAGGATAAAACAAAAATTTTAATTCTAGACTGTCCAACCCGAGGTGTCGATGTAGGAGTGAAATCTTATATTTACAATGCCATGAATCAAGCAAAAAGTGATGGAATTTCCATGATTGTAATTTCTGACGAACTTCCTGAACTCATTGGTATGTGTGATACGATTTTGGTCATGAAAAACAAGAAGCTGGTTCTGTCAAAGAAGCGCAGTGAAGGTTTGACAGAAGAATCCTTGATAGAGGTGATGCTGTAATGAAAAAGAATGTATTTCAGCGAGCAGAATATATCCTTCCGTTTGCCGGATTGCTTGTTATTGTTATTGCTTTTAGCATCACCACAAGGGGAACGCTGTGGACTTCTGATAATCTGCTGGCTATTTTAAGCACCATTATCCCACTCATCTTAGGCGGGTGCGGAATGATTTTTGTCGTCGCACAGGGTGGCTGCGATTTATCGGTCGGATCGGCTTCTGCAATAGCCGGCACACTGGCCGCCATCGTATGCCAAAACCTCGGTTTTGCAGCTTATATTCCAACTGCCATCTTAATTGGTGCTCTAATCGGCCTTTTTAACGGCGTAATCGTCAGCCATTTTAAAGTCCAGTCCATTATGGTTACTCTGGCCATGTTAATTGCATTGAGGGCATTGGTCGTTTATATTACAAATGGGTCGGTTATTTATGTGCCGGAGCAAGTTTTGGATCTGAACAACTATTCTATTAAAATACCGGTATTCTTGGTCGCTGTTCTGATTATGTACTTCTTGTTTGAATATACGAAAGTCGGATACTTCAGCAAATCCATTGGTGAAAATGAAATGGCTGCCAAATATACCGGAATTCCGGTAAACAAATACAAAATTATCGCATTTATACTTTCCGGTATTATGGCTGGCCTAGTCGGCTCTTTAAATGTTGGTCGGATTGGCGGAGTGGATCCGACAATGGGCAATTTCTTTGAACTCGAAGTAATGATTGCACTGTTTGTCGGCGGTGTGCCGGTAACCGGAGGTTCGGGAAGTAAAATTTACCGTTTGTTTATTGGTGCAATTACAGTGTCTGTATTGGAAAACGGCCTTACTCTGAGTAAAGTAGACGCCGGCTCTGCTGAACTGATTGAAGGTATCATTCTGATTGCGGTAATTTCTTTAACACTTTTCATACGCGATAAGCTCATTCAAAAACAAGAAATTATGAAAACCGAGCATAATGCTAATTAAATTTTGATAAAAGGGAGCGAATAAAATGACTGGTCAGGCAAGTTCAAAAGAATATCGTCTTTCATTTACGGAAAAAGCCAAAAAAATTGTTTCGCAGATGTCACTGGAAGAAAAAGTGGCTTTAATGAGTGGTAACGTCACTTTGGCAGAAATGTCAGACTGTTTTGAAAGGCCAAGTGCTGACAAGCACTATAATTATTATCCTTATCCAGCAGGCGGCAATCAGCGCTTAAATGTTCCTGAACTGAAATTCTGCGACGGGCCAAGGGGCGTCGTATGCGGAAAAAGCACCTGTTTTCCAGTAACGATGGCACGCGGTGCCACGTTCGATACTGAGTTGGAAGAAGAAATTGGAGAAGCAGTTGCAAGGGAAATCCGTGCATACGGCGGAAACTTTTACGGTGGTGTTTGCATTAACCTCCCATATAACCCTGGCTGGGGAAGAAGCCAGGAAACATATGGCGAAGATGATTTTCATATTGGGCAAATGGGATCTGCGCTGGTAAAAGGCGTCCAAAAGCATAACGTAATTGCCTGCATTAAGCATTTCGCATTTAACAGCATGGAAAACGGACGTTTTACGGCAAGTGTTGAAGCCGATCCAAGGACGGAAAGGGAAGTATATCTTCAGCATTTTAAAGACTGCATTGATTCAGGTGCAGCAAGTGTCATGAGTTCCTATAATCTGTATCAAGGAATTCACTGCGGCCAAAATGGGCATCTGTTAAATGATATTTTAAAGAAAGAGTGGGACTTTGACGGCTTCGTCGTCAGTGATTTCGTATGGGGCGTACGCGATACTGTGGGATCGGCCAATAATGGTTTGGATGTTGAAATGTGCAACACACATTTCTATGGTCAAAACCTAGTAGATGCAGTTCGAAACAATCAGGTGCCGGAATCTAAAGTAGATGAAGCGGCTGTCCGTATTGTCAGGACTCTGCTTGCCTTCTCAGAAGCAGATGATCCTGAAAAATACCCACGCAGTGTAATTGCATGTCAAAAACACATTGCACTTGCTAAACGCGCCGCCCGCGAATCCATGACACTGATTCAAAACAAGAACCACGTTTTACCGTTCAATAAAAAAGCAGCCAAAAAAATTGCCGTAATTGGGCCTCTTGCCAATAAGGAAAATATTGGGGACCATGGTTCAAGCCGTGTATTCCCGCCTTACGCTGTAACTCCTGCACAAGGGATTGCCAACCTCATGAGCAGCAGTGAAGTGGATTATTATGATGGTGAAGATCTCGACTGCGCTGCAGAAATGGCTAAAAAAGCAGATGCTGTCGTATTGGTTGTCGGATATAATTACGACGACGAGGGCGAATATCTTGAGCCAAGCGGTGAATCTATGATTACCAAAAATGTAGGTGGAGACCGCAGAAAGTCCCTTGGTTTACACGAAAACGAAATTAATCTGATCAAAAAGGTCGGCCCAGTCAATCCTAACACCGCTGTTGTGTTGATTGGTGGGAATATGATCACGATCAACGAATGGAAAGGTTCTGTACCAGCAATTTTAATGGCCTATTACCCAGGTATGGAAGGCGGTTCCGCTATTGCAGAAGCTTTGTTCGGCGATATCAATCCGGGTGGAAAGCTGCCATTCGTTTTGGTTAAAAATGAAAAAGACCTTTCTGCTCTCGACTGGGATTCTAACAAAGTAACCTATCAGTATTATCATGGTTATGCAAAATTGGAGAAAGAAAACGTAGAACCTTTGCTTCCATATGGCTTTGGGCTGTCGTACACAACATTTGCCGTTTCCGATGCCCATTTTGATGTGGATGGGAACGATGTCAAAGCATCTTGCACAGTTCAAAACACTGGTAAAATCAAAGGAGATGAAGTAATCCAGTTGTATATTGGCTTTGCTCATTCTTCTGTTGACAGGCCGGTAAAATTGCTACGCGGCTTCCAGAGAATCACGCTGGAGCCGGGACAAAAGCGCGTCGTAAACCTCACGTGTCCCATTAAGAGGCTGCAATATTTTGATCCAGAAAGTGGAAAGTGGAAACTTGAGCATATGTCTTATGAAGGTTACATTGGGACAAGTAGCGCAAAGTCTGATTTGTTGGAAGGTACTTTCACAGTTTAAGTACAGTTGAATAAAAAATCGTTTTCTCCTATGTCTAGAGTAAGATTTTATTACTCTGGACGCAATTTAATAAACGACAGTTGATTCTAACAAGATGGAGATTTTCTATGGATTGTTTCATTGGAATTGATGTTGGCACATCTGGATGTAAAATCATTGCGATTGATGCATATGCCAGAATTTTAAAATCAGCAACAGAGCAGTACCCATGCTACTCACCCCAAGCCGACTGGTCCGAACAAGATCCAGAAGATTGGTGGAAAGGCGTGTGCTCTGGGTTAAAAAAAATTACTGCGTCATTAGGCGGCCATAAAATTCGTGCTGTCGGCTTTTCCGGCCAAATGCACGGAATGGTAGCACTTGACGAAAATCTGCATGTGGTACGCCGGGCCATCCTCTGGAATGACCAGAGAACCACAAGCCAATGCGACGAAATCACCAAAGCGGCAGGAGGATTAGAGCATCTGTTGTCCATTACTAATAACCAGATGCTCACAGGATATACAGGCGGAAAGATCTTATGGATGAAGGAAAATGAGCCGGAAAACTATGCCCGTACCAAAGTCGTCATCAATCCAAAAGATTACATACGCTTTAAACTCTCGGGTGAAGTCTGTACCGATATGTCAGATGCGTCTGGCACCGGCTTTTTCAATGTAAAAGAACGGAGATGGGCTTTTGCCTTAATGGAAAAGGCCGGTTTAGACCAGACCATATTCCCCAAGGTTGTAGAATCTACCCATGTTGCCGGCTGTGTTACAAAGGAAGCCGCTGCACTTACAGGCCTGCCGGAGGGAACCCCGCTTGCAGGCGGCGGCGGAGACGCTGTCATTTCTACGGTTGGGCTCGGCCTCGTCAAACCCGGCCGCATCGGCGTCACGTTGGGCACTTCCGGCGTGGTTGCTGTAAATCTGCCGGCCTTCATACGCAATCCAAACGGCCTACTGCAGGTCTTCTGCGGCAATGAGCCTAACCTGTACAGTGCCATGGGTGTGACTCTGGCGGCAGCTGGTTCCTATCAGTGGTTCCACAATGTCTTTGGAGAATGGGAAAAAGCAGCAGCAAAAGAAAATGGGAAAAGCGCCTTTGCCCTGCTGGATGAAGAAGCCGAAGCAGTACCGGCCGGTGCTGACGGTCTGATTTTCCTACCGTATCTGACGGGAGAGCGTGCTCCCATCAATGACCCAAAGGCGCGGGGCGCTTTTCTCGGCATTACTGCACACCACAGCAAAGGGCATTTCGCACGCTCTGTCATGGAAGGGGTTACCTTCTCACTCAGGCAGGTTTATGAGCTGATCCAACAAACCGGCAGCGGACAGTCTTCCGATGAAATTGTGCTTGCCGGCGGCGGCGCAAAAAGCCCAGTTTGGCGGCAGATGTTTGCCGATATCTTCGAGCTCCCGGTACGCACCGTATACGGCAGTTCGGAGGGCGGTTCGTTTGGTGCAGCACTGGTCGCTGGTGTCAGCGTCGGCGCATGGAAAGATCTGACCCAAACGGTTCCCCTTATTGAGTCGCAGAGCATTACAAAGCCAAACAAGAAAAATATTCCGCTTTATGAAGCGCAGTATCAGAAATACATCAAATTTTATGATGCACTTAAATGGAGCTATGAGTGAAACGCAAGTGGTTCTACTGGATAGAAAGGAAGTACCTGGATGATCAATAACATTCCACAAGTCAAGCTCGGGTTAATTGCAGTCAGCCGTGACTGCTTTGTCATATCCCTTTCCCGCGAACGCAGAAAAAACGTTGCAAAAAGCTTTTCGGAAGCTGGCGGCAGCCTTTTTGAAGCCCCCACGATTGTAGAAAATGAAAATGATATACAGAAGGCCGTTCAAGAAGTTCAAGAGGCAGATTGTAATGCTCTGGTCGTGTTTTTAGGGAATTTTGGTCCTGAAACACCAGAAACCTTAATTGCGAAGAAGTTCGACGGACCCGTTCTGTTCGTTGCGGCAGCGGAAGAAAGTTACAAAAATCTGATAGGCGGCAGAGGTGACGCTTACTGCGGGATGCTGAACTGCTCCTATAATTTAGGCCTGCGCGGCATTCCGGCCGTCATTCCCTCCTACCCCGTGGGGACGGCCGATGACGTGGCAAAAATGATTTCTGACTTTATCCCTGTTGCGCGGGCAGTCATAGGGCTGAAGTCTTTGAAGGTCATCACATTCGGCCCCCGTCCGCAGGACTTTTTTGCCTGTAACGCGCCGATTCAACCTCTCTATGATCTCGGCATTGAAGTACAGGAGAATTCCGAGCTGGATCTGCTCGAAGCCTATAAGGCACACAGCACCGACAAACGCATCCCGGAAATAACAGAAAGCATGGCAAAAGAGCTGGGGCAAAAGGGCAATACCTATCCAGACCTGCTCCCCCGGCTTGCGCAGTTCGAAATTACGCTTCTCGACTTGGCAGAGGCAAACAAAGGCTCGCGGAGTTATGTGGCATTTGCTGACAAATGCTGGCCTGCATTCCCAGAGGCCTTCGGATTTGAACCATGCTATGTAAACAGCAGGCTTACGGAACACGGCATTCCGGTTGCCTGCGAGGTAGATATTTATGGTGCCATCAGTGAATATATCGGTGCCTGCATCAGCGGCGACGCCGTAACACTGCTGGATATTAACAACAGTGTCCCCCGCGACCTGTATGAGGAACAGATCAAGGGCAGGTTTCCCTACCAGCTCAGTGACACGTTCATGGGATTTCACTGCGGCAATACGCCTTTCTGCAAACTTTCAGACGGCAAGATGAAATACCAGCTGATTCAAAACCGGCTTCTGGAAAAAGGAGGCAAACCGGACTTTACCCGTGGAACGCTGGAAGGTGACATTGCACCGAGCGACGTTACTCTCTTCCGCCTGCAGGGTACAGCCAACAGTAAAATTTCCTGCTACATTGCCCAGGGGAAAGTCTTGCCTGTCGCCACACATTCCTTTGGAAGCATCGGTGTTTTCGCGATTCCGGAAATGGGCCGCTTTTATCGCAATGTGCTGATTGAAAAACATTTCCCCCATCACGGAGCCGTTGCATTCCACCAGATCGGAAAGCCCCTCTTTACGCTTTTCCGTTACCTCGGCTTAAAGGACATTTCGTTCAATCAGCCGAAAGGAATGCTGTATGAGTCAGAAAATCCATTTGAACAGAGCAAATAAGCGGAGGCAAAGAAATGAGTGTACAAAAAGACCGATTTGGCGTCCTTCCTGATGGACGGAAGATCTATCGTTATACATTGAAAAATAGAAACGGCATATCAGCAGAAATTCTGACATTCGGCTGCCGCATCTACCGGCTGTTTGTTCCTAACCGAAATGGAAAAAGCGAAAATGTAGTGCTTGGCCATAAAACGTTAGCCGAATATAACCGGGATGATGACTTTTTTGGTGCCGTGGTCGGCCGCTGTGCCAATCGCATTTCAGGTGCGGAATTCCAGATGGGTGGAAAAACATACCATCTTGCGAAAAATGAAGGCCGCAATTCTCTGCACAGTGCGCCGGGCGGTTATCAGAGCAGGGTATGGAATGCAGAAGCAGTCGATGAAAGCGATATCTCCCCCGCCGTTACGCTTTCCTGCCTTGATCGGGATGTCGAATGCGGTTTTCCCGGCAATGTTACAGTAAAAGTCACCTATTCGCTTTCTTCTGACAATGCATTGACCATTTGCTACCGCGCGGAATCTGACCAAGAAACACCGTTCATGCCGACCAACCACACATTCTTCAACCTTACGGGGAGTGGAAAATCGATTCTGCCGCTTACTCTAAAAATTCATTCGGAATCCATAACTGAAACAGACCAAGAGCTGATTCCAACTGGGAAGTTCCTTCCGGTCAGCGGAACGCCATTCGATTTCCGCATCGCAAAACCGATTGGCAGGGATATTTCAGCTGATGATCCATTTCTCCGGACAGTCGGCGGCTATGACAATAATTTTGTACTCACAGGCACTCCACATACATTCAAAGAAGCAGCGGAACTTTACGACCATGAAAGCGGAAGGAAAATGCGGGTTCTGACTGATATGCCCGGTCTGCAGGTATTTACTGCGAATTCCTATCATGAAAGCGCTTTAAATTATGATGGCAGTGATATGCAGAGCTATCATGCCGTATGTCTGGAAACGCAGTTTTTCCCAGATTCCATACACCGCCCGGAATTTCCGTTTGAAACTTTGAAACCTGGTTCTGCCTTTCAAAGTATTACAGCTTATCAATTCTCGGCGGAATAGTTTTCAATCGTTTTTCACGCAACAAAAAGCAGCATCCAAACTCTTTTGGATGCTGCTTTTTTCGATTCATTCAATAAAGTGAAAAAATTAGTCGCTTAAAAAAGTATTGACAAAAAGCAAGGCAGCTCCCACAGCACTGGCTTTATCACCATATCTGCTGAAATACAGATAGCGGGACGGTTTATTGAACGAATCCAGCGCCGCAAGCTTTTGATAGAGGATATCAGAAGACTGTTCCAGGTACTGATCAATTTCCCCTCCTATGATAACATCAGAATCAAAAATCGTGTGGATATTGTTAATCCCTGTTGCGAGGTAATCCAGATAGATCTTCCACTTCTCAATGCAGTACTGGTTACCCATCTTCATAGCGGTAAAAAATTCATCCGTGTCACTGAAATTTGGCTCTGTCAACACTTTGGTAGAGCAGTAGGCTTCCAGGCAGCCTTTTTTACCGCAGGAACAAGTTAGGCCATTTTTCAGAATCGTCATATGCCCGAATTCTCCTGCACGCCCATTACTTCCGTTGTAAAGCTGGTTGCCAATAATGATGGCACCTCCGACTCCTTTATTGATGGAAAGAAACACCGCATTCTCAATATTATCAATTTTCCATATCTCTGCAAACCCAGCTAAGTTTGCCTCATTGTTCGCCATAATGGGATAAGATCTTCAAAGGAAGATTCTTGATATTTAAAGTGGGGCTGTACTCCAAGATATTGTCCCTTGTATTGACAACACCGGGAAAGGCAATGCCAACTCCAAGAATGACATTCGGATCAATTTTATTATCCAGAAGAAATTTCTTTAGAGATTCAGCAATTTCCCGGAAATATAAGTCGTCGTTCTGGAAAAATTCACGAATTTTTTTATAATATAAGACATTTCCATTAAGATCAATGAGAACAAATCGAAGGTGGTTCTGGGTAATTTCAATTCCTGCCGAAAGTTTTGCATCATAGGACAAAGCGATGGTAGTAGGTTTCCTCCCACCGGATGACTTCAAGGTACCTGTCTTTTTGACAAGGCCATGGGCATACAATTCTTTCAGAATCAGCGAAACAGTTGGCATACTCAGATGAAGAGAGGTCGCTATATCTTGTTTTGTAACGTTATTGTTTTCATAAAGAAAATTTATGATTCGCTTTATCAGGGGAATTGTATTGGGAATATTCTCTTATTATAATATAATACTTTTTGAAAGTATGCCTCATAAAAACGCAATATAAAATTGTTTTATAAATGTATAATGTATAACTAATATTAGTTTATTCTATTTTGAAGCCATTTATTTTACACAAGCACATTTAAAGAAAATATTTACAAAGAACATCCATGGCTAATCCTCAACAGCCACCTGCTATTCGGATTACAAGCTGCCCTGCACGGTTATGAAACGTCCGACGAAATTTGTGTTTTCCGAATCTGCATTCCAGCAGAATCTATCGTATAATTGTCCTTATAAATCAACTGAGAAACCGGCACAATTTCATATTCCTGGGACTGCAGAGTCTGAAAAATATGTGAAAGGGCAGCCGACGTATTCTTCGCCCCATTGTGAAATAAAACAATGGAACCGGGTTTTACACGGGAAAGGACACGCTTTTCAATTTGTTCCGGCGTCGGATTTTTCCAGTCTAAGCTATCAACATATGAAACAAAAATAATGCAGACCTTTAAAAATAAAGGACCCGCATGAATACTGGATTTCCAGCACTCATGCGGGGTTTGATTAGTAAGCGTGGTCACTTATGTATCAGTGCGAAAAGCTGTAAAGTCGCAAGTACTGATAGCTGATATAAGGTTTGGACGCAATTTCCAGACGAAATGCTCATTTCGGTCCAATGGTGCTTCTGACTCTCCGTCGAACACAACATTCCAATATCTTTTTTCACCCGTTTCATCAACGGGAGGCTCAACCCCATATTGTTTATATAGTGCCTTAGCCACTTTTCGATTCCATGCACAAATACGATTATAATGCGTCTTTTGTTCTGATGTGCTAAAAAACTCTGCGATTGTACTTGCCGTTGATTCATAATTGCTTTGATGATAAACAAATTGAACCATTCGTAACGCATTAGCGTCAAACGTATTGCTGTCTTTCAGCGCTTTGCTCCATTGATTTACACTCAATTGCAAAATATCTTGATAACGCCAATCAGTAGGTGTCATTTTTCTCCCCCTTCTTCTATTTTGATTCATGTTATTATAGCATAATTGAGGTTATATAAAAGCTCCGTACGCAGGTTTTTTCCCTGACACATGAAGCTTTATGGTCGAGACGGCTGGATTCAAATCAAAAAAAATTAGTTTCCGTAGATTTTAATATATTGATGAATTGTCAAGTCAAGTGCGCCACTTCGTGCAGAAAAACTTGAATAGGGGATTTCCAGGCCAAACATTTTCGTGGTCTGGAGTTAATGGGAAATAGGTTGTGGGTTAAATCTACTTGAGAAACCAAGGCAAGATTTGTTTTCTTTGGATAAAACTCACGCAGCAAGCCATTGGAGTTTTCGTTGCTTCCACGTTGCCACGAAGAATAGGCATCAGCAAAATATAAGGTTAATCCCAACTGTTCTTGAATAGCCGTACAGCAAGCAAACTCTTTTCCCCGGTCTGTTGTACCGGTTTTAAATGCACCTGTTGGCAGCATGCTGTAGAGCTGTGTAATCGCAGTCTGCATAGATACTGCAGTTCTATCCGGAGTCTTGAATGCTGTGTAAAGTCGGCTTTTCCGTTCAACAAATGTGGCAAAGCAGCCCTTACTCTCGCCGCGGCTGGAAACCATACTGTCGAGTTCCCAGTGCCCAAAAGTGGCTCTGCTTTTCACTCCCTTAGGTCTCTCTGAAATAGGAGTTCCCATTGAAAATTTACCACGCTTTTCAGCTTTTCTGCGTTTGCCTTTTTGACGTAGAACAGTGATACTTGTGTTGGTGAGTTTGCCTGAATAAAGCCAGTTGTAAATGACTTTGAAACTGGCAATACCCAATGTAACGGTGTTTGCAATTTGCTCTGGCGACCATGTTGCCAGCAACTTGTCTTCGATTATAGTGACCAGATCATCGGTGCATTTTCCCTTTGGGACGGAGCTCTTGCGGCGTGCTTCATATGCCGACTGTGCCGCCTCGCCTGCATAACTGTTGCTGGTTGCGTTCCGGAGAAGTTCCCGGTCGATGCTGGAATGATGTCGATGAAGTTTTTGAGCAATATGCCGATGCGAGTAGCCCAAGGACAACAATTCTTGTATCCGTCCTCGTTCGAATGTGGTAAGATGGTGGTAGTTCACAATGTTGCCTCCGTTTGAATGTTGTCT
>DHSD01000021.1:0-7973 GCA_002411365.1 Ruminococcaceae bacterium UBA5295
GAAGCACAGATTTTGCAGTCCGGGAAACCGGCATTATCCAGAATTTTTCTCGCCTTGCGCGAAAGGTAAGTTATATCGCCGCTGTCTATGCGTATCCCTGCAGGCCGAAACCCACGCGGCAGAATTTCCTCTTGGAATACTTTTATTGCATTCGGAAGGCCGGACTTCAAAACATTGTAGGTATCAACGAGCAGCGTGCAGTTTTGCGGATACTCGCGCGCATAAGCGCGGAACGCATCGAGCTCAGTGTCGAACAGCTGAACCCAGCTGTGTGCCATTGTGCCAAGCGCAGGAATGCCAAACTCCTTGCCGCATATAGTGCAGGCCGTGCCGCAGCATCCGCCGATATATGCTGCCCTTGCACCGAGCATAGCACCGTCAGGCCCCTGCGCGCGGCGCGAGCCAAACTCCATCACCGGCCTTCCCTTAGCCGCGCGGCATATGCGGTTCGCCTTAGTCGCAATCAAGCTCTGATGATTCACAGTCAGCAGTATCATGGTTTCGATAAACTGTGCCTGTATCACCGGCCCGCGCACCGTAATAATCGGCTCGCCAGGAAAGATTGGCATTCCCTCCGGCACTGTCCACACGTCACAGCTGAATTTAAAGTTTGAAAGGTACTCCATGAACTCTTCGCTGAAAATCCCGCATCCGCGCAGATATTCTATGTCGTTTTTCGTAAACGTAAGATGCTCAAGGTAGTCGATTATCTGCTGCACTCCTGCCATTATTGCGAATCCGCCGTGATCAGGCAGTTCCCTGAAAAACATGTCAAAATAAGCGATTGTATCGCGGAAGCCGTTTTCCAGATATCCGTTTGCCATTGTGATTTCATAAAAATCTGTCAGCATTGTCAGATTTGTTTTAGCTGTGCTTACTTTATCCAATAGATTCATCCCCCTGAATTGAAAAAAATTTCAGTAGCTTATCATCTGTGTGCAGTCATATTATGAAAAGGGCCATTGCTAAAATTGTCATTATTAACATCAATTTTATTTCTAATTGTGCATAATGAGCTGTAATTGGCCTGAGGACAGGGCTTTAAATTTCTTAGAATAAAATTGCCATAATTAGAAAAGATAATAAAGCAGAGCAAAAGTGCAAACAAAAAACCGTTCAAAAACGTGAACATTCTTTTAAAAATTTACGAATTGTGTGAAAAGTTAAAATATTTTGTTGTAATATTACCAAAAAAATATTATACTACTAAATATCAGCAGAGAAAGCCGGAACTTGGCTGCCTCCAAAGTTATCCGACAACTTTTGCTGACACTTTTGTGAGAAGTGGTACTCGAAATTCTTGTTGTGAGGAGATGGACGCAATGAGACTGCGTAAACAAGCTTTAGGAACCCGTAACATGGTGGGTTCCCGTGTTGAAACGGCACGTAAAAATCAGGGCATGAAACAGAAAGAGCTGTTGGCTCAGCTTCAGGTCAATGGCGTTGACATGAACGCTTCAGGCCTTTCAAAACTGGAGGGCCAAATCCGTTATGTAACGGATTATGAGCTTGCGGCACTCGCTGACATTTTGAATGTTTCTGTTGACTGGCTACTGGGCAGAGAGAAATAAGGTCAGCCACATCACGGGAGAAGCGCTTCGCATTTGCGTGGCGCTTCTTTTGCGTTTTCTTCCATATTAGTAATCCGCATAATGCACAAACAGGTTTTCACGCATCATATCCTTCTAACATCCACACAAAGCGGCATACGGCAGCAGGATTATTAAAAAGCAAGCCGCTTCATTCAAAGGCTACACGCTTTTAGAATTTGTATATCTGATATTTTATCCTTTTTCAATAGGTCTGTCAAATCTTTGCAGCACATGGTTGCTGGCAGCAGAACGGCGCCTGCGGCCACTACGGAGCAATGCTTTTTCCGCTTCGCCCGCAGCGAGCGGCACGAGTGAAAGTAAAATTACTGACAGCCACTGCGGCAAATTTAAAACAACTGTTTTAAATATGCTGCTGAGAGGCTCAACAGCAATAACGACTGCCTGAAGCAGTGTGCAGACTATCGATGCAGATATCAACTTCGTGTTTGTCTCAAGGCGTTTGTCAAACACAGAGTATTCTTCAGAGCGCATGTTGAATGTATGTACAACCTGCGAAATGCTGAGCACGGCGAAACCCATTGTCCTCCCTATTACCGGCACAGCAGGGTCAGCATCAAAAAAAACACGCCCAATGCTGTAAGCCAGAAGAGAAAGCGCACCTATCAGGCATCCCTCAACAATGATATTGTAAGTCATGCCACCCGCAAATATGCTTTTACCTCTGCGCACAGGCTTGCGCTCCATGATTTTCCCATTAAGGGGCTCCACACCAAGCGCAAGCGCCGGCAGGGAATCCGTCACAAGGTTCACCCACAGCAGCTGGATAGCCTCAAAAGGCAGCGGCAGATGGAGTAGAAACCCGGCAAACACGGCCAGTATCTCGCCAATATTGCAGCTAATCAGAAAATGCACCGTTTTTCGTATATTTTCATAAATGCCTCTGCCTTCCTTCACGGCAGCGACGATTGTTGCAAAATTATCGTCTGTCAATATCATATCTGAAGCTTCTTTAGCTACTTCTGTTCCGGACATGCCCATCGCGCAGCCAATGTCGGCAACACGCAGCGCAGGCGCATCGTTAACGCCGTCCCCCGTCATGGCAACTACTTCGCCGTGCGACTGGTAAGCGCGCACAATGCGCATTTTATGTTCAGGCGAAACACGCGCATAGACGCTGTAGTTATAAATTTTACGCGCAAGCTCTTTGTCGGAAAGGCGGTCAAGCTCAGCTCCGGTTATAACTTCACCTGAATTTTCAGCAATGCCAAGCTGTTTTGCAACAGCGGCAGCCGTTGCGGCGTGGTCACCGGTTATCATCACCGCGCGTATGCCGGCCTTTCGGCAAAGAGCAACAGCTTCGGCTGCTTCAGGGCGGGGCGGGTCGGCCATGCCAATAAGGCCGCAGAACGTCATCCCGTTTTCTGCGTCTTCCGGACGTTCTGGAAGCGAATCGAGTATTCTGAAAGCTACGCCGAGCACACGAAGCGCCCGCGCTGCCATTTTTTCGTTCTGCATCGGCGCAGAGCCTGAAACGCACAGCGGAAAAAGGAAATCAGGGGCGCCTTTCATAATGGCAATATAGCGGCCGCCAGGTATGCGGTTTATTGTCGTCATGCGCTTGCGCTCACTCGAAAACGGCACCTCTGCAACACGCGGATACTTGCGGCGCAGCATTTGAAATTCTTTTTCCGGCACAGAACGCACTATCGCCGTTTCCGTCGGTTCGCCTGTGACTTTTCCATTTTCAGTCTCGCAGTCTGTGCAAAGCGAAGCAAGGCGCAGCAGTTTCTGTGCTTCAGAAGAATGCGGCGCCATTATCCCAGAAGCATTGCACATCTCAACTACTGTCATGCGGTTCTGCGTAAGCGTCCCAGTCTTGTCAGAACATATAACGCTTGCACTCCCAAGCGTCTCCACCGCAGGAAGCCGCCTGACAATGGCACGCTTAGCCGCCATGCGCCTTACGCCTATGGCAAGGGTAATTGTCACTACTGCCGGAAGTCCTTCTGGAATGGCCGCTACAGCGAGGCTGATGGCAATCAAAAACATATTGAGCGGGTCTATGTGCTGGAAAAGCCCCATTATAAAAATTACGAAACATATGGCAAGGGCTCCAACGCCAAGGTATTTTCCGGTTTGTGCCAGCTTATGCTGGAGCGGTGTCTGCGGAGGTGTCTGGTTGGCAATCATCCTGGCAATCTTCCCTACCTCTGTATTCATGCCAGTAGAAACTACTATTCCTTTACCACGGCCTGCCGTAATAGCGCTTGCGGAAAAAAGCATATTGCGGCAGTCGCTGAAAGGCGTTGCCGGCGGAAAAACAGTCTCTGCTTTTTTGCTTGAAGGTATGCTTTCCCCTGTCAGGGCGCTTTCTTCAACCTGAAGACTTGATGATTCGGTAAGACGTATATCCGCAGGCACAAGGTTCCCTGTTTTCAGTATTACGATGTCGCCAGGGACAAGCTTTTCGGCGGGAACAGCATATTCCTTTCCCCCGCGCACTACCCTTGCACACGGACTCGAAAGTTTCTGCAATGCTTCTATGGCGTTCTCAGCACGGCTTTCCTGCACAACGCCAATAATGGCGTTAATGATTACGATTGCAAGGATAATTATCGAATCAATATAATCGCTGCTGTGCCTGTAGAAAAAAACCGCAAAAGATATCCCCGCTGCAGTCAGCAGCATAATGACAAGAAAGTCGCAGAACTGGGCAAAAAAACGGACAAGCAGTTTTTTCTTCTTTGGCTTTGCCAGCTCGTTTGGCCCTGCCGTTCTAAGGCGGCTTGCAGCCTGTTGCTGCGAAAGGCCTTTGGCAATATCAGTCCTAAGCTTTTTAGCACATTCCTCTTTCGAAAAGCTCTGCCACTGCAAATTAATCATCCCCCAATTTTTAATATGTATATTCGCATCTATAAAAAAATATGGTATAATATAAAAGATAAAACCATACGGGGGGCCTTTTATGGATGTAACGATTTTGAATTATGTTCAGAATCATCTTCACAATAGATTCACAGATTTCTTTTTCACACTGCTCTCGCGCCTCGGTAATGCGGGAGTTGTGTGGTTTTTCTTTGCACTATGCTTTGCCCTTGACCCGGCAAGACGGCACTATGCGATGATGCTTTTCTTTGCCGTTGCGCTGGCACATATCATAAGCCAAATCTTAAAGCCGATTATCGGCAGGCCGCGCCCATTTGTTGCCTATCCCGGCCGGCAGCTTCTTATCCATACGCCTGGCGGGTATTCATGCCCTTCAGGCCACTCTGCCTCATCTTTCGCTGCGGCGACAATCATTTTTTTTGTCAGCAGGCCTCTCGGCATTTTCGCATTAGCGCTCGCATGCGGCATTGCATTTTCACGCGTCTTTCTTTTTGTGCATTATCCGTCAGATACTATGTTCGGTTCTATCCTTGGCGTATTATGTGCACTGCTTATTGGCATTTTATACAGAGCGTAATTGTATGTTTTTTAGTTAGCAGAATTAAGTGTACAACATATAAACAATTTTAAATTGATTATCACAAATATGTTGTGCATTTTTTAATTTTATTATATAAATGATTTAAATTCTCTTGATTTTTTCTTTTTTGTGAAATAAAATAATACCATTCCTTATATAAACAAAGTTCACATTGAGAAGGAGTGAAGGCAAATGATCAAATTTTTAGGAAGAGCAGAAATTCCTGGTGTATGTCTTAAATATTTTGTATTCGGTAACCGCCGCGACGGTTATGGTATCCGTATCAAAAACGAAAACGGAGAAACAAAGGATCAGTTCGTTTCCACTAAGCTTTCTTACACCATTGCGCTTGGTAATCAACTTCGCCGCTGTTTCGTTTTTTCTGAAACTCTTCCTGAAATCTTAGAGGATCTTCAGGTAGAGGCAAGAGATTCATCTGACTTTGCCATTAATAAATAAAGGCGGCATTTTCACTTTAGACAGCATTTAGGATGCATTCATCAAATGGATACATCCTATTTTTATATGAAATTAAATTGTTGATAATTTAATGCCGCTGGCCATCATCGCTGAAAACTGCTTTTTCGCGCATTTTCTTGTTCTTTATATACTTGTTGCTCCACCATACACTGGCAGCCCCAACAAGGATGTTAAGATAGTAAGTTACAAAGCGCCACACAATGATTGCCGGCCATATGCCCGACTTAAAATACGGCCCGAAAAAGATATAAAAGCAGCCCTCTGCGCCACCTGTAGAGCCTGGCAGGGGAACAAACGAAGAAATCATTGCTACAAAGACCTGCGCGGCAATCATAATGGAAATTTTGGCGCCGCGCAGGCCGAAACTGCGATAAATGAAATACGGGATAAGACTTGTCAACGTAATCTGAAGCGTTGTAAATGCCATAACTATTAAATAAAGCTTACCTGATTTGCCCATCCTTTTTGACGCGTTGTGAAACAGTGCAAGCTGGCTGTGTATCTGTTCATACCGCTCATCAGGATTGCGGCACAGTTTCATTTTATTGGCAATGTGCAGAAAAAAGCGGAGAATACGGTCTGTTATTTTTTTGCTTACCATAAACATAAAAACAACAGCAATAAAAATGACATTGCCAAAAATGCCTACAACAGTCAGCCACGCAAAGTTGTTTACATTAGCCTGAAAATATTTAAGCTTTGCAATAACCATTATCACAGCATAGAGCACCATCACTATCTGATAGGTAAGCGTCTTTATCGCAATAGCTGAGCACGCTACACCCGTATCCATTCCCATGTTGTGCATTGTGATTATTTGCATTGGCTGGCCGCCTGTAGCGGATGGCGTGATTGCGCTGTACAGGACGCCAACCATTCCTATATTATAAGATTTGCTGTAATCCCAGTCCTTCCAAATATGTTTTACTATGATATGGAGTACAAATCCTTCCAAAAGCCAGCTCGCAATTACGGCTGCCAGTGTAGCGATAACCCAACCTACCCTAAGTTTCGCTATGATATTTCCTAATGTCATAATACCATTCTGGCAGAATAAAGAATAAACTAATATACCGGTGGAAATTCCGAGTGTAGTAATTACGAGCCAGTTCTTTTTAAGTTTCTCCTTGATCTTTTTCGACATAAAGCATCTCCGAATTTATTTCAATGCGGTTCACAATTTTTTATTTTACAACATCGGGCTGCATTATACAAGCAAAATCAATACGCCCAGTACTACTGATGCTTTACATGTGGCAAAATCAACGGTATAATACTGGAAATGAAGAGAAATTAATATAAATTGAAAGAGGGCTTGGTAATGTCCCAGTACATAGGTCATATAAAAGTCCCATCAAGCGGCAGCATACGTCACATAGTAGGCTTCGGCGAAGGTGACCCAGGTTATGATGTGCTCGAAACCGTGTCGTCCGGAAATACGCCGTGCGTAATTTATTATTATATTAAAAGCGGCAAAAAAGGCAGTGTTTCTATCACTGAGTTTCAAAAAAAATATTTTGTTGAGCACTGCATTTACCGTGACCAGGATTCTGTAATTCCAGAGCAGAAAAATGGCGGTACCCTTCGCAATGTAACAAATGAATATCTGCAGGAAGCCGTTAAAGCTTACAGGGCATACCGTATGCTGCATAATGAATATACGGGTTTTCGCAATGATATCCTTGATTCAATCAAACAGGGCATTGAATGTATTTACCTGGGAAATATGGCAAAAGACAAAGACCGCCTTACAGGTTTGCTTAACCGGTCAGGATTCCATGTGGAATCTTTTGATTTTAATACTATTAGCACAAAAGAAGGCATCTGCCTGTCGCTCGACGGGCTGTGTTTTAAGAAAGACGAGATTATACCTTGATTTTTCGGCACAAGCAGCATGTATGTGTTAAGAAAGGATCATTGTGCTGTCATGGTTTTTCATGTGTGTTTCCATTTCCGTCAGCAGACAGATAGCTCGACAGTATCTCGCCTGCATGTTCCATCATTTTTCTGTCATATTGGGCCTGTTCTGCTTCCGTCATATAGGCGGTGCGCTTAACAGACCTGAATTTGTATGTCCGGTTTTGTGAAGATGTTTGTTCAAAGACGATTTTTTCACGGCAGCGGACTTTATCATCTCCAGATTTATTTATCAAGTAACTTACGGCAGAAAATGTGAATGGTGTTTTCGGTGCCATTGGCGATCACCTCAAATCATGTTTATTAAGGCCGTTGATTGTCCTATGATGGATTTACCATAAATCAGGCGCAGAAAGCAAGAAATCATTTAAAAGCATCTCTTCCCTTATAATTGTTTTTGGCTGCAGACACAGCGCATATAATCACATGTCATATAATAAATTACTGCAATGCAGGTGATACGCTATGAAAACTGCAGCCGCGTACATAAGGGTGTCAACAAATGAGCAGCTTGAGTACAGTCCATGCAGCCAGCTCGAAAAAATTCAGGAATATGT
>DHSD01000021.1:8285-18283 GCA_002411365.1 Ruminococcaceae bacterium UBA5295
GCCCGCAGCCGTGAAGACAGTATAATTTACAAATCCATGCTGAGAAAGCAGTGCGGCATAGAAGTCGTATCCGTTACGGAGCCGATAGGCGACGATAAAATGTCCATTATAGTCGAGGCCATGATAGAAGCTATGGACGAATATTACAGCATAAATCTTGCTGAGGAAGTCCGCCGCGGCATGAATGAAAAAGTCATCCGCGGTGAGCCTGTCACTGCGCCAGCTTTTGGATATATTATAAAAAGCAAGCAGTACATAGCCGACCCTGACAAGGCTCCATTCGTAAAAATGATTTTTGACGACTACATAGGCGGCATGGGCTGCCGTGCAATCGCCGCTAAGTTAAACGCCATGGGCATACGCACAAAGCGAGGCGGCCTCTGGGAAAACAGAACCGTTGAGTACATTTTGCGCAATCCAGTCTATATAGGAAAAATCCGCTGGAACCCCAAGCATAAGACCCACCGCAATTTTAGCGATTCTGATATTATAATAACAGACAGCAGCCATGAACACATTTTAGATGACGCTACATGGCATGAAGCACAAAACATGATGTCCAAAAACAAACTGATGTACGGGCATGACTGCGGCCGCAAGAAGCCTGCTGCAACCATGCTGCAAGGGCTTGTAAAATGCAGCAGCTGCGGTAGTACCTTATCCCGAAGTGCTGAAAATTCCATGCAGTGCATTGGGTATGCACATGGCAAATGCAGTGTTTCACACGGAATTCTGACCTGCCTGCTTGAAGCAATGGTAATGGCTGCAATTCAAATGAATTTGAAATGCAGCAACATGATCTTAAATATAAAAAGGATTTCCAAGGCAGACTGTGCCATCGAAATAGTTGAAAAACAGATAGCACGCGAAAAGCAAAAGCTTGCCAGGATAAAAGCAGCGTATGAAGACGGTGCTTATACCCTTGAAGAGTATAAAGCCTCAACGCAGGAAACCCTTGTGCGTATTGAAGGTTTGAACAGCTGCAAAAATTGTAAAAGTCCAATGCAGATAAATAATAGTGCAGACATGCCGCTATGCCGGCATATCGATATATTTGAACAGCTCTGCAGCCCCGCTGTAAGCACAGAACACAAAAATATGATTTTAAGGTCGTTTGTCGACAAAATCATATTCGACCGGCAGAAAAATCAAATAGAAATTTTTTACTACCTGTGACTATAACAAATCGGGATACAGTGGCCCAGATGGAGAAATCGGAGCCTCGCTCCGCTATCTTAGCCAGCGTTACAGTATGCCGTACCCTGAGCTTAAAGCCATACTGACTGATGTTGGTACAGAAGAACTTGCCCACCTGGAGATGGTGGCAACCATCGTACACCAGCTTACCCGAAACCTCACACCAGAGCAGATAAAAGGCAGCGGCTTTAGCCCATATTACGTGAATCATACGACCGGTATATATCCATGTAATGCCAACGGCTTGCCGTTTACGGCAGCTGCACTGCAGGTTACAGGCGACCCAATTACTGATGTTCACGAAGACCTTGCCGCCGAGCAGAAAGCCCGCACGACTTATGACAATATTCTGCGCGTTACTGATGACCCCGACGTTCGCGATGCAATAAAATTTCTGCGTGAGCGCGAAGTTGTCCACTACCAGCGGTTCGGTGAAGGCCTGCGCATAATAACAGACCAGCTCGATGATAAAAACTTTTACGCATTCAATCCGGCTTTCGACAGCCCGCGCACGAAAAAGGCACAGTCACCCGCTCCACTTGTTTCAGCCGAAACATCGTCAAAATAAATTTGAACGTCATAACGGCCAGCAGATCCTTCGCTATGCAGCTGCCGGATTTTTTGAAGCGGAAAAGAGTTTTCGCCGCGTCAAAGACTATCGGCAAATTCCCCTGCGCATATCCGCCATTGAAAAAGGATTGGAGCCTTCATCCAGCACATTAATCGCCAAAACCGCCTAACTTTTAGCTATTCGGCTATATCTGGAGCATTTCTACGCTTCCGAAATTCTACGGAGTCTGAGATAAGCTCACACTTTCACTTCCGACCGCTAAAGCTCTTCTGGTCTCACCGGCATCGCCGGTGGTTTTACTACACAATAAAAGCTCTGTAACGGTAAAAAATCTCCGTTACAGAGCTTTATAATTAAATATTTTTATCTGCTGGCATGACCAGACGTATAGACAGATAGAAATTCAGCAGCAGTCAATTTTTCAAATGGATTTTCTTTTTGCCACTACTATAAAATTGTTAATTAATTCAACAGGCAAAATATGATTGACATGACCAATATACTTATGCTATAGTTGTAGTTAGTGAGTTAAATCATTAACCCAATATCCTTGTGGAAGGTGGAAGGTGGTGCGCAAAGAATTTGAATAATGATAAGCCGATTTTTATAAAGATCATGGAGATGATCGAAGATAATATTTTATCCGGTGTGTACAAAACAGACGACATCATTATCTCTACAACTCAGATATCCAAACTGTTGTCGGTAAATCCGACAACAGCGGTGAAGGCTGTCAGTAATCTGGCAGACGAAGGCCTTTTATACAAGAGAAGAGGCATTGGTATGTGCGTTGAAAGCGGCGCAAGAGAAAAAATTCTCTCACGGCGAAAGAAAGTCTTTTGTGGTGAAACTGTCACAGCTTTTTGGGAGGAAGCAAAAAAACTTGGCATAACGGAAGATGAATTAATCAAAATCATAAGGAGGAAGAGCAATGGTTCACTTTGATAAGGTTACGAAATGTTACAAACGCACAATGGCACTCGATCATGTAACACTTGATCTGAAAGAAAACAAGATATATTGTCTGCTTGGCCGTAATGGAGCGGGGAAAACGACCCTGCTGAAACTGATTGCCGGACATATCAACGCAAGTGACGGGAAAGTCGAAGTTGACGGGAAACCGGTAAGTACACTGAAAATGCCGGAATGCGTCAATTTTATCGAAAACAGAGCTACACAGTTCAATGTAAAAGTTGAAAGGCTGCTTCAAACCGCCAAAGAGCTTGATGACGATTTCGACATGGGCTTCGCACAAAAAATGCTTGAGAAGTTTCAGTTGGACAAAAAGAAAAAATACAATCATCTTTCCTTCGGCATGCAGACTATGCTTACCACACTGATTAGCCTTGCCAGCAATTCAAAAGTTGTAATTTTGGATGAACCGGTTTTAGGTTTTGACGCGATTATGCGCAGCCAATTCTATGAGTTGCTGACCGACAGCTTCGAAAATCATCCGAGACTTATTATTGTATCCACACATCTAATCGATGAAATTGCAAAAAGTGCAGAGGACCTGATTATCATTGACAAAGGAAAAATCCTTTTACAATCCACGATTAATGCAGTTGACGAGAAAGCATATTCCATCACGGGGACTACCAAAGATGTAACGCCAATTTTGAGTGGCCTACATGTAATCGGGCAAAAGACGATCGGCGGTTTCACAACGGCCTATATTTACGACAGGCATATTGAAGTTCCAAGTAATATAACAATACAGCCACTCGGATTGCAGGAGTTTTTCATTAATATGGTTGGGGGGAATACAAATGAATGTCAACTTTAAAAAGGCATGGGCCATATCAAAAATTAACTTTAGGCATCTGAAAGCGGCTTATATCATTACGGTTTGTTTGATGTTAACTGGCGTCGCGAATCTAATACTGATTATGACGGGGTTAAACGTTACCAGCGGAATTGTTGATCCAGGCAATTACGCATATGGTGCCGCTATTTTTGCACCAATTTTTATACCGGCGATCAATTTTAAGAAAATAATGCACCTTAACGGGAAAAAGACTGATTTCTTTTGGGGTTGTCTTTTTAATTACATTATTATTGCGGCGGTTGTTTCTTTCACCGATATTCTAGTATATATTGTCACAAAGAACACTTGCAGTTCCTATGGGTATGTGATAAATCTGGTTCAGGCTTTCGGGTGGATTGCCCATGGGATTGTCCCGGCCTTTTTCCAACAGTTTTTTTTCATCCTTTTGTTTGAAATATTCATTCATACTCTCACAGCCATGCAGAACTTTTGGTTTGGCTGGGTTACCGACGTGGCGCTTGTTGCTATTATCAGTGTTTTTACACCGATTCCGGTACTCCGCTCTGCACTTGTATGGTTTTTCTATATGATTATTTTTAATCCAACGGTTATGATACAAATCATATCCTGCATCGTTTTATCGGCTTTCCTTTTTGCACTGTATTATCTATTTATTCTAAAAGAGCAAAGAATCTGATCCCTTTTGAAGGCGCACATAATCAGCAAGATAAGGAGCATTCGGATTCTGTGAAAAAATCAGAGCGGTGTTGCGCGGGGAGAAGTTCCGGAACCTGGAAACAAACTGCAGGTATTTTTTGTAATACCCATCTTGGAAAATATGACGGATTATTCCCGGAAGCTGTTTCAAAAGTCCATCCATCTTTTCATCCTGATTCAAATTTCGTCATTCCTTCTTTTCTCATGGCAGAAATTCCCGGCTTTCATCTTTGGCTTCCTGTCTCCTGCTTTTACCTTCTTCAGCATCCTGCACTTTTGCAATCCGGCTGGAAAGAGGCATCGGCTTAGACGGGCTGGCCTGCACTTCTTCATGCTGGTTTTGCTTGCTGTTATCACGGTTTAGTTCTAGTGTCAGCCGGTTTAATTTTTCCTGCTTTTCTGCAAGGGACTGCTCCTGCGGGAATGTTTTTTTAAGCTCTTCCCTGGATTCGTTGACCTGATGGTTCAGAGTTTCCAGATTCCGTTTTTCATGCTCAAGGCGCTGCGGAATATTTGCAAGAAGGTTGCCCAGCCGCATGATGTGAAGTGCACTCCGTCAAGTAGACAGTGAAAATAATAAAAATTTTGAAACGGCTTTCCGTAACAACGGAGGGCCGTTTTATGTTCATGCAGCGGGGCAGAAATGGTAATAAACCTCCATCGGCGTCTGAATGAACAGGCGGTGCTGGTAGCGACGGGTGTTGTAGTATGAAATATAGTCCGTCACAGTACGGAAAAGGTCGGTGCGATCGGTAAACTTCTTGCCATAATAACATTCATGCTTTAGAATGCCCCAGAAGCCTTCCATTGGGCCATTATCGATGCAGCGGCCTACGCGAGACATACTTTGCACTATTCCAGCGTCCGTCAGCATTTTGTGGAATGTACGGTTCGTGTACTGAAAACCGCGGTCACTATGAAATAGTGGATGGGCTTCCGGGCAGGCTGCCAGGGCGGCCTTAAAAGTACGAAACATGAGTTGATTGTCGTTACAGTTGCCTATTTGGTAAGCGACAATCCGGCGGTCGCACAGGTCGAGAATTGCACTCAGATACAACTTGTGTACTGTTTCGTTCGCGTCGTAGTATTTGAATTCGGTCACATCGGTCAGCCATTTCTCATTTGGTCTGCCTGCATAGAAATCTCGATGCAGCAGATTTTCTGCGGTATATTGCGGGTCACTGGCTGAGCGAGTGCACCCACACGGTCTGTTCTTTACTGTGGATTTCAGCCCAAGTCTGCGCATAATGCCAAGGACACGCTTATTACTGGTTCGAATACCTTCATCTCGCTCCAAATTGTCACGGATGCGCCAATGGCCCTTATCCGGGTGTTCCTCATAGATGGAAGATATCTTCTGCGCGAGTGCACGGTTCTCCTTTTCGTGTTTACTCTGCGGATGCTTAAGCCATTTATAGTAGGATTGACGTGCAATGTGCAGAATGCAGCAAAGGGGTTTCACCGGGTAATGTCGTTGTGTATGTAAGGCCTGAACGGTTAGAAATTCTGCAAACTTTTTGGTCAGTGCTTGTGTTTCAACCCCCTCTCGACTTCGTCCAATTTTTTTAGGCATGCGTTCTCCATTTCCGTAAAGTAGAGCTTCTGTTCCAGCTCCCTTACGCGAGCACGAAGTTGTTGCTCCTCCGTTTTAAATTCCTGCGGCGGCAATTTTTTGCCCCGTCGGTCATCCAATCCGCTTTCACCTTTTTGCAAGTACTTTTTTACCCAATCGTAAATCCGTTGGTAAGATACCTTGTATTTCAGCGCAATCTCCCCATAATTTTTCCCATTGGCGATGCACTCTGTGACTATTTTCAACCGTTCTTCCATGGTCGTTTTTCTTCCCTGCGTCATGTGGCTACCTCCTGTAATGCTTCTTGTTGCCTCATGACGATTATACGCTTTTATCCACCTTCGGAACGTTTCGCGGCCACGAATTGCATATCTTTTGCAGATTTGCTGGAGCGATCCTTCCCCTTGAAGATATTCCCCCGACAGCACGGGCCTTGAGTTCTGGTCCATAGCGTTTATTAACTGTCTTCGGCTGTAAACCCTTAATGCCTTCTGATTCATATCGGCGAACCCAATCTGAGAAACTTTGCCAGTTTAGTCCAAGCTGTCTGGCACCCTCGTTCGTATTAATCCTTCCTGCTAGATAGGCTGTAACTTCTTCACACAAGGTTTCCACACTCAATTTCGTTTTTCGTGGCATAAAATTACCCCCAGAGTTATCAGAGTTTTGTTTTTTACTCTGTCTACTCTGGGGGTAGCATATCAAAAGCCCGGCTTACTTGTCTATTATGTACCTTTGAAGCCTTGCCTGCTACGCAGTTTATGATAATTTAAAACTTCGTAAAATAAACATTATGCGAAGTTTAGAATTGCATCGTGTGAATTCTCATAAGTAATCTGAAAATGAAAAGTTGCATCCTTTTAGATTGTGCTATCAGAGATCTCTATTCCGCTAATCTTCAATATTCGGAATATCAGAGTTAAGTAAACGTAATATCATATTGTGAGAAAATAGTACCGGTATAAATCTAATCAAAGTTAAAGCCCCTCAAATGGAAAGCCAACTTCCTTACATATTAAGTAATTTTGATCCATCAAAAAGGGAAGTAAAACTTTTAGGAATCTGCGTTTGAAAGCACATCACTTCTTTAGAAAAAGGATGCTTGAATTCCAATTTGTATGCATGCAAACCCAGGCGCTTCAGCGGATCTCTCTTTGCTCCGTATTTTTTATCTCCCACAACATTGTGCCCTATGTCTTTCATATGCACGCGAATCTGATTTTTGCGGCCCGTTTGCAGATGAATCTCCAGCAAAGAATATTCAGTGGTTTCATTTAAAACCTGATAATCAGTGATGGCCTCCAACCCGTCGCCGGCACGATAGCTTGAATACATAAGCAGCGTTTTTGTCTCTTTCAGCCAGGAGCGAATTCTTCCGCTTTTCTCTTCTAGCTGTCCTTCGACAACGGCCATATAGCCCCGATCAGAAACCAATTCAGCCCAGCTGTCCTGTAGAGCCAGTTTTATCTTCTCGTTTTTTGCGACCATTAATACGCCGGAGGTGTCACGGTCAAGCCGGTGTACTACAAAAATACGGTTTTCGGGGTTCTTCTGTCTTACATAATCTGTAAGCAAGTGATATGCTGTTGCCTCCTTCTCTTTATCAGAGGCGATCGTCAACAGTCCAGCAGGTTTATTGACCACAATAATATCACTGTCTTCATATAGAATATCCAGCGCGTTTCTCTGCCCTTTTTCCCGGATAATTGATTGGTTGATCCGTATCTTTTGTCCTTCGCGCAATAGGGTGTTGTACTGAGTAATCCGTTTGCCCTCCACAGAGACTTCGCCGTGTGTTAGCAACGACTTTACGCTGTTCCTTGATTTGTTTGCTAACTTGAGCAGTAAAAAATCCAATAAACCGATTGGTTCAGTTACGATAAATTCCATAGCGGGTTTAGGATTAAAGCTTTTGGACACGATGGCCCATTTCTGCTTACTCACAGATTTCTCCTTTTATTCACTTAAAACTTTCATATTCCACTGAGCGGTCTTTCATGAATCGCCGGAATTTAATGGCTTTTTGTCTCAGCTAAGAGCGCGTTTTCCATGAAGCATTTCATCCCATTCTATATAACACTTCATAACACTTTCTTGTTTTTCTTTGTAAAGATCAAGTATTTACTGCTCACTAAATAAAAATTGGAACGTCTCATTATTTCTAACACCTACTGAAAGCAAAGCTACCCGTTATTCCGCTTATGTGTAGTCCTCTATCTTACCGAACCGGAACTAATTAAACATTATGCGAAGTTCGGAAAACGCTCCGAACTGACCGCTGTGCTCATACTATGCACAAGTTAATCACGTCGTAGTGCATCGCCTTTTGCAGCATCATTTTCTTGACGGAGCTATTTTATCAGATGATGACCTGACTTATTTCAAAACAACATCGCAGGAGTATTCGCCGATTAACATTTTCTTTTCTTTACTGCCGTAAGCAAGATAAATAAAACGGTAAGTACCTGATTGGTTCGGAAGCGCATTGTAGGTCCCGAGGTCCACGTTGTAAATCATAAAACAGTCAAAGCCTTGGGCTTTCGCCGTCTGCCAGGAATAAAGCACCGGCACGATGCCAGAAATGGGTGTCGCAATGGAATTGGTCCAACGATTACTGCCGCGCAGTGACGCCTCAAAATCCGTGATCTGCTTTGTATCGGTGAATGTAATATTACACATGGAATTATAGTTGAAGTCATTGATGTCTGACTGGGAAGCCGTTTGTGATTCAGACTGACTTTTTTTGCTGTTTGGCTGAAAATTATATGTTGCAATTTTACCTTTATTTGGCAGGGTAAAATGAATTTTTGATGAAACGGTATTGAGATAAGTTATATCGTGTGAATGCGTGTTGGTTTTGTCCAAAAACGAATAAGAGCCAAAGGTGCAAAGCAGAAACGTAAAGATAATGCCGACCACGATGTTCTTCGTTGTTTTCATCCCTCTGCACTTGCAAATAATGCCAAGGATCAGATTGGCAAGAGGAATGGGAAGCGGCAGAAAGAACATCCAGTTATTTTCTATCGGCGACATACTAAATGATTGGTGCGAACTGACAAGAAATAGAGCAATATAAATGCTGAAAAACGAAAGGATAAACAGGATTATCATGATGACCCGCATGGCAGAGCGCGATTTTGCAGGGACAGTAACTGTGGGACTACTGGGTTCCTCATTGATGCTCGCCTGCAAGGATGGTACGGAGACGCTTTGCTTTTTCTCCGTACTAAGTTTGATCGGTGTTGGCGACATGCTGTTTTCACTTTTATTTTTATCCATTTTGTTATCGGGATTGACCGGCACAAATCCAGTCGGAGCATAAGCCCTGGTTTTCCCAATATTCTTGTGAACCACATATTTTGCATGGGGACACTTCTGCTGGATAAAATTTTGAAAAGATGTGAAACTGCCGACTGTGAAGCCTTCTTTATCAAGGAGAATACCCAGCGAACGGGTTATTTTCAAAATCAGGAGATTTTTTGTTTCGCAGATTTGCGTGATTTGCGGATAATCGAAAAAGGTTTCCGCTTTGTTTGAAGAAACGATATGAATTCTTTCTGCAAATTCAGTCGTCTTTTCCATGTCTCCTCCGCCGCAGCACAGTAATTGTTGCTTATAGGACCGTTTTGCAGTCCTGATAAGCACTCTCGGGCAGACAAGCAGAGAAAAAACGCCAAAAATTAGCGCAAAAATAAAGCCTGCGAACTCCTCATTTAGAAATAAAATCATGGAACCGATCAGAAGCAAAACGCCTGCCGCATGCATGAATAACGCGGCTTTTTTGAATATTTCCTTCGCAAACTAATAAAAAATGTTTTGTGGCAAAATCATTTTGTTCTCAAATAAGGATTCCATTTTACCCCCATCCCCATCTTTTGTTTACACCGTTTAGTTACTAATAGCGACTGCCTGCAGAATTTCTTATTATTCCGCTTACATGTAGCATCGGAATCCTGCAGAACCGAATTAAATAAACATTATGCGAAGTTCAAACAGATGAAGAGGTCAAACCTATTTTATCTATCACAGACTAAAAAGAATCATGTTGCGAATATTTTGGCGGTCAATTAATCTGTTCGGCTCTGAATGCGGTTCCTCCAGCAGCTTTACTGCCTTATATTATATTGTCAGCAAACCCATTTTAAAAGGCTTTAGAACGATTAAAAAATCTC
>DHSD01000021.1:18535-18774 GCA_002411365.1 Ruminococcaceae bacterium UBA5295
GACTCTGCCCACCATGTTGCCCTCTTCCAGCATAACCTTAATGCCGTGCGGATGGGTTGGACTGTTTGTGAGTATACGCTTAACGTGTCCTCTGGTAAGTGCTCCCGTGCCTTGGTCTTTTTTGAGTACGATATCTACCTGGGCGCCGATTTTAATATTTGATCTTGTTCTTCCATCCATATAATTGTCTCCTCGTATAATTTCATGAGAACCTCGTAGACTTTCACCTGACACCAATA
>DHSD01000021.1:19006-19201 GCA_002411365.1 Ruminococcaceae bacterium UBA5295
CTGTCGCAGACATTAATATGTTCCTTATCAATAACTTTGCTCAAAGTATAAACATTATACGAAGTTCATATAAATCACTACTTGCAGTTTTCTTTATACCATTCATCCATCGAATTCCACATAAAGTCCCCCTCATAATATGTAATCCAATCAATTGTACAAGGATTTAGCAATTCTTGGCTACAGAAGCATGCG
>DHSD01000031.1:0-46563 GCA_002411365.1 Ruminococcaceae bacterium UBA5295
TCATATCGCCATTTTTTTCTTACCTGCTTTTAGGTTAAATTAATCTAAGTCGGACATTTTGTCCGAGTAAAAGGATGTTGGACTAATAATATATGTATGGGCGGCGGGTCCTTCAATATGGAAATATGCACTGGAATTCATATGCTTCTTGGCCTTGAACATGGCGTTATTGGATTTTATTCTTTTGGCGGATAATTATTTTAGTATAAAAGAATAAAACTCGAAATCTGTATTTTTATCCAAGGCGTATTTTTTAAAGTCATTATAATTTAATATACCCGCTTTAACCTTTTCAGCAAGCATGAGTAGTTTAGCAATTTCCATTAAACTACCACGCATTTGGTTGCTATGTTCATAGTCTGCCAACTGTTGTCGATATTTGCCGGTAAAATAACTGGAAATATAAATAAACTGCGTATTTGGCAAATTATCAGGTAAATCTTTCCACCACGTTGATTTATCATTACGTGTCCGGTATTGCCGTATATAGCGCGACATAGCATCAGTATTATGCGCCGTAAAAGCAAAGCCTTGAGAATAGGCTTTTGAATCAATAATCCAGCCGTCGGTCTGATCATAAACAAAACCGTCAGGCTTATTAGCGCCACCTAAATGTCTACCATGAAATCCCATTTCTTTAGTAAATAGATCTGTAGAAAGAATCTCGAACTGAGTATTCTCTTGATTTGACGTATTTTTTTTAAATGCAATATCAACCGCCTGCAGATAGTGGTGGTCAATGTGCTTAAGTACCGGCCGCAAAAATGTCTTTATTTTGTCAGCTTCTGAAGATTTAAATTCATCATCAATTTTAACTGGAATAGTAAAATCGTACAGTTCCTCTTTCAGTTTTAATTTCCCTTTATCGTTAATAATTTCTATTCCAAGCCGATTTAAGCCAATGGCATCATCAATTACTTGCTCAGGTATACTATTAATTGACTGCCGTACAACGTTTATTTTTTGCGATATTACATTGGCCGCAAGCCCATTAGGAGATTCAGATAGAAATTTCAGCATCAAAGCTCTGGCAGTTTTACGCTTATTGGCATTTTCAATTTTGGGAGCCAAATATTCCCAACGTACTCTTTTTTTAGAACGCTTAAATTTAGAACCGCCATTAACATAATTTAAGGCTATTCTGCCATCGTAAGTAACTCTATACTCTGGTCCAACAGATACGGTATAAGTATTATCACCTACTTTACGTTCGGCTGTTCGTTGTCTCTGTTTAATAAGTCCGTAAAAAACAAAAACACCAGCAAGCCAACGCATATACTTATCAGCTGTGCTTTCTCCATTACTTCTAATCCTTTTGATTTCTGCATCATCATGGTGGATTTTAGCGTTGATCAAACCATCAACAAACAGATTCTCTGGAAGGGACACAAAACCTGGCTCATCAATAAAGCCAAAATTACTGCCTAAATCAAATTTAGAATACCATTTGGAAGGATCCTGGTTCATGAGCCGTAAAAGCCATGCCGCATAGGGGTATTCCATAAGCCGCTCAAACATAAACTTTTTAAGTTTCGAGTTATCTTTATTATCAAACAATTTCACTGCTTTTTCCCCGAATTCTGTAATGGAATAGTAATCTTCTCGATAATTTAGGTCAATCAGCCCCATTCCAATAGCGACGCTTAGATAATTACTTGCTGCCCAATCAGTGATTACAGGAGAGCGCTGCCCTTTGTATATTGCTCTTATGAGGCCTGTCGCATAAGGCTTCCTTCCAATTTTGCTCTGTAAAGTAACTAATTGTTTATGCTTTAAATGCTGATTATTTTCTAACGCAGCTATAAGTTGTTCATATATTGACGTTGGCGCTCCTAATTTAGCTGTAGTATTTGCCAACCCACCATTTATTAAGCCTTTATAAATGCTCGAATTTTTATCGAATAAAGCTGGTACCCGCACAACATCGGTAAGATCCTGTGATACGTCCTGACCCAAACCAAAAGTTCTATCAGGAAATGTTTTATATTCACTTATATTGATCATAATGATACCCTCTTTTCAGCACTATTATTATACAGCAAATAACCGGATGCTAAAAGTCCAGTAAATAGTATATAAATTTCTCTTGCTTTTTTCATCATATAGCAGTAATATAAGGATGAGAAAGGATGTGAAAAAATGAGATATATAGGCTCAAAGAAACTGCTACTATATGACATTGATCAGATGTTAGAGCATCACCTTACTGGTAATGAAAGGACTTTTTTAGACCTGTTTGCCGGTACAAATGTTGTCGGTAATTATTTTAAGGGTAGGTACACTATTTACAGCAATGATATTTTATATTTCAGCTTTATAAATGCAAAAGCGATCATTGAAAACAATAGCATCCTTCGGTTTGCTGGTCTGAAAAAAATAGGGATTTATGACCCTTTTCAATTTTTTAACGATGCTAAAAATATAAATCCTGTTTCGCACTATTATGAGAAATCGTATACACCATCAGGCGGAGCAATGTATCTTACGGTTGAAAACGGCCAACGAATTGATTTTATCCGGGATACGATTGACGAATGGAAGTTTGAAAATTTAATTACGCAGTCTGAGTATTACTATTTAGTTTCTTCCCTAATTCAGTCAGTACCGTTTGTAAGCAATATTACAGGGACATATGGTGCTTATTTGAAAAAGTGGGATAAGCGCGCATTTAAAGTCTTGACAATGCAGCCTTTAAATGTTATAAACAATCATCGCAGAAACCGTGCATTCAATGAAAATGCCAATAAACTGGTAAAAAAGCTAAATGCAGATATTACATATATTGATACACCATATAACTGCCGACAGTATGCAGCGAACTATCATTTGCTTGAAAATATAGCCCGCAACAAGAAACCAATACTTAATGGTAAAACACGGATTTTTGACTGGACACCTTTGAAAAGCGACTTTTCAGTAAAGAAAAGGGCGCTTGCCGCAATGGAAGAACTTATTAAAAATTTAAATTCGCAACATGTTATTATAAGTTACAGCAACGAGGGAATTATCTCATTTGATAGCCTTATAAGCATGTTGTCTAAATATAGCATTACAGGTAATGTAGAAGTAAAAGCACTCAAATACCATAAATATGAATCTAAGCTCAAACCAAAAAATAACAACCTAAGTGAGTATCTCATTTACTTTCAGCGTAAAGTATTGCAGAGAAAAGCAAAAAAAAAGAGTATAGTTATTGCAACATGGCACCCAACGTTTAAGGCGTCATATATAAAAAGTCCTTTAAATTATATCGGAGGTAAATACAAACTGTTATCGCAGCTAATTCCTCTTTTTCCTAAAAGTATAAATACGTTCGTCGATTTGTTCAGTGGCGGCGCTAACGTGGGTATAAATGTCAGCGCTAAGTATTACATTTTTAATGATATGAATAACCGTATAAATGAAATGTTCCGGTATTTTGCGCAGCATAATGCCGATGAAATTATTACGTCTATAAAAAAGCGCATTAAGCAGTATAGCCTCAGTATGACCAACCAGAACGCGTTTCTCAGGTTTAGGGAAGATTACAACCAAAATCCTAATCCACTTGATCTGTACGTCCTGTCCTCATATAGTTACAACTACCAGTGCCGGTTCAACAATAAAATGGAGTTTAATAATCCATTTGGCAGGAATCGAAGTCACTTCAGTAAAAATATGGAAAACAATCTGCGCTTATTTGTCAACAGACTTCATATGATTGATGCCGTGTTCACTGACAAATTATTCACTGACGTTGATTTAAATACGTTAACAGACAAAGATTTCGTATATCTTGACCCGCCTTATCTTATTACACGGGGAAATTATAACGATGGAAACAGAGGATTTCAGAACTGGGGAATAAAACAAGAAAAACAGCTTTATCAGTTAATGAACAGGTTAACTGAACTACATGTTCCTTATGCGCTCACAAATGTCCTCAAACATAAAGGGAAATCCAATGATATACTTAAAGATTATATTCAAAAGCATAACGTTAAGGTCGTTACTTTGCGTTCTTCCTACAAAAATTCATCATATAATACAAGTGCCCTTGAGAGTAATGAAGTACTCGTTATGAATTACGAGCCGGCAGATAAAAAAATCCAAAGATAATTGGTATCCTTATTGGGTTTATTGTTGCCAAATATTGCATTTTCAAATTCAACGTGCTATACTAACAAACAAAGTAATAAAATAACCCCATCAACAGCATATCGGCTGTAAAGAATAACACCTATTCTTTACACTGATCGAAACGTAACACATTACGTTCGAAGGCTGACAAGCCATTAACAGGGTTGATTTTCTGTGCTGCTTTAAAAGTAGTATGGTAATCATAAATTTGTCAAGAGCCTGAACGTAACAGTTTTACCGACTGCGTTCAGGTTCTTGCTTTTTGCCTTTTTGCAAAAGGTAAGACCGTGGACGTTGTTCCACAACGCTATTGGATTAGAGCCATACAACTTGAATCCAATAAACTAAACCTAAATGAATGGACCTTGAAAAGTGGACAAAGAACCAAGAAAAATACTCTTTGCAGAGTACGCATTCTGCGACATACAAAGAGAAATACGTGGAACACTGTACTGGGACTGACGCCAGCATTTGCTGCGCTTCCTCGGTACACCACAGGAAACGGCTTGCTCACTCTTCTTATGATAGCAGATGTTCTGTTATCATAAGTAAAAGCTTAATTATCACTAAGCCTCTACTTATGATAGCAGAGAAAGCTTTCTCACTTTCCCCATTATCATATTGGTGCGCCCACGGGGATTCGAACCCAGGACCTTCTGATTCGTAGTCAGACACTCTATCCAGCTGAGCTATGAGCGCATATCAACATCAAATGTACAAATTATACACTTCAAATGCAACTCTTTTATTATAGATAACTCAGGCTTAAATGTCAAGCTTTTTTCATAAAGCCATAGCGTGCTGGTGCATTTTTGCTGGACCTTATGATAAATCCATAAAACAAAACTATCAATGCTGGCATCAGGCTGCCTTTCAGCCGAAACTTCGGCGTAAGCAAAACCGTAAATTCTGAAAATACCGCGAATGAACCCGTCAGCTTATTTCCGCTAAATATTCACTCGGGCTACAGCCAACATATTTTTTAAATACGGTCCTAAAATATTTATAATCGCCTATCCCGCATTTCCATGCTGTCTCCTGCACCGTGTGCCCGCTCTGAAGGAGGCTGAGCGCTTTCTGGATCCGGTAGCGGTTCAGATACTCAAGGAATGTGATTCCCGTGGCTTTTTTGAATTTTTTGTTTAAAAGTGTCTCGCTGTAGTTAAGATGCTTCGCTACGTCGCGCATAACTATTTTCTCTTTGTAATGATCTGAGATATAGCACAACATTTGCTTAGCTACTTCGTCGCAGTATGTTTTTTCGTGCTCTTCCTCCAGCAGATTAAAGCACCTCAGTTCTTCTCTGCTGAGCTGTTTGTTCACATAGACGCGCTTTGCTTCGCATTCTTTCTCAGCACGCTGGACGGCATCCTGTAATTCTTCTATTTTCAGCGGCTTAAGCAGGTAGCCGGTGGCGCCATAGCGGATTGCCTTCTGTGCATATTCAAAGTTGGAATAGCCCGATAAAATTATCGCTATATAGTCATATTTTTCATAAGTCCGGCGGATCATTTCAAGGCCGTCTAAAACGGGCATATTTATATCCACAATTAATATATCCGGCTGGGTCTCCTTTATTTTTTCAATCCCCTCTACACCGTTGCGGACCTCGGCAACAACAGAGCACTGCATCTGAGTCCATGGCACGGAATACACAAGGCCCTTTCTGATAATGTCCTCGTCTTCGGCGATTAAGACTTTATACATCTATTATCACCCTTCTGCTGTATTATCTTCAGTATTACTTCCAGCCCTTCACCCTCATGGTTTACAATGCGTATCCCGCTCCCCTGCCCATAGCGCAGGAAAAGCCGCCGCGATATATTGTGCAGCCCGTACGATTTTTCAGCGAAGTAAGCTTTTCCAAGAGAGTTATTTAAAGCATCGGACTCTTTGTCAGGCATGCCAAGGCCATTGTCACCAACAGACATTATAAGTGCATCTTTTTCCATATGGCCATTAACTTTTATTGCAATATCCATCTTCCTGCGGAAGCCGTATTTAATGCTGTTTTCCAAAATAGGCTGAAGCAGCAGTTTGGGTATGACGGCTTTTCTGCATGCGGCGTCTATATTGACTGTGCACTGCAGCCTGTCGCCGAAACGGCATTTCTGAATTTCGAGGTAATCGCAGATATACTCCATATCGTCTTCCAGAAAAACGTCCTCCTGGGTGTTGTCAATGCTGTACCGCAAAATTTGTGTAAGCTGCATTATGAGCTTTTCCGCCCGCTTTCCATCAAACAGCGCGAGATTGCGGATAATTTCGAGCGTGTTGTAGAGAAAGTGCGGGTTCATCTGCGCTGTAAGCTGGCTTATTTCAATTGTGTTTTTCAGTTTAAGCAGTTCGGTGTTACGGCTATGCAGGTCGTTTATGCTGTCAAGCATTTTATTTATCTTGACGCCTATCTCGCTGAATTCATCTTTAGTCTCCACGTGTATGCGGTGCGACTGGTCTTTGTTTTGGATAATCATTATTTCATTGAGGAGCTGTTTCACGCGCACAGAATTATTTTCGGCCATCGAGTCAGCCATCCATCCGGCCAGCAGGTACCAGCTTATGCCCATAATGGCTATAACGGACAGCCCTATGGCAAATGCCGAATTATTGGGGTAATAAACCAGCGAATAGATTTTTACTTTATACTGCGGAAGTGACTCGGATTCTATCCAGAATCTTTCTCCGTTATAATAGCATATCCCGTTTTTATGCCCATAAAATTTATTGCCAAAACTTATAAGTTTCGGCTTGCTCGCATACATCACATTGCTCATTCCATCTGTTATGACGCCGTCGTAATTGTAGTTCAAAAGGTAAAAATTCCAGTCGTCGCCTGAAAGGTAAAGACTGATATATCCGATAATTGCGTTATCTGATACTACCGGCATTACAAAAATATAGTCAGAATAATTGCCATTGTCATAATAAACGGCATTGTAAATCTGGCCGTTTTTTAGCCTGCCCGCATTATGGCATATTGCTGCATTGTAATTTATCTGGTAATTAGACAGCGCTTCATCTTTATAAGACGAATAGACAACATGGCCCTGCCTGTCAGACAAAATTATCTCATTTTTTACGTTGCATTTCGAATTAAATTCATTAAACCAGTAAGTAAGGTCTGCCGAATCTCCATGGCCCTGCAAAGCCTCTTTGCTTAATGTGTAAGTTTGTTTGTCAAGCAAAAAGTCCCTGTTTTTTTGGTAAAGTGAGGTATAAATTTCTTTCAAGAGTTTTATGTTATTAAGCGCATTCGTGATGTTCTGGGTAAGCGTGACTGCATAAAGGCCTGCCAGAAAAAGTACAATGCCTACCGCAACAAGAAGAATTATTTTCTTTGTAACTGTTTTGCGCAAATATTGCTCGAAAATTCCAGCTTTTTTATTATGTTTATTAAACATAACTCATGCGCCTTTCCGGAATGCTCAGCCTGAAAGCGATGGGGATAATTATGGAACTGTTTGGAGTACTGTTTTTTTAATTCCATGAACAATTATACTATTATTGTAACAATTATATCAAGCAATAATAATTTATTTTATGCACAATAAAAAGTATTTTACAATTTAATGAGAAAATGACACAGGCCTATCTGATAAAGTGTGTTGTATTTTTGCTTTTTGTTTTGGATTATGGGTGTTCGCGATATGGCAATATTACTACAATAGTAGACGAGTAAAGCAAAAAAATATTAATGTTTCCAGTCAAAGCAGAGTAAGGAGAATAATCATGAGTGTAGGAATTTCGATTAAGCACGCGGTCAAGCGGTATGGCAAAAATGCCGTCATACCCGATTTGTCATTGGAAATCCCGAACGGAAAACTGTTTACGCTGCTCGGCCCTTCCGGCTGCGGCAAAACCACGCTTCTGCGGATGATTGCTGGTTTTAACAGCATTGAAGGCGGCACATTTTCTTTCAATGGCAAAGTCATCAATGATATAGACCCTGGCAAGCGCAATGTCGGCATGGTCTTTCAGAATTACGCAATCTTTCCTAACATGAGCGTGCGTAAGAACGTTGAGTTCGGCCTCAAACGCCGCAAAATTTCCAAGGAATTGATTGGAGAAGAAGCCGACAAGTCCTTGAAGCTTGTCCACATGGATCAATACGCAGACCGTATGCCTGACCGCCTTTCCGGCGGGCAGCAGCAGCGTGTGGCCCTCGCCCGTGCGCTTGTTATAAAGCCTGATGTTCTGCTTATGGACGAACCGCTTTCCAACCTCGATGCAAAGCTCCGTGTGGAAATGCGCACAGTCATAAAAAATATTCAGAAAAGCATAGGCATAACAACCGTTTATGTAACGCACGACCAGGAAGAAGCCATGGCTATTTCGGACGAAATCGCAATCATGAAGGCGGGCGTTATCCACCAGTGCGGAAAGCCGAAAGATATCTATCAGCGCCCTGCGGATTTGTTCGTCGCAACATTTATTGGGAAATCAAACCTTCTTAAAGCAAAGCTGATTGCTGACGGCGGCCGCTGCCGTGTGAAATTCATGAATGGCTACGAATCGGAATTCAGCAATGTCAAAAAAGGTGAGCAAAAAGAACGTGACGTTATTATTTCAGCACGCCCAGAAGAGCTGATCGTGCATTTCGGAGAAAGCGCAAAGCAGGAAGTCGGAATACACGGCAAAATCCGCGACAGCATGTTCTTAGGCTTAAACACCCACTATTTCGTCGATTTGGAAACGGAAGAAAGGGTTGAAATCATTCAGGAATCCAAAATAGATTCGATCCTGCCCGAAGGCAGTAATGTGCTTCTCACCATTAACACAATGAAGGCAAATATATTTGACGCGGAAAGTTCGCTTAGTTTAATGGACGGCGTAAAAAATCTTGTAAAACCTGCTGGCCCGGAACTGCTCCGGAGGAGTTAAAATGAGTGATTTAAAAAAGAAAACAGATGTCTGGACGATCATTTCATTCACATTGCTGGCGCTGTTCATAATCTTTCTCCTATTCCCTATCGCACAGCTGCTGAAGGAAGCCTTTTACACACAAGGCGCATTTTCCCTTGACGCGTTCCATAAATTTTTCAGCCAGCGCTACTATTACGAGACAATATGGCACAGCACAAAAATAGGCTTCAGCGTGATGTTTTTCAGTTTGCTGGTAGGCATTCCATTCGCATATTTTTATTCATTCTATCAGCTGCACGGTAAAAAAATCATATTTATCCTGTGCCTGCTGTGTAGCATGTCGGCCCCGTTTATCGGAGCTTATGCGTGGATACTTCTGCTTGGGAACTCCGGCCTTATAACCCAAATGCTCCGCTCAATAGGCATTAACGGAGTCACCATTTACGGAGAGCAGGGTATCATTTTAGTACAGTCGCTTAGCCTTTTCCCGCTTGTTGTTATTTACATGAGCGGCGCTTTCAAGAGTATAGACAACTCGCTTATGGAAGCGTCCGAGAGTATGGACTGTAAAGGTGTCGAACGCTTTTTCAAAGTTGTTATGCCCCTGACAATGCCTACGGTGCTTGCTGCCGCAATGCTGGTTTTTATGCGTTCATTTGCAGACTTCGGCGCACCTGTGCTGATTGGGCGCGGGTATGAAACATTTCCGGTGCTGATTTACAACGAGTATCTGAGCGAAAACGGGGCAGATTATCATTTTGCCGCTGCAATAAGTGTGATCGCCGTTTTAATTACCGCACTTGTTTTCCTGCTGCAAAAATACGCAACAAGCCATTTTAAATTCACAATAAATGCGCTTCACCCCATAGTTCCAAAAAAGCCTAAAAAAGCTTCCGGAATTTTGATGCACATCTTTTGTTATTTACCAATTGCAATATCTCTCCTGCCGCAATTCTACATTGTTTTCATGTCGTTCCGCAACTACAGCTATAGTGTGCTGCGCCCGGGGTATTCGCTCAACAACTATAAAAAGGCACTTACAAAATCCCTTCAGCTTTCTGTCAGCAATACCCTTGTCATCAGCTTTGTGACCCTTGCGATAATCGTGCTGATTGCCGTACTAATCGCATATCTGGTAGTCCGCAGGAGCAACGTCATAAACCACGCAATCGATACGATTTCAATGCTGCCATATATCATGCCGGGCGCAGTCGTAGGCATTGCGATGATAATTGCATTCAGCAAAAAGCCTTTCAGCCTCACAGGCACCCTGCTCATCATGATTATTGCCCTTACTATACGCCGGCTCCCGTTTACAAGCCGTTCGGCAACAGCCGCCATGATGGAAGTGCCAATGAGCACTGAAGAAGCAGCTATCAACCTCGGCGCCTCAAAACTTGACGCCTTTTTCAGTATTACCGTCCCGATGATGTCAAACGGCGTTATTGCCGGTGCAGTACTTAGCTGGGTGTCGATAATCACCGAGATGTCTTCAGGCATTATCCTTTACAATAACAACACCATTACGCTTACGATTTCAACCTATGAGAGCGTCACCGGCGGGCTGTTTGGTGTTGCAGCCGTGTTCGCCACCATTACCACAGTGTTTACTGTTATCTGCCTTGTTGTTTATCTTATGGTCACCAAGTCAAAAAATGACATGGAGTTAATAAACTAAAAAATATCAAAAAGGAGAAGTAAAAATGAAAAGGCTATTATCTGTACTACTCGCATCGGTAATCGGGCTTTCAACAGTAGCCTGCAGTTCAGGCGAAAACACTACTTCCGGCACATCATCCGCTTCCTCGGCAGGCAGCCAGACTTCTTCGGCGGACTCGTCACGCCCATATTATGTGCGCAGCGCGGACAAAGTTACAGGGACCATCACCGTTTACACCACTATGGAAGACAAGGAGCAGGAGGTGCTGAAAAATCTCTGGAGCAAATATTACCCCAAATGTGAAATAAAAATACAGGCGGATTCCATAGGCACACTTGCTACAAAAATCCGCGGCGACCAGTCCACAAACGCCGACGTCGTAATCGGCGGCATGTTCCAAGCCGACGGCAGCATATATCAGGATATCCTGCAGAAATACACAGCAGCATGCGACAAAGAACAGTCTTACCATGACCCGGCAGGGTACTACACATATTATGACGTGCAGGTCATGTGCCTTGTTGTCAATCCGGAGCTTTGCAAGCAGCTTGGTGTAACAATCGGCGGCTATAAAGATCTGCTCAACCCGAAACTCAAGGGGAAAATAATCCTTGCAGACCCTAACGCTTCTTCTTCAGGTTGGCGCCAGCTCCAGACTGCCCTCACCGTTATGGGCGACAAGTTCAACGATGACAAGGCGTGGAATTACATTAAGCAGCTTATGCCAATGTGCTTCAGCACATCATCATCAAAAGACGTCTATAACCTCGTTAGCAGCGGTGAATATGTGGCAGGCCTTTCATACGAGTCAGCAGTCAAAGATATGATTAAAGACGGCGCTCCTATCAAATGTGTTTATATGAAAGAAGGAAATACGGCAATGGCCGGCGGTGCTGCAATTGTAAAGAATTCAAAGAACCTTCAAGCGGCACAGGCGATGATGGACCTGCTTTCCTCTTCAGAGTTCCAGTCAGCCAGGGCAAAAGAATCATGCGGGCGCGGTTCAAACTCAAAGTGCAAACTAAACGGCCTGCCTGAATCAAGCACACTGCACATGAAGGATCTGAATTTCACTTACCTTTCTAAGAATAAAGGCGACATCTGCAAAAAATGGAATGGCTTTTGGGCACAGCTCCATAAATAATTTATCAACAGCATAATAAAAGCAGTAAAGGGACAGACACCAAAATCTGTCCCTTTACTGCTTTTAACATTTTTATGGACATGCTGCATCATTGCCATCTGCTGCTTTTCCCGGGCCCAAGCAACCGCATGAGGGAATCCGGCCTCGCAGACTAATCGTTTGATTGTCCTGTTTTCTCCTTTGGCTTTTCTTCATTGTTTTCCCTGCACTTTACAACCGGCACATCCGATATCGTTTGATTTGACCGTAAAACCATGATACATTGAAAAACCGCGGTTTGTATTTTTTAATGAAGTACGTCCAATGTTGCCCTTGTAGAGCAAACATAAATCACATCTGTTGCCGCACATTGAGATGGCTTTCCCCATGTTTGCTTCCCCCTTTTCATTTCCAAATATTTTGCTCCAATATTTTCACAAAGCAAGCGGCCAAAAGAGGCCTTGTTTGTGCTGCGCGGCTGCTCTGTGCCGTTGGTAATCCATGCACCACCGCCTAAGCGGCTGCAGTTTGACATGGGAAAAGCAAAATGGCTGTGCGAATATCGTCTCCGCGCAGCCATTTTAAATTCTGACTATTAAAATAAAATCAGTGAATATCTTTCAAATGTTCCATATTTGCCTTGATCTGTGAGCAGCAATGATGGAACTTTGCTTTTTCCTCTTCGCTTAAAGGAAGCTCAACTATCTCTTCAGCCCCGTTAGCACCAATCACGGCTGGCACACCGGCAAACAGGCCTGATTCACCATATTCGCCGCAAAGCTCACAGCTTGCAGGCATAATCTGCTTCTCATCATGCAGGACTACATGCACCATCCGCGCAGCAGTGCTCGCAATGGCATATTCTGTGCAGAACTTTCCGTTAAACGTGCGCCACCCCGCTGCAATGGCTGTCTTCTGCATTTCATCGCGGTTAAACTGGAAGCGCTTATCTGCTTTTGCCCATTCATCAAGTGGTTTCCCACGGAAAGAAACACATGACCACGCTGTGAACTGGTCATTTCCGTGCTCGCCAAGCATATAGGCTGTAATTGATTTGTGGTCGATGCCTGTCTGCTGCGCCAAAGCAGAAATTAGTCGGGCAGTGTCGAGGCCTGTCCCCGTTCCAAACACATGGCCGCGCGGAAGGCCAAGCCCAAGTGCCAACTGCCTTGTAACAATATCGCATGGGTTAGAAATGTTGATGAGCACGCCCTTGAATCCAGAGGCCTTTATCTTGTCTACATAGCTGTTTACAGCCGCAATGGTAAAGTCCATTTCTTTCAGGCGGTTTGTGCTTCCGCGCAGTATTCCGATATTACCTGTGCTATTGACTATTACATCGCAGTCGCCCAAATCGCTGAAGTCGCCGATAAAGGCTTTCACTCTGTGAGGGAGATAAGCTACGCTGTCCATCAAGTCCTGCTGCTCGCTTATTACTTTATCCCTATTCTTGTCAACCATAACAATTTCATCAGCGATACCCTGTACCGCAATGCTGTAAGCAACATGCGCGCCCACATGCCCCAAACCGATAATTCCTACTTTTCTCGCTTTCATTTGTTCCCCTCCTATTTAGTTAATGTATATGTAGTTTATATATGGCTTTCTCATAAAGATACTATCATCATGATAGTATAAAAAGACACTCAGCAAAAACTGGGTGTCTCAAAAAAAACAGGCTATGCCACTGGCGGAAGCGGTGGGATTCGAACCCACGAGCCCAAAAAGGGCTACCTGATTTCGAGTCAGGCCCGTTATGACCACTTCGATACGCTTCCAAAAAGGTTCTGCCAATAAGTGCCATGCAATTTATATGTTTATATTTTACCGGAAACAGATCAAAAAGTCAATAGCCCGTTTCAGAAGCAGCCTTTAAGCTTCAAGGGCATGCTTAAAGGCTTATTTGGGAGCATAATATTTTTTGATGGAAATTTTACGCATAATGCGATTATGGCAAAAACACGATTTACTTTTTTTGGCTTTAATGATATTATTAAAGTGAATTTGGAAAAGTTTATTTTGGAAAGGCAGCATACAAATGAAGTGCCAAAACGTCATGGAAGAATATGTTACCAGAAAGCTGGATGAGGTTATCGACAGCCTTGATTGCTGCAAGTGCGACCAGTGCCGTTCCGATATAATATCCTATGCACTCAACCGGCTGTCACCTAAATATGTCAGCACTGAACGCGGAAAAGCATTCGTAAAGGTCAACACAATGTCGAGTCAGTTTGAAATTGATATTCTGACCGCCATTTACGAAGGTGTCGAAATTGTAAAGAAAAATCCACGCCATCAGCAAAAGGGAGCTTAAGTAGCAGCTTCTTTTATTTTTTTAGCTACAGCAGCACCGTATGGAGTCGCCGCAAGGCCACCATGACCTGTTTCGCGAAGCACACACGGCATCATATCGCCCACAGAGCGCATGGCGTCTATGACTTCATCCGGAGGTATGCGGCTTCCGATACCTGAAAGGGCCATGTCGGCACAACTTACGGCATTCACAGCGCCAACAACGTTGCGTTTAATACATGGAATCTCCACGAGACCTGCAACAGGGTCGCATACAAGGCCAAGAAGGTTCATCAAAGCCATAGCGAAAGCATTGGCACTCATTTGAGGAGTTCCGTTTTTTATGTTTACAAGTGCCGCGGCCGTCATTGCAGACGCAGTCCCTATTTCTGCCTGGCAGCCGCCTTCCGCACCCGAAATCGAAGCGCGGCAGGCAATTACCTGGCCGAATCCTGCCGCCACAAAAAGCGAATCCACTATAGTATTATCATCAATCCCGTCACGTTCAGCAAGCGGGATCATGACGGCCGGAAGGACGCCGCATGATCCCGCAGTCGGTGCGGCGACAATCCTCTTCATGCACGCGTTGCTTTCACCCATGCTCAGCGCTTCTGCAATGATGCTGTCAATAAACTTGCCGCCAACGGAAGCTTTGGGGCACAAGGAACGCATTTTTGCACCGTCGCCGCCCGAAAGGCCGCTTGACGAGCGCGTCTGCGGTCTGTAATTTTTAGCTGCAGACTTCATTGCCTGCCAAAGGGAATTCATTTTGCGTAAAGAAGCTTCCCTGCCAGCACCGCGCTCCTGACAATCATCTTCCAAAATTGCTTTCCAAAGTGGAAGTCTTTTTTTTTCTGCAGCATTAAGCATACTGCTTACTGACGAAAACATAATTTTACCTCTTCTCGGCCCCTTCGGTGTCCATGTTAAGATAAGTGACTTTAAGTATGCCGTCCATCTGTGAAAGCTGCTGCAGCGGTTCCGGCGGGACAGGCTGGTCACATTCGATGACCATCACCGCATAGCCGCCACGGATATTGCGGTAAAGCTGCATGGTTGCAATGTTTACATGGTATTTTGCGAGCAGCAATGTCACTTCTGCAACATGGCCGGGCTTATCCATATTGTGCACCACGAGCGTCGGGCACTCACCTGAAAAATTTGTTTCAATGCCATCTATCCGGCATATTTTTATTCGGCCGCCGCCAACTGATGACGCCTCAACTTCAAGTTTCCGGCCTTTCGAACCCTCAACACGCAGGAGCACAGTGTTCGGGTGCACATTCCGCAGGGTAACTGTGCCTACCTTTACAGTCATGCCCTCATTTGCAGCAAGCTCAAAACTGTGAGGGATACGTTCGTCATCAGGCTTCATGCCAAGCAGGCCGGCTGTCAGCGCTTTGTCTGTGCCATGGCCCTTGCCGGTAGCGGCAAAAGAGCCGTGCAGCAGCAGTTCTGCTTTTACCGGTTTTTCGCCGAGCAGCTTTCTCGTGATGTATCCAATACGCACAGCACCCGCGGTGTGTGAACTCGATGGCCCAACCATAACAGGACCCATTATATCAAAAATACCCAATGGATCGCCTCTCTTTAAATCAGCATGATAAAAAATTAAATCAAAATTTCTTTTACAGTGTAGAGCAGATTCACAGGTTTTGCAATAGCGGCAGCGGATTTCAGAAATATTTAATGTTTTTTCTCCACGCACAATCTAAAAGTGCATGAAGGCAGCAAAAACTTCAGATAATATCCTTTGTAAAATCTGGCCGCACATATCTAAATATTAAAAACTTATTGCAGTTGTATTTTCAGTTTGGAGGAAAATAAAATGAGACGTAAGAAACTCACAAAATTTCTCAAAGGCACCGGAATTGTTCTTCTGGTCGCCGGAGGCATTGCGGGCTGTACGTTCCTGTTTTCCACCGCCTATGACATCGGGGTGCGGACAGCCACATACTCACCGCACAACTCTTCGGCAAAACCGACTTCTTCAGCAGGGGCAAAGTCGTCATCTTCCTTTGTTTCTTCTAAAGCAGTGGTAAAGCATGAAAAAACCGAACCGCATATAAATGAGCTCGTGCTCGTAGGGCCAGACCACCCAACGCCTTCATGGTATAAAGTGAAACTTTCTAAATCGTTTGGCTTTTATATGGACGCTTCCGTAGTGAAACCATTCGCACAGATGCGCACCGACGCCTCAAAAGACGGCGTGTCGATATGGATTTCGTCGGCTTACAGAAGCAATGACCGCCAAAGTGTGCTCTTCCAACAGGAAATTGAGCAGTACGCGAAAACATGCCCAACATACGCCGATGCCGTTTCAGCGGCTGAAAAATCGGTTGCAAAACCAGGCTGCAGCGAGCACGCAACCGGCCTTGCACTCGACCTTAACGGCGTAAAGAACAGCTTCGGCAGCACTGCAGCTTACCGCTGGCTTGAACAGCACGCACAGGATTACGGTTTTATTATCCGTTATCCAAAGGAGAAACAAGATATCACTAAAATTAAATTTGAGCCATGGCATTTCCGCTATGTGGGTGTAGAAAATGCCAAAGCCATGAAAAGATCCGGAATGTGCCTTGAAGAATACGTTGAAAGCGAAGAAGAAAGCGACCGTTAATTGATTATACCTCTTGTATTTGGTATAATGAATCCAATAAAACTGCCGGCATGGCATGCCGGCAGTTAAAATTCAGGAGGGGATATTATTGCCACAGAGAGTCAGAACAAGGTTTGCCCCGAGCCCGACGGGATTTATGCACGTCGGCAACTTGCGGACAGCCCTTTTTGAATACCTTATTGCAAAATCAAACGGTGGGGATTTCGTCCTCCGCATTGAAGACACAGACCAGGAGCGCTATGTTGAAGGCGCCGTAGATGTCATTTATGATACGCTCAGGCAGGTCGGCTTAAAGCATGATGAAGGCCCTGATATCGGCGGGCCTTATGGGCCATATGTCCAGAGCCAGAGAAAAGAAATCTACCGCAAATATGCGGAGCAGCTCGTGCAGGAAGGAAAAGCATACTACTGTTTCTGCACAAAAGAGCGCCTTGACGCGCTTCATGCAGACAGCCTTGAAAGCGGCGGCGGATATGACCGCCACTGCCGCAGCCTTCCGCACGAAGAAGTCGAGCGCCTGCTTGCGGCCGGCACTCCGCATGTTATACGCCAGAAAATGCCGCTTGATGGGTCTACCACATTTAACGACGCAGTGTACGGCCAGATAACTATTGACAACAAGGAACTTGAAGACCAGATACTGCTTAAATCCGACGGCTACCCAACTTATAACTTTGCCAATGTTATCGACGACCACCTTATGAAAATCACTCATGTAGTCCGCGGATGTGAATACCTAACGTCAACGCCTAAATATAATCTGCTTTACAAAGCATTTGGCTGGGACGTGCCTGCATACATTCATCTTCCGCTCATCATGGGCAAAAATCCTGACGGCACCGTCTCAAAGCTTTCAAAACGCCATGGTTCTACAGGTTTCACCGACCTTGTAAAAGACGGCTACCTTCCGGAAGTGATTATAAACTACATAGCACTTCTCGGATGGTGCCCGAAAGACAACCGCGAAGTTTTTTCGCTTGATGAGCTTGTAAAAAGCTTTTCAATCGACGGGATAAGCAAATCGCCCGCCGTGTTCGATTACGATAAGCTCCTGTGGTTTAACGGCGAATATATCCGGGCAATGACGCAGGAAGAATTTACACGCCGCGCAATGCCGTATTACCGTAAAGTATTTTCAGAAGGAGAACGCCCATGGGACGTGCTGACATCCATACTGCAGCCACGCATATCAAAATTTACGGAAATTCCTGAAATGCTTGCATTTTTCAAGGAACTGCCTGATTATCCGGCCGAGCTTTTTATAAACAAAAAGAGCAAAACAAACCTTGCAAACTCTGCCGATATGATTAAGGCATCTATTCCGATTCTGCAGTCGCTGCCGGACTGGAAGCTTAAAACTATCCATGATTCGCTGATGGAACTTGCAGCAAAGCTCGGCACTAAAAATGGCACACTGCTGTGGCCCATACGCATTGCGGCAGCGGGGCAGAAAGTAACGCCAGGCGGGGCATTCGAAATTCTCTGCATTCTCGGAAAAGATGAGTCCATCAGGCGGCTTAACCTTGGCCTTGAAAAACTGAAAGCATAAGGAGCAGGTAAACATGAGCGAAGAAGTCAAAGATACCGACGAAGCAGAAAATTCCGGAAATTTCATCCATACAATGATTGAAAAAGACATAGCGCCGGGTGGGCGCTTCGCAGGGCAGACCGTCCACACCAGATTCCCGCCCGAGCCAAACGGCTACCTGCACATAGGCCACGCAAAAGCTATCTGTATAGATTTCGGGGCAGCTGAAAAATTCGGCGGCATGTGCAACCTCCGCATGGACGACACAAACCCGTCTAACAATGAAAGCGACGAATATGTCGAGGCTATTAAAGAAGACATAAAATGGCTGGGGTTTTCATGGGATGGCCGTTTTTTCTACGCTTCCGATTACTTTCCAAAGATGTACGAACTGGCTGTAGGCCTTATAAAGCACGGCCTTGCTTACGTCTGCGAGCTTACGCCCGAGCAAATGCGGAAATACCGCGGCGACCTCACACATCCGGCAAAAAGCCCTTACCGCAACAGGCCCGTCGAAGAAAGCCTTGACCTGTTCCGCCGCATGAAAAGCGGCGAATTTGAAGACGGCCGCATGACGCTGCGCGCTAAAATAGATTTGTCGTCCGGGAACTTCAATATGCGCGACCCTGTGCTTTACCGCATAAACCGCCAGCCACACCACCGCACAGGGACAAAATGGTGCATTTACCCGATGTACGACTTTGCACACCCTATTGAGGATGCTTTAGAGGGTGTTACACATTCGCTCTGCTCCCTTGAATTTGAGGATCACCGCCCCCTTTATGACTGGGTGACTGAGCATGTGGACCTGCCTTCAAAGCCGCGGCAGATCGAATTTGCCCGCCTCAATATTAATAACACAGTCATGAGCAAGCGCAAACTCCGTGAGCTTGTTGAAAAAGGATATGTTTCCGGCTGGGACGACCCGCGCATGCCTACGCTGCGCGGGCTCAGGCGCCGCGGCTACACGCCTGCCTCAATCCGTGATTTTTGCGAGAGCATAGGCGTCGCCAAAGTCAACAGCACCGTGGACTATGCGTTCCTTGAGCACTGCCTGCGTGAAGACCTAAACATAAATGCCCGCCGAACCATGGCAGTGCTAAACCCTGTAAAGCTTATACTTACAAATTACCCGGAAGGGAAAACAGAATATTTTGATGTGGAAAACAATCCTGAAAAGCCTGAGGAAGGCACACGCAGAGTCAGCTTTTCGCGTGAGCTGTGGATAGAGCGTGAAGATTTCATGGAAGTGCCTGCGAAAAAATATTTCCGTATGTTTGCGGGCAATGAAGTGCGCCTTAAAACCGCTTATGTTGTAAAATGCACAGGGTGCGAAAAAGACAAAGACGGCACTATATCGGCTGTTTACGCAGAGTATGACCCGCAGACACGCGGCGGCAATACGCCCGACGGGCGCAAAGTCAAAAGCACTATCCACTGGGTGGATGCAAAAACTGCCATAGATGCGGAAGTAAGGCTTTACGGCAGGCTCTTCACCGTATCTGACCCCGAAGCCGGAGATTACATCAATGAATTAAACCCCGATTCCCTTAAAGTGCTGAATGGCAGCAAGGTAGAACCTTGGCTTGCACATGCAAAGAAGGGCGAGTCGTTCCAGTTCATGAGGCAGGGTTATTTTTGCACCGACAGCCATGACTTTACACCTGAGCATCTAGTCTTCAACCGCTCAGTGTCACTTAAAGATAGCTTCAAAAAGAAAAAGTGAAATGGAAACATAAGGAAAAGTCCTGAAGAAGTTCGAACTTCTTCAGGACTTTTTTATATGTGCAGTTAAAAATCAGTCTCCGCTGCGCAGCCTAAACTGCTGCACAAACTCCTGCATTTCTGATGCCTGAGATGACAGCTCTTCGCTTGCCGCCGCACTTTCTTCGGCTGTGGCGGAATTTGTCTGGATAACCGAAGATATCTGGTTCATATTCTGCGTTACGCTGCTGATGGACTCCGCCTGCTTCTGCGAAGCATGGGAAATCTCATCCATGGATGTAATGATGCCTTTTGTCATATCGACAATGGAAATTATCGTTTTATTCGTTGCGCCTGTAATATTTCCTCCGTTCTCGACAGCTTCCTTCATCTCTGAAACGAGCCCGGCAATCTCCTTGTTGGCCTGAGAGCTTTTTCCGGCAAGCCTGCGCACTTCATCAGCAACAACAGAGAACCCTTTCCCCGCCTCGCCTGCGCGGGCTGCTTCCACAGCCGCATTCAGCGCAAGGATATTTGTCTGGAAGGCAATATCCTGGACCGTTTTGATTATTTTGCTTATCTTCTGCGTCGAAGCCTGAATGCTGCCCATTGCGCACGTCAGTTTTTTCATCTGCTGGCTGCCTTTAAGCAGTTCATTTTCAGCCTCTTTTGCCTTTTTGTTGGAATTTACAGCATTTTCTGCGTTGGACTGTATCTCCCCTGAAAGGCTTCCGACAGACTCTGAAAGTTCTTCAACGGAGCTTGCCTGCTCAGTGGCACCCTGTGAGAGCATCTGTGCCGCATCCGATACTTGCCCCGAGCCGCCCGCAACCTGCGCAGCAGACTTGTCAATCGCTGAAAACGCCTTGTTTAAAAAAACAATGATATTATTTATTGACGTCTGAAGCGGTTTGAAATCTCCAAGGTACTGGTATGACTCTGAAGCAATATCAAAATTTTTGGCTTCAATCGAAGCAAGCATAGAGGTTTCATCCTGAATGATTGCATGCAGCCGCTGTGTGAGGGTAGCAGTGGCTTTCGCCAAGTCGCCCGTCTCGTCGGCCGTATCAACTTTTGGCACATCAGAGTGAAGGTCACCTTTGGCGAGCAGGAGCAGCCGCTGCGAGCACGCGCGGATTGGCGAAGAAACACCTTTTGCAAACTTTGAAGCAAACAAAACACCAACAACAATTAAAACGGCCGTTGCTATAATCATGCCGATAATAATCGGGTAAAATTCAGACATCATTTCGCTGACCGGAGCAACAGTACCGCACGACCAGCCATCCGTACCGGAAAGCGGCTGATAGTAGCATATCCTTTTGCCGTTTTCATAACTATAAGTCTCGGCATTCGTCTTTCCTGCTATCATGTTCTTGTAAACTGCGGCCGCACTGGCATAAGACGTGTCTTTTTTAGCCATCTCAATAAAATTCTGCTGTTGTGAAACGAGCTGAGGGCGCTTATTAGCAATCATCGTCCCCTTTTTATCCAAGATAAAAACATTGCCGGTCTTTCCAATAACAACATGCGTGCTAACAATATAGCTGTAAGTCTGCGGGTCCATTTCACCGACGACAACGCCCTGAAAACGGCTGTTGGTAACAGGCGCGCAGCATATAACTTCAAGCTGGCCCGCTATATCTTTCATAGGCGTCGAAAGATAAATGCTGCTGTCCATAGCGTTTTTAAAGTACTCGGTATCTGCGATATTCTTTCCCCTGTAGTTCGAATCGCTGCTTATTACGTTTCCTTTTTCGTCCGCTACATAAAGCACATCGTAGCCATATGAAAGTTTTTTGCCTTCAACCGCTCCAATCCACGTCGTATCTTTTTTGCTGCTCGCTTTCCCTATTTCGTCAAGCGACGCTACAAGCGATATCTTTTCTTCCATAAGCTTTTTTGAATTATTTACTGCGACCTGTGCTGTTTGACCAATTGATTTCATGTCACTTTTCACATTGTTTTCCATACCACGGCAGCTGAGTGTTGCGCTTACTAAAAGGCTGACTGCCATGGCAATCACGAGAGTAATGACACTGTTAAAAACCAATTTGTTTTTTAAAGTTTTGTAATTCTTCATAATAAGCCGTTATCCTTTCCATATTTTTAGCAGAAAACATTGGATGATGTTATATGGTTCAGCATTACTATCTGCTATTTTAGCACTAATCTTCCGTATCGTCCATACTTTTGTATATTCATTTCATATAAATTATTAATATATCCTAATCAAATTGTTTATATTGCGCAAATATTCAGAAAATTTTTTATGATTTAGACGAATTTTAGGAAATAACGGCTTATTTCAGATCTGATATTTTAGGCTTGCATTCAGTTCAAAATAAAGTTAGTATGGATTCTGAAAACAAACGGAAAAGGATGGGGAATATGTCTATTACAGATATCGAAAAGCTGCAGCAGATGATCGACAGCAGCAAAAGGATCGTCTTCTTCGGCGGGGCCGGAGTTTCAACCGAAAGCGGGATACCGGATTTCCGCGGAGTGGACGGCCTTTACCGCCAGCACTACGCTTATCCTCCGGAAACAATTCTCAGCCATGAATTTTTTGAAACGCACTGCGAAGAGTTTTTCCGCTTCTACCGGGACAGGATGCTCTGCCTTGACGCGCAGCCAAACGCCGCACATAAAAAGCTTGCAGAGCTTGAAAAAGCCGGCAAACTGACAGCCGTCGTGACGCAGAACATAGACGGCCTGCACCAAAAAGCGGGGAGCAAAAACGTTTTTGAGCTGCACGGTTCCGTTCTGCGCAATAGCTGCACAAAATGCGGCAAAAAATACAGCGCCGAGTTTATACGCGACAGCAGCGGCATTCCGAAATGCAGCTGCGGGGGCATAATAAAACCCGACGTTGTGCTTTACGGTGAAGCTCTCGACCAGCGGACCATGAACTGCGCCATACGCGCCATAGCCAATGCGGATATGCTGATTATAGGTGGAACATCGCTCGCAGTATATCCGGCCGCAGGCCTCATTGATTTTTACAGCGGGTCAAAGCTCATCCTCATAAACAAAACATCAACACCGCTTGACGGGAAAGCAGATTTAGTCATAACAGAGAGCATAGGAAAAACGCTTGAAAAAATAAAAGTCAGTTAAAAGCAATACTCACGCCTTTAAAAAAGCATGGATCTTAGGCAGCAAGGCAGTGCAGTCACGTATTCCAAGCTGGTAGATTTTCCATAATATCTCCGGATTATTTTCACAACGGCCTATTTTAATAGGCCGGCTCGGGCGGATTACTATCGCCTTGCCTGCTTTTTCAATGTCTGCGCAAAGTTTAAGTTCGTTATTGTAGACCTGCGGCCTGTGCAGGACATCTTTAATAAAGGCAGGATATTCGCCATAGTTTTTATGAAGCGTCGGGCTGTCGATCTCGGGCTTCATGCTCTTGCGGTAAGATGCTTCGCGCGTAAGTACAATAATGTTCCTGCCGTTCCCCTCTTCGATGGAATGTTCAATTGGAATCGGCTGTGAATACCCGCCGTCCATAAGGTTATAGCCTTTAAAGTGCACTATATTTGAAATCATCGGCAGCGAGCATGAGGCGCGGATAACTGTGAACGAATCGTCCATATCTTCTTTCCCGAAAAATTTGGCTTTTCCCGTTTCCATGTCTGTTGTACCCGCTTCCATGCGGACGGGAGATTTGAAAAACTTTTTGTAGTCGAATGGCGTTATTGTGTGGAACATCTCGCCAAACATAAAGTCAAAGCCAAAAGCCGAACCTGTTTTATCGAGGTTTTCTGTGCTCAGCACGCGTTTGTCACCTGTATACTTTATAAGTACGCGTATGGATTCTTCCGTGCTTTGGCCTGAAATGTACGAAAGGGCGTTGATTGAGCCTGCTGAAATGCCATAAACAACCGGAAATGTTATTTTATTCTTTGTAAAGACGCTCAGCACTCCTGCGGTGTACCAGCCGCGCATACCTCCGCCTTCCAAAACCAGCCCTACAGGCATGGCTTTTCCTCCTTTAAGTTCTTTTTAAATTTCTTTATTTTATAATATAGCTTAACTTATTATATAGAAAAGAGACGGCAGGCACAAGCAAAAAATGAAAATTTAATCACCGGCTTTGGCATTTTGCTTCAGTGCAGCAAAAAATTATTTAGCCACACAGCTTTAAATATTAAAAATGCCATAATGAGCAATATTATTTCATTATTTCTTTTCGAGCCGTGCAAAATTAGCCATGAGCTTTTTTTTGCCGGCTTTTTCAAAATCTATCTCGAGCATAATATCGTTGCCCATCGGTTCCGCCGTAAGCACTACGCCGTTGCCAAACGCCCTGTGAAAAACATGGTCTCCCGCCTTAAATATTACAGCGGGCTTTTCAGGCACCGGGGCCGGTGGTTTAAAACCAAACGGCGCCGATGCAGAACGGCGGCGAAAATGTTCCTCAGCAGTTTCACGGCCACCATGAGAAGAAAATCCAAAGCCCATGCTTTCATGTGCGGATGAAACCTCAGTCAGTTCTGATGGTATTTCTTCAAGGAAGCGCGACGGCGGGTTCTGCTGGGTACTGCCGAAAAGCATGCGCTTTCTGGCATTTACAATATGCAGTTCCTCTTTCGCACGCGTTATGGCTACGTAGGCAAGGCGGCGTTCTTCCTCAACTTCATCCGGTTGGAACATAACCTGTGTGCCCGGGAATATTCCCTCTTCAAAGCCTGGAAGAAAAACGACTGGAAACTCAAGCCCTTTTGCTGAATGCATTGTCATCATTGCAACGCTGTCTGAAGAAGCATCGTAATTGTCAACGTCGGTCAACAGCTGCACTTCTTCAAGGTAATCTTCAAGTGTGGCGTCACTGCCGTTTTCTTCGCTGAAACGGACAATGTGCGACGCGAGTTCGTTTACATTGTCTATTCTCCCCTGCGCATCTTCCGTACCTGAAGCCGCAAGCGCTTCAATGTACCCTGTGCGCTCAAGCATCATGTGGTAAATATCGGCAATGCTTTTGCCGCCTTTTGCCGCTTCGTCAGAAAGCGCCTGAATCATGCCGGCAAATTTCATAAGCTTGTCTGCGGAGCGCTGCAGGGCATCGTATTCGTCCGCATGCTGGAGCACATAAAAAAGGCCTTTCCCTGTTCCAACCGCAACCGACTGCACCTGGGCGACGGTGCGGTCGCCTATGGCGCGCTTAGGGCTGTTTATTATGCGCAGGAGCCTTTCCTCATCATTAGGATTGCTGATGACACTGAGGTAAGCTATCATATCACGCACTTCTTTGGAATCAAGAAAGCGGTGGCCGCCAAATATCCTGTGCGGGATTGAAGACTTTGCAAAAACGCGTTCCAGGGCATTCGACTGCGAATTCATGCGGTAAAGCACCGCAAAATCTGAAAATTTGCGCCCTTTTGCCACTTCATCAAGGATCATCTGCGCAATGTAGTTCGCCTCGTCCTGCTCATCGGAAGAAGTGTGCACGCCTATTTTCTTCCCTGCCGGATTTTTCGTCCAAAGCGTCTTCCCTTTGCGGTTCTCATTGTTCGCGATAACGGAGTTTGCCGCATTGAGTATCGTTCTTGTCGAACGGTAATTCTGCTCAAGGCGTATAACTTTTGTATGTGGAAACGTATTTTCAAAATTCAGTATATTTTCAATAGTCGCGCCGCGGAACTTGTAAATGCTCTGGTCATCATCACCAACGACGCATATATTTCCGCTTTTTTGTGAAAGCAGCCGCACAAATTCATACTGCGCATGGCTTGTATCCTGATATTCGTCCACCATTATATAGCTAAAGCGGTTCTGGTAGCGCTCAAGCACATCCGGATTGTTTTGGAACAGCTTTATAGTCATGAAAATCAAATCGTCAAAATCCATTGCGTCCGCATCTTTAAGGCGGCTCTGATAAAGGCGGTAAAGCTCGCCGATTTTCGCAAGGCGTTGGTCTGTCCCCGCCGCGTGGTAATATTCTTCCGGGCCTATAAGATTATCCTTTGCATGAGATATTTCCGAGAGGGCAGATTTATATGGGATTCTCTTATCGTCGATTCCGAGGCGTTTCTGGCAGTCTTTCATAAGCCTTTTGGAATCGTCGGAATCGTATATTGTAAAGTGCTTTGTGTAGCCCAGCCTGTCAGCATCCCGGCGCAGCATGCGCGAGCACGTGGCGTGGAACGTCGCTGCCCAGACCTGGCTGCCGTCATTCGGGCCGAGGATTTTTGAAAGGCGTTCCTTGAGCTCGTTCGCAGCTTTGTTTGTAAACGTTATGGCAAGTATCTTCCACGGAAGGCATGGCTCCACAGCAAGGGCTTTTCTCAGCTCTTCCGAGAGCGGCGTTCCCTCTTTAAGGCATGCTGCAACAGCATCAACAGTTTCACCGCTTATATTTGAAACATCGGTGCTGTTATAAGCATTGCCATAGCGTACAATATTTGCAGCACGGTTAACAAGCACTGTTGTTTTTCCGCTGCCCGCGCCCGCAAGTATAAGCAGCGGGCCGTTAACCTGAAACACAGCCTCTCTCTGCACATTATTCATGCGTGAAAATTCCCGCTCAAGCGCTTTTCTGCGCAATTTAATTATTTCTTCCTGATTCCAGTCCGACATAAATACACCGCCAAATAAAAAATTTCCGGAGCCCTATTCCCCCGGCAGGCGCTTTTTATTTTAGCCTATTAAATTTAAAATAGCAAGCTGTGGCAAATCCTTTAATATGGTAGGCAGGAATTTCCGCAGTTTTATCAAAGCCGCAGACGAAACGGCCGATTTACTTTTTCTGAACGATGTGCTCCGTTTTCTTCTTGCATAAAAGAAAATTTTTTACTATAATGAATGATGTCATGGAGGTGTAGTGAAACGACAAACGACGAATTCCGTAAATCATTTCGCTTTTCACTTCACAGCAGTTTTGGCCTTGCTGTTTACAGCTGCGGTGTGCAGAAGTGCGCCCCCTGCCATTCATGGGGGCCAGCCGTGCGCGACCATTTTCTTATCCACTGCGTTGTGTCAGGGCACGGCACCTACTCGTGCAAAGGCAAACAATACCATCTTTCCGCTGGCGATGGGTTTGTTGTTGTGCCGGACAGGATAGTTTCATATGCCGCCGATGAAAAAGACCCATGGGAATACAGCTGGGTGGGATTCAACGGTGCTGATGCAGAACGCCTGATGAAGCAGACCGGCCTGTTGGAACACGGGCCTGTGTTCCACAGTGAAGACGTAGCACTTGAAAAACTTGTTATGGACATATGCAACCAGCCAGGTTCCGGCCCCGGCAACGAAGCACGCACAGAAGCAAGCCTGCTTAAATTTCTCGCTGCACTTATGGACATGTTCGGAAAGCCCACACAGCCGCACCGCAATGGTTACCAGTATGTCCAGAAAGCAATTAAGTTCATCAGTTATAACTATTCTGCCGACATCAGCATAAGCGACGTTGCCGCAAATGTCGGTATCAGCCGCAGCCATATGTACAGACTGTTCATACAATACGTTTCCATGCCTCCTAACGAATATCTTACACGCTACCGCATTACAAAAGCAGCCGCACTTTTGGAAACAGGGAAGCTAACGGTTGGCGAAGCAGCTTATTCTACAGGCTTTTCTGATCAGCTTTATTTTTCTCGTGTTTTTAAAAAATACATGGGGATGCCGCCGAGCCGCTATTTGGCAGTAAGTCTTGACAGTGGCGCCGGGAAGGAACAGAAGAATGGATGATACAACTGAAAAAATATTAAAATGGTCACGCACAATCCGCACAAGCGACGTGGCCGAATGGGACCGCCTGCCTGAGATTTATCTTTACATGGATCAGGTCCTCACTTATATGAACAAGCAGCTTCGGCTGTTCGAACGCGATGATGACGAAACGCTGCTCACATCGAGCATGATAAATAACTACGTAAAAGACGGCGTTCTTCCTCGCCCAAAACAAAAAAAGTATTCTCGAGAGCATCTGGCAATTCTCATGGTTGTCTGTATGCTTAAACAGGTCCTTTCAATTCCTGATATCTCCGCGCTTGTTCATACTCTTCTTAAAGATGCCTCAAAGGACGAGATGTACAACCGTTTCTGCGCAACGCAGAAAGCAGCGCTGCAGGACGTCTGTGACCGCGTCGAAAAGACTGCACCTCAGGGTGAAGCAGAGCTCACACGCCTTGTAATTGAATTTTCTGTTGAAGCAAATGCGCGAAGGACGGCTTCCGAGCGTATTTTAAGCGAACTTGCTACCGAAGAACCCGGCGATGATAAAAAGCGGGAAAAGGAAAAAAAGCATAAAAAGGACATGGACATATAGTTTTCCTCTTAAGCCGCACGGTCAATACGTGCGGCTTTTAATTATGGCAGGCTCCCTTTGCCAGCAGCTTAAAATATAAAAATTTTATCACAAAAGAAAAAACATTCTGCATAATATGAAATGTGAACTTTTTAAGGGGGGTCATTTCATGTGCGGAATAGCAGGTTTCTGCGACTACAATGACGATTTTACGGAAGAAGCTCCTTACCTTGGGCGCCTCGTCCGCCGCATGAGCAACACACTCAGGCACCGCGGGCCTGACGAAGACGGCATCTTTCTCTCACACCACGCTGCTTTTGCACACCAGAGGCTCGCCGTTGTGGACATCAAAGGCGGCAAGCAGCCCATGGTAGCTTACCGCGGCGGATACCGCTGCACCATCGTTTACAACGGTGAGTTGTACAACAGCAGCGAGCTTCGGAAGGAGCTTGAAACGGCAGGCTATATTTTTGAAACAGACAGCGACACGGAAGTTCTTCTAAAATGCTATCTTCATTACGGGCCGGACTGTGCAGAAAAACTGAATGGGATCTTCGCGTTTGCCATAGACGATGAGAGACAGGGCTGCTGTTTTCTCTGCCGCGACAGGTTCGGCGTTAAACCGCTCTTCTACACCATCTCAGGCGGGCGACTTATTTTTGGCTCCGAAATCAAGGCACTGTTTGAGTATCCGGGCATCACGCCTATCATAGACCGGCAGGGGCTGTGTGAGGTTTTTGGCATTGGCCCTGCACGGACGGCCGGCGTAGGCGTGTTTAAAGGCATCCACGAGCTAAAGCCAGGTGAATCCGCTGTGTTTGACCGGGACGGCCTCCACACCTACACTTACTTTAAGCTGGAAAGTTATGAGCACCCGGACAGCTATGAGGAAACAGTCAGGCATGTGCGCGACCTTATGGAAGACACCGTAAAACGCCAGCTCATTTCTGATGTGCCGCTGTGCACATTCCTTTCCGGCGGCCTCGACTCCAGCGTAATCACGGCGCTTGCTGCTAAAGAGTACAAAAATGCAGGGAAGAAGCTCTCAACATATGCTTTTGACTTTGCCGGCAATGAGAGGTATTTCCGTCCAAACGATTACCAGCCTGACGCAGACCAGCCATGGAGCAAAAAAATGGCTAAGTACTGCGGCACAGACCACGAAGTGCTCATCTGCGGCAACGTGAGCCAAGCCGACTGCCTTTATGACGCCGTCGACGCAAAGGACCTGCCCGGCATGGCAGATGTAGACTCTTCCTTACTCTATTTCTGCCGTCTTGTCAAGCAAAAGCATGTTGTCGCGCTGTGCGGTGAATGTGCCGACGAGGTTTTCGGAGGCTATCCGTGGTTCCACAAAAAAGAGGCTTTCGAAGGCCATTGTTTCCCATGGTCGCCAGACCTCACAGTCCGCACCCACCTGCTTAAACGCAGTATCCGCAGCGCGCTGAAAGTTGAAGATTACGTAAACCGCCGGTACGAAGAGTCTATTGCGGAAGTGCCCGCGCTTGAAGGTGAAAACCCGCAGGAAAAGCGCCGGCGTGAAATATCGTGGCTCAATATACGCTGGTTTATGTCAACGCTACTTGACCGTAAGGACCGCATGAGCATGGCAAGCGGGCTTGAAGTGCGCGTCCCATATGCTGACCACCGTCTTGTAGAATACGTGTTTAATGCACCATGGTCATTCAAATGCCATAACGGCGTCGTCAAGTCGCTTCTCCGCGATGCTGCCGAGCCATGGATCCCAGACGATATACGCATGCGCAAAAAAAGCCCATACCCTAAAACGCACAATCCGGCATACGAAGCCATAGTGCGCAAGCGCCTTGGGGATATTATGAAAGACAGCAGCGAACCTATCCATACGCTTGTAGATGAAGGCGAAGTCCATAAATTAATGGAATCGAAATCAGATTACGGCAAGCCGTGGTTCGGCCAGCTGATGGCCGGCCCGCAGATGATGGCTTACCTTATCGAAATAAATTACTGGCTGAAAAAATACGAAATCAGGACTGAACTGTAAAAAGGCCAAAAAAATTCCCCGCACAAGCGGGGCGCATAATATAAAGTCTCAGCCATTTTTCAGAAGCTGTTTCGCGATTTCATCTGTTTTCATCATGCGTGAGCCCTTTACGAGCACAACATCTCCTGGAGATAATATTTTTGATAGAATGTGTACGGCCTGCGCATTGTCTCTGCAGACATGGCACTCAATTTTCGGGTTTACTGAAAGCGCCCCCGCGGCTATCGCCTTTGCCTCTTCTCCGATTGTAATAATAACATCTACATCCGACTTTGCGGCAAATTTGCCAACACTGAAATGCCCCTGATGCGAAAATTCACCGAGCTCAAGCATATCTGCGAGAACCGCAACACGCTTTCCTGAGTGGAAACCGCAAAGCACGCTTATGCTGCTCATGGCAGCATCCGGGCTTGAGTTGTATGAATCGTCAATCACGGTAACACCGCCCGCCTCATGTATCTGCATACGCATTGCCAGCGAGTGGTACCGCTCAAGCGCCTGCGCCGCTTTTTCATGTGGAACTCCAAGTGTGACGGCTACCGCAAGGGCAGCCATAGCGTCAAGCACGCAGTGCTTCCCCGGAACCGGAAGATGGACAGCTCCCGCTTTTCCGCCAGGCAGCACATACCTGAACATCGACGCCGTGTGCCCACTGTGTATATCTTCCGCCTTGAAATTGCACCATGGCTGTGTGCCGTAAGATACTGTCCTGCACGGCAGTTTGCCACACAGCGGTGCCAGCAGTTTGTCGTCGCCGTTCAGAAAAAGGATTGAATCATCATGAAACATATCCGTGATATGCAGCTTTTCTTTGCGGATATTTTCCTGAGTCTTCAGGTTTCCAATATGCGAGAGGCCGATATTTGTTATAACTGCATAATCCGGCGCTGCGACTGCGGCAATACGGCTCATCTCACCAAATTCGCTCATGCCCATCTCTACAACAGCCGCGTCATACGTATCCGAAAGTCGCAGCATTGTCAGCGGAAGACCTATCTGGCTGTTCTGGTTTCCTTCCGTGCGCATAACGTTCATGCCTGCGGAAAGCGCGAGGGCTGCCATTTCTTTTGTTGTTGTTTTCCCCACGCTTCCGGTAATGCCGATAACGGGGCCGCGGAAGCGTTTCCGCCATGCTGCAGCTATGTGCTGCAGCGCAAGCCTCGTATCGTCTACAGCAATCTGCACACCACCCGCATCTGCAATTTCTCCTTCCTGCGTCAGCGCAACAGCCGCGCCGGACTGAAATGCCTTACCCATATATTGGTGCGCGTCGGTTTTCTCGCCGACTATCGGCACAAAAAGCGCACCGGGTTTTACCTGCCGGCTGTCAACTACCGCAGACGTAATCTCAGTTTCCGGATTTCCGCAAATAATCCTGCCGCCGCAAAACTTTGCGGCTTCTCCTGCTGTCATTTTCATGGTTTGCACACCCTCCGTTTACAGCCTTCCGGCAATCACGTCTGCAATAACTTCACGCTCATCAAGATGGTATTTTACGCCGTTTATTTCCTGATAATCTTCGTGGCCTTTGCCTGCGAGGACTATGATGTCACCATCCTGCGCATGCTCAATGCAATATTTAATGGCCTGCCTGCGGTCAGGTATAACAACGTATTTGCCATCCGTACGCTCAATGCCTGTTTTTATGTCCGCAATTATGTCCATCACATTCTCATAGCGGGAATTGTCGGCAGTGATGACCGAGAGGTCGGCAAGCTTTCCGCTTATCTCGCCCATATCAAAGCGGCGGGCACGCGGGCGGTTGCCGCCTGCCCCAAACATACATATAAGGCGGTTGGGGTGGTATTCACGCAGCGTAGTGAGAATATTTTCCATGCTGATGGCATTGTGTGCATAATCAATAAGGAGTGTGTAATTGCCCGGAACTTTTACAAGCTCCACCCTGCCTTTTGCCCTTACGGTGTCAAGGCCTTTACGTACATCGTCTTCACTCACATTGAAATGCAGGCAGACGGCAATGGCTGCAAGTGCGTTATAAACGCTGAACCTGCCAGGTATGTGCACATCAACTCCGTAATTTGCGCGCCCACACACGTCAAAATGCACTCCGAGGTAACCCGGGCGTGAAATCAACCTGTCACCGGAAGCACGCAGCTGCGCATTGCTGCTGAACCCATACGTTTCGACATGGCATGTGTGGCAAGCCGCAATGCCTTTCCAGTTAACGTCATCAATATTAAAAATTCCTGTTTTGCACTGACGGAACAGAAGGCTTTTGCAGTGCATATATTCTTCCAGGCTTTTATGCTCTTTGCCGCCGATATGGTCGGGTGAAAAATTTGTGAACAAGCCATAATCAAATGTAAAGCCATCGACACGGTGGTCACGCAGGCCAATCGATGAAGCTTCAATGACCGCCGCTTTGCATCCTGAATCGGCCATCATACGCAGATATTTCTGTATGTCTATTGAGTCAGGTGTCGTGTTGTCTGTTTTTATAACCTTATCGCCAACTACCGCCCCTATAGTGCCAATAATGCCTGTCTTTATCCCACCCGCCTGCAGGATTGAACGTATCATATATGAAGTAGTCGTCTTCCCTTTTGTCCCCGTAATGCCAACGGTAACCATTCCATTTGCGGGATGGCCGTACCATGCAGCGGCTACAGACGCCATCGCAGCGCGCGTGTCTTTCACCATAACGACAGGAATGCCGCCACATTCAACAGGTTTCTGTGCCAAAATTGCGGCGGCACCGGCCTCAGCAGCTTTGCCGGCAAACTTGTGGCTGTCCACCGAAGAGCCGCAAAGACATATAAACAGGCTGCCAGGCTTTACTTTACGCGAATCTGAAACGATATCCTTTATTTGTATATCGGCCGGGCTGCTGCAGTTGTACTGCAGGCCGGCCAGAAGCTCTCTAAGCAACATGAGCTAAAAATCCCCCCTCTGTTTCTAAGAAAACTGCTAATTGATATGGCAGGCTTCCGGATAAAATGATACAATAGATAAGAAAGGCTGTCAATCGAATTCCCGCTTTAAGATGGCATATGGGAACATTGCTGCTTTTGCCCAGGCTTTATTACCATGGCCATATTATACAGCAGATACAATATCTTACATGTGTATTTCCACACAGGCTTGACTTTTTTATTCGAATGTATTATTTTTATACTTATCGTCTGGATTGTATAGTTACATTCTTTTGAAAAAATGGTATCATAAAAGAGGTGCGAAACGGTATGCACAGAATTTTTTCTGTATAACGCCGTGGAGTTTCCTGCTTTGAAAAGGAGAGAATAATATGGGCACTGTGCGTGAAAAGCTTGAGGCATTCGGGCTTAAAAAGGTGCTGGATTACCTTGACGGCAACCCCCAGGAAAATGTGCCGAAGGCAGTCAGTTGGCTCCGAAAGCTTGACAAAGATGGAATGTATGAAAGCGCATACAATATTGTTGAAAAAGCCATGACTGACCCTTCCAACAACTGGAATAAGTTTATGACAGATGCTTACACAAACATTGATTCCGGCGTACGCCACAAGATGTTCGAAAACCTCATAGTCAACTCCGCTATTATAGGCATTCAGCGGAAAAACAAGATGGAAGAGAAATATGACTGCAATATTCCGTGGGCAATCCTCATGGATCCGACTTCCGCATGCAACCTTCACTGCACAGGATGCTGGGCTGCAGAATACGGCAACAAGCTGAACCTTACTTATGAGCAAATGGACGATGTTGTCCGCCAGGGCAAAGAACTTGGCACGTTCATGTATATATTTTCCGGCGGCGAACCGCTTGTGCGCAAAGACGACATTATAAAGCTTTGTGAAGCACATCCGGATTGTGAATTCCTCGCTTTCACAAATGCAACACTTATTGACAATAAGTTTGCAGACGATATGCTCCGCGTGAAGAACTTCGTGCCTGCAATAAGCATTGAAGGGTACGAAGAGCAGACCGATTTTCGCCGTGGAAAGGGCACTTATCAGAATGTCATCCGCGCCATGAAGATCCTGCGTGACAAAAAGCTTCCATTCGGCGCGTCCCTTTGCTACACAAGCAAAAATGCGGAAACGATTGGCAGCGACGAGTATTTTGATTTTCTAATAAATCAGGGATGCAAATTTGCATGGATCTTTACTTATATGCCTGTAGGAATTGATGCGGTTCCGGAGCTTATGGCAACTGCCGAACAGCGCAAGTTCATGTATAACCAAATCCGTAAGTTCCGCAAGACAAAGCCGATTTTCACCATGGATTTCTGGAACGACGGTGAATATGTCAATGGCTGCATTGCAGGAGGGCGTTGCTACCTGCATATAAATGCAAACGGCGATATCGAGCCGTGCGCATTTATCCATTATGCGGATTCCAACATTAAAGACAAAACTCTGCTTGAAGCCTACCAGTCACCTATGTTTATGCAGTACCGCCGCAACCAGCCGTTTAACAGCGATATGCTGCGCCCATGCCCTCTGCTTGACAACCCGCCGCGCCTTGCGCAGATGGTGAAAAAGGCCGGCGCATATTCTACAGATTTAACACATCCGGAAGATGTGGACTCTCTCTGCAATAAATGTGTAGACGCAGCAAAAGGGTGGGCACCCGTAGCAAAAAAACTGTGGGACAATTGTGAAGGTTTGGATCATTCTAAGAAAAAACAGGCTGCCGAAAAAGAGCACAAAGAAAAGATACGTGTAAAAGTCGGAAAAGCTGAATAAGCTTTCTTTTAGCTTTAACATATCATGTCTTTTGGCATGGCAAAAGTGGCCAGCGTTTAAAAAGCGCTGGCCACTTTAATATCATATGCATATGTCAACGGCATATGTAAATTCCGCACAAAAATGGCTTTATGCTTTTTAGCACAAAGCCATTTTTAAACTCTTAGTGTATTATGCGTCTACATTTTCTATTTATATATAGCAGCTTTGTTTTATCATGCATCAGTAAGCACAAATCCTGCCGTTCTGCCGCCCGCCTCAGACAGATTGCGCAGGGCATCCTGTAGAGATCGGTATGACGTCACACCATACCTGACGGCAAATATAATAGCCGGCGAGCAGGCCGCAAGGCTTTCGGCATCTGGATAGTCTTCCTGAGACGGCACATAGACAACAATGGCATCATAGCATGCTTCAACATCAGCTTCAAATTTCTGAAAACCTCTCGCAATCAGATCTGCAGGGTTTTCTTCCCCGTTCACTGTTTTGCCGGAAATAAGGCTTAGCCCAGGATGGCTTGGCACTTTAACAGCCGCCTCTTCAGCTGTACATACTCCCTCAAGGCTTTCATTTAACGTTTTTGCAGGCAGTACACCAAAGGCAGATGCCAACTTTGGCTCGTGCAGGTCAGCATCCACAAGAAGCACTTTTTTGCCCGCCTGTGCCAATGATGAAGCAAAACCTGCAGCCGTTTCAGCTCCCCCGTCATTGCGGCTGGTGCTTGTAACGGTAAAGCATTTTTCCGATCCGCCGGTCTGGTGCAGTGTTACGGCACGCATTTTACGGAACGCATCCGGGCGGCGCTGCCCTCGCTTTTCGTGCGGAATTTCACCGAGCAACTTTATTTTCAGCGACTCTTCCGTAAAGCGCCCATTGCGCACGGAATGGTCGGTAAGAACACGTATCATGCCATAGCAGATATAAACAATAAACCCAAGTATCAGCCCAAGGATACCCGCTTTGGCCATTGAAAGTTTCTTTGAGCCCGATTTCAGCGGCAGTGCTTTGTCTGTAATAGAGGCGGTCAGTTTCGGCGATGGAAACTGCCGCACAATCTCATCCGAAAGGATTTGCGCTGCCGTATCAGAAATTTCAGCCGCTTTATTTCCATCAATCGTTTGGACAGTAAGCTTAATTACAGGGGCACCCTTTTGCTGGTCGGCACTGATTTTACTTATCTCACTTTTATCTATACCGAGTTTATCGGCTGTCTTTTCGATTAAATCATGCGATTCGGCCTGTGCAATTGCCGTGTTCACCCTTACATTGAGAACGCTCGCATATTGCTGGCGGTAGTCAGTTTTTGCAGTCTCCGGCATCTCACATGAAAATGTAACCGTTGTATTTGCCGAGTAAGAAAAGTGGAGAAGCTTAAGCGGCAAAAGTCCGCATACCACACCAAAAATAAGAACTACAAGAAGGAATTTAACACGGTTCCTCTTGAAAAAATGCATGAACTCTGAAAAGCTGACAAACAGTTCCATCTGAGAACCTCCTGTTTTTATTCTTTATCATCAGCGTCTGCAAAATCAAGCACACGCTTCATAATGATTTTCCAGTCATAATGGTCTGCCGCATACTGCCGTTCCTGAACGGAAATCTCAGGATTCCTGCGGCAGTTTTCTGCAAATTTTACAACATTCCCGATATTGACAGGCGAAGAGTCATTTGGTATCTTCATTGCAAAAGGTGCATCCGGCGGCAAAGTATCTTCATACGCATATAAAAAAGGTATCCCTGCTGCACAGTATTCACGGGACTTAATTGGGGACATATAATTTAAGTGATATGAAAAACCGCCCAAAACAGAAACTGCAATATCGCAGTAATCATAAAGTTGCTGAAGTTCTTTCGAATTTTTATATCCTAAAAAAGATACATTCTGGGCAATTTGCAGTTTTAAAGCTTCACTTTTTAACTCTTTGATAGTGTCATTTCCGCCTACAATATCAAAATAAACCGGCATTTTTGCAAAGCCGCCCTGATCTTTATATTTGGCAATTCCGTTTAATACTCTCGAGTAACCATGAGAAAGAGTTGTTCCTACCACTCCAAGGATATGGATGCCGTCTTTGGCATATTTATATGTTTTACTGTGAAAGTCAGTAAACGTAATTCCATTGTCAAGCATAACGCAGGGGATTTTCCATAACTTTTTAACAGGTTTTCCAAACACAGCCAGCATATTAACATTACGTTTCATTTGGGGCATTGAAGTAATATGTTGGCCTATCTCAAATAAATGGCCTAAAAATGAACGCAGTTGATGGCTTTTGAAGTCGGTTTTCAATAATTGGAGCCAAGTGCCCCAATATGGATACGTAGCAATTTCAAAAATCACACGGCATTTCTGATTGCTTTTCTTTGCACATGCGGCAATTTTGCACGCATAAGGGCTTGCGAGAAAGCCTTTGATATATACAGCGTCATATTTGCCGTTTTCTACAAACCCGCAAATTTTATCGGCCGCCGCTTCCTGCCTGTCCCTCCAGCGCAGCCCGTTGGGAAATGTCTCACGCTGCAGAGTGTTATCTCCTTTACACAGGATAACACTGTCACCTTCCATACATGTATAGAAAGCATCCCAGCCAAGCTCAGAAACGCCTTTTGTCTGGCCTGCTACTTTTTTCAGGATACCGGAATACTGCCTGCTTTTACTTACAGAACTTACATATAAAAATTTCATGCTTTCTGCTGCTTCCCTTCTGTTAAAGCAGCCAGGCCGCTGTAAAAGCTGCGGTAATTTTTTGCTGCATCAAAATTTTTCTCCCAGCTTTTTCTTGCATTTACACACATGGCGTGGTAATCAGATTCATCCATCTCATAAATTCTACGGAGAAAGCCTAAAAATTCCTGCGCTGAAAAGTCTTTCGGAAGAAGGAATCCGTTTACGCCGTTGGTAATGATTTCGTGTGTACCGCCTACATCAGTCGCAATAACCGGTATCCCAAACGAGCAGGCTTCCATGATGGTAACAGGTATGCCTTCACTCGAACTCACATTTACAAAAACAGATACCTGATTTTTTTTATAGTATTCAAGGACTTCGCTGTTGTTTTTCTGCCCTAAAAATTCAGCGGAAACGTTTTGAGGAAACTTTTTTGCCGCATCGCGGAGCTGCTGCTCCAGAGGGCCTGAGCCTATATGAGTCCACGCTACAGGGAAATCAACCTGCTGTAGCGCTTCGGCTATAAGGTTTAGCCTCTTTACAGGCGAAATGAATGAGCACGAAACAATATGAAGCGGCATCTGAGATACCATTCCATAGCCATGGTCCACCGTTCCAAGATAAGACCTCGAAATTTTTCCCGCATAAGGCCCCGCTTCTGCACGAAGTGTTTCTGCTCCATCGTTCGAACATGGATAAATATGGTCTATATGCTTGAACAGCCACCTGCGCATTGGCAAGTAATTGTAATGCGCCAAACTGCTGTAAATATCAAAACGGTGCGCACGTGATACCTGGTGGACTTTTGCCCCCATTTTTCTAATATACGAAGCAAGCCATACCCCTGCTGCTGCAGCATCATAAAGCCAATAGCTGTAAATTAAGACTTCATCGTCTGGATTTATATTCACAAACTGCTTAAGGCCATTGTAAATTTCCTTTGCATTTCTCATAAAAAAAAGCAGCTCATGCACACGGCTGTACTGCAAACGTCCAGTGTGCATGAGACGGAAAATTTCGCCTGCAACACAAGGGTAAAATTGAAGCCGTATATATTCTTTTTTCCCAAGGCCTGTTCTTGACACAGGCATGCACTTGATACTATCGGGTATTGGCTTCGTCTGAACGGAGTCTTTCTCACGGCTGCACGGGCATATAAAGGCCTTGTCAAAACCTGAAATATACTTTAATTCAGCAGAAATGAAATCTTCTCCGCTGCCATAAGGAAAAGAGTGCGTCAACAACAGCAAAATCTTCATGTTTTATCCCCCTCAGACACAGAACTGACAGTTTTCAAGGGATCGGTGCGGATATGGGAGCTGATTCCTGCCAGCAGAAGCGATGCAAAATAGAGGAAAATAAAATAGCAAAGATACGTTATGCTGAAAACATTTGTGACCCAAAGGAAGGCGAAATTTCGTGGAATATAAATCAAATTTTTCACAGCAATCAATGATAATGCCATGACCGGCCATGAGCGGGTAAGCATAGAAGAGAAAAAGCGAAAAATCACACCTATCATCGCACTTATTGCGGCAACTCCGCCCATGCCGTAAGCAACATAGGCTTCAGCAACAAAAGAAGTGCCGAACCCTCCACCTGAAAGGTAACGGTCTGGAGATACCAAAAAAGTAAGCACATGGCCAAAATTATGTGTTGACGATACAAACTGTATATTTTGTGTTTCCACAATCGGTTTGAATCCGAAAATAGTTCTAATCACAATATTGTTATGTGTAAATATTTCAAACGGATAAAACAAAAATTGGTATGTGGTACGATGGTCAAATTTGTTCCAGTAGTCTACTGTTTTCATGACTACACGAAAGCTGGCACCTTGAGAATAAATAAAGTTAAGTATTGATGAAAACAGGCCTTTGCTTCCAGAAGAACCAGAGCGCACTTCAGCTACCCTTTCCAAAAAGTAAGCACATACTGCAATAACTACAATCATTGCAATAACCGTTTTTTTCCTGAAAATCCGTTTTTCGCGTGAAAGAAAATTATCGCGCATGACAAAATAAACAAGCAGCATCACCGCTTCACAAACAAAAGTATTCCTTCTGCCCGTAAAAAGCGATGCGAGCATATAGACAAAATAAATAAGCATCGGCATTTTCAGCTGCTTTTTGCTCGGCATCGTAGCAAGAAAAACCGCAAACGATGGAACAAACAAAAACGATATACGGCTGATAACCGACGGGATGTTTTTATCAGGCTTCTGTGTGAATGAGCCAAGATAGCCATATTTAAATACGTTTAAAATTGTTTGAAAAAGCACGAAAAAAAAGGCAATAGAGCTTAAAATAAGGACAGCCACACTTATCTGCCTTATAATAGGTTCCAACGGCCCACGGTGCAGCGCGCCTGCGCCTTTTTCACGTATAGCTTTCTCACGCTTGAAAAAGAGCGGTGTGGAAAGTTTATAGGCAGCATACACCACGATAAGTGATACAGTGATAATCTGGAGCGCCGTAAAAAGGTTCTGAAAATTTTCAGCTTCGAGGTTATAAAGTAAATTCTTTGGTCCCCTGAAAAAAGCTACATAAACACGCCCCAGCAGCAGCAAATCAAAAGAAGCGATAAAAGCCAATAATGGAAAATCGCGCCTTATATTTTTCAAAATGTCTATAAAGATACCTATGTTCAAAGCAATGTTTGCTGCAAACAATACATAATTTGCTGTAATATAATAAAAGCCGCCAAGTGCCATCATTAAATTTGCCAAAATAATCAAAATGCCGGCAGAGCCAAAAAAAATGGTGTTTCGAAGTGTATTCTTTCGGTTAAGGCGGTCAGCCGTCAATATATTCACCCCCGAATTAGGACAAGCTAATTGCTGCGTTTTATTATAGCATAATTTTACTCAACTGCAAACTACGGCGACGGCGCCACGCGTAGCTTTTCTGACGCTGCAATGTCTGGTGCTGCAAAAATCGTCCTGTTTTTTACATAGATTACCATACCCGGCTTTGCACCTTGCGGCTTACTTACATGGCGTATCTCGGTATAATCCACTGCAACATTCGAAGAAGCCCTCCCGCGGCTATAGCACGCCGCGAGCATGGCTGCCTCAGAAACTGCCGTTTTTGTAGGCTGTCTGCCATCAAGGAAAATAACCACATGGGATCCGGGAATATTTTTTGTGTGAAACCACAAATCCGTTTTCTTCGCCTGTTTAAGCGTTAAGAAATCGTTTTCATGATTATTTCTTCCTACAAAAATGCGAAAGCCATCGCTTGAGCGGAACTGCATAGCACCATGAGATGTGCCTTTACGTTTCTTAACGCCTCTTGGCACACGTATATAGCCCTGCTCTGAAAGCTCTGACCTGATGTCTGAAATGTCCTGCTCATTCGATGCGCGGCTGAGCTCATCAAAAACGGTGCCGAGATATTCAAGCTCTTTTTTTGCCGTATTAATCTGTATGTTCAGCATTTCTTCAGCCGTTTTCGCCTTCCTGTACGCTTTGTAATATTTCTGAGCATTCTGAGAAGGCGTGCAAGAAGGGTCAAGGTCTATTTTAACCGCTTTTGGCGGTTCTTCATAAAAATTCTGCAGTTCCACCGACGTCTGCCCCCTCTTAAGGCGATAAAGGTTTGCGCTCAATACGTCTCCGCAAATACGCAGCTCATCCCGTTTGGAGCAGCGCTCTAACTCTACCTGCTGTACGTTAATTTTTCGGCTCAGGCGTGCAGAAGCTGTCGTCAGGACACGCATCAGATCAGAAGAGCGTACGCGCATCCTCTCTATGCGGTCGCGCTCACCGTAAAAATCATCAAGCAGCTCCGAAAATGTTTTTTCCCGGCTTACATCCGCAGCCGTGCCATACTGTTCCATTGGAATAAAAGAAAAATCAAGCGGCTTTTTATCTTTTCCAACAGCCATGTATGGCTGGCCGGAAATATTTTTTGCTGTGTCAGCAAGTCTGCCAAGGAAAAATATCAAACGGCTTTTGTAATCATCTGTCATCTCAGCGATTTTAAGGCCTGCACCGCGGCTTACACGCTGTTCAATTTCACGGCACACAACAGGCGAAACACCCTGAAGTGAAAAAAGCAATGCTTTTGAAAGCGATGTGCCGCCCGGCATAGCGCAAACACGGTCTATAATATTTCCCGTGCACACCGTCAACATGCACAGTTTGTTTTGCGGCGGGGGCAGTTGATACGTTACTCCAGGCAGTATAAGGCGCTCTGAAGACATCGACGCATCCACACGCCTAAGCGAGTCAATGATTTTTCCGTCACCGTCCACAAATATCACATTGCTGTAACGCCCCATCACTTCTACAACGAGCGTGAGAACAATGTGGTCCCCGAGTTCATTCACCGCAGAAAAGTCAAGGCAAAGCAGGCGCTCAAGGCCTGGCTGGCGCACAGCAGAAAGGTGTGCGCCCGTAAGGCGCTTGCGCAGCAGCATACAGAGCATGGGCGGTTCTTTCGGGTTTTCAGGCATATAACGTGTAAAATTTATGCGCGCACTACTTGTGCGGGCCGACATAAGCATCTTTTTCGTCCCATCATGGCCGCGCATGGAAAACACAAGCTCATACCTGCTCGGTTGATATATTTTATCCACCCTCGCGCCAAGGGCGGCCGATTCAATTTCTTTTTTCAGGTGCCTTAAAAACACTCCGTCAAGAGCCATTGGCGCACTCCTCCCCTAAACACAAAATTACAGATATCTTGCCGGGCAGTGTGAAAATTCCGCCCTCAAAAATTCCACAGATGGGAAAGCTTTTTTCAGCCTCTCCGCAAGCGGCCGTATAACGACATCTTCAGTATAATAATGGCCTGCGGCAATGAGCGTCATGCCTATGTTCTCTGCATGGATCATCTCATGGTGCTTCGCTTCTCCAGTCACAAAAGCCTGGCACCCAAAAGAATACGCCGCATCAACATAATCTGAGCCTGCTCCGCTGCAGAGCCCCACAGAGGAAATCTCCTTCCCCCCATCAGTATAGAAAAGCCCATCGCATCCAAGCGCTTTTTTCACAAACCCGGCAAACTCAGACGGCCTGTATTTTTTCGCCGGCTTGCCTGCCAGTGCAGTTGGAAGGCCTGAAGCCTTATCTACGGCAAGTGCTTTAACATCAGTCAGGCAAAGCCGGTCTGCAAGGCAAGTATTTACCCCGCCTCTTGCAAGGTCAAGGTTAGTATGTGCGCAAATTGCGGCAATTCCGTATTCCGCCAGCATATAAGGCGCAGTTGCAGCTTTAAGCGAACGCAGCGGATTAAAAATAACAGGATGGTGGCTTATTATCAGCTGGGCATTTCGGTGCGAAGCCTCAAGCACAACATCAGGCGTTATGTCAAGTGCGAGAAGCACCGTATGGACTTCCGCCGCTGCATCTCCTGCCTGAAAACCGCAGTTATCAAAATCCATTGCTGTTCTGAACGGTGCGAAGCCGTCAATAAATTTGTAAATTTCGCCAACAGTAGGCAACAATTCATTCCTCCCCTTCATGCAGAAGCATTTTTTCTATTTCACTTCGAATATGGAAAAGCTCCGCTGCACGTTTTTCGTCGCCTTCGAGTCTTAAGCCATTTGCATGCTTCCACAGGCGCTGCATTTCTCTCTTCATATACTCAGCATCTTCAGCGATATTTGGAGAAAGGCGGCCAATATACTGAAAAATATCGCTTTTATCTACTTTTCTCGGATCATAGCAGCTAAGCATGGCTGTGTAGATATGGCGCCCCTCTTGCACCGCCCGCTCACGTAAAATACAAAAGCCCTGTTCCGCAAGGCTGCTGCGCAAGGCTGCTTCCCGCGTCATAGGCTGCAGGATAAGGTGCTTTCCGCTGTCCTTAAGCCATTGGGCCCGTTTTATAATATCCGAAATCATGAGCCCGCCCATACCTGCTATTACAACATCGTCCGCTTCATCAGGCCGAATACCGTCAAGGCCGTTCGAAAGGCGTGGCTCGACGATACTGCCAACGCCGTATTTTTCGATATTGCACGCCGCGCGCTGCAAAGGGCCCCTGCGTATATCCGAAGCCACAGCCTTCGGTACAATGCCGCACTTCGCAAGCCATACCGGCAGGAAGGCATGGTCTGTTCCCACATCGGCTAAAGCGGCTCCTTTGCGCACCATGGAGGCACATACCGCAAGCCGTTTTTCAAGCAAAAAAAGAGCCATTAAAGTTCCCCAAACCGAACGGCCGCCCCGCAAAAGCCGGGCGGCCGGGTGGTATTATGCTCCAGACCTATTTCTCAGATTCCGAATGCTCTGCGCTGTCTCTGGAAGCAATCTGTTCATTTAATTTTTCGGTGATTTCGTCAGCATCAACGCCATGAACCATACATGCCTGTTCAAGTGTTTCGCCAAGCGAAGCCGGGCAGGCAACACAGTACATCCCTATCGCCATAAAAAACGATGCCGAATCCGGATCTGCCTTTAAAATATCTCCAATCAATGTGTCTTTTGTAATCTGTGCCATCTGGCTCATCCCCAATCTAAATCTCCTGCATCCTTTGCTTTTTATGAAAATTTCAGCAGCTGCATCTTCTAAATACATAAATACACTGCAAGATAATCATTCTGTTTCTGCTTTTATTATATATAATACCACCATAAATTTACTTCCAAACGAAAATTAACACTTTTTTATACAACCGTCACGATGCCCACGCGTCTATAAGTATTTCCAAAGCTTGCATAGATACCAACACATCCCTTTTCAGTTGCTGCAACTTTGTAGTAATAAAAATTACCTATTTTTTGCAGATAAACCGGCTGCAGGGTTGAAGTCCCCGCACAGACAAATTTATAGTCCACCCCGTCTGCCACAGTGAATTTATACTGGTACGCCGAGCCCTTTTCCATTGTAAAATTATATGGGGTGTCCGAACTGAATTCCTGAAAAGCTGTTCCATACGCATGAAAAGTGTTTGAATCCCCATTTGCAGCCTTTGTCGTAATTACTGCATCGCCTGTCCCCATATTGTCAAGGCGGAAAAGGTAGCTTGAATCTGACAGCTTGCGTGAAAATGAAACGGCTACCTTCGAAGGATCACTTGAATAAGCGGTAGGCACAAAAGGGAAATTTGTGTCTATCTTGTAATAATATGTCTGGTTGGTTTTAAATTTATAATACGCCGTGTCGCATTCCATTGTGCCTGCCATGCCATAAGCCGGAAAAGAAATAGAAACACCATTTGCTGCTGTTGTAGTTATAATGGCTTTTCCGGGGCCTTCATTGTCTATCCTGTAAAGATAACTGCCTTCCGAAAGTTTTTTTGAAAATGAGACAGCTACTTTGCTGCTGTCACTCGAATGAGCAACAGGCGCTGTTGTAGCGTTTGTATCTATTCTGTAATAATAAGTGCTTGTATTACTAAAAGTATAAGATGATGTATCGCATGATATGCTGCCGCCGCTACCATGCGCAATGAAAGAAGAATACCATTTCCCATCCGCCGAAGTCGTTTTTATTGCTGCGTCACCTGTACCAACATTGTCTATCCTGTAAAGGTAACCGTCGCGCACCGGGCCTGTATAAGTTACTTTAACAAAATTGGAATTCGACGATTCTGCTGTGGGGACAGCTGACGAGGCTGTACATATTTTATAAGTATACGAATTGCCTTTAAACGTATATGGTTCTGTCGTGTCACATCGATATGTTGAAACGGCGTTTGAACCTGTTGCTTCAAAAGAAACCGAATGTCTCCCATTTGACGATGTTGTTGTTATAGTTGCCGTACCCGGCCCCCTGTTAGTTATGGTGAAATAGTACCCTTCAGACACTTTTTTCTGGTAAGAAACAGACACGGCGTTTGTATTCGAAGACTTTACAATTGGCGTGTTAGCATCCATTGTCATTATCTCATATGTATAAGTGCGGTAAGGCCCAAAGCTGTAAGAAGAAGTGTCACATTCAAATGTCTGAGGCGTCATCCAGCTATAATCCAAATAGCTGTAGTCAAGGTCGCAGTCGCCGCTGATACCTGACACCTTGCCAGTGCTGCTGTACTGCCACATAGTGTAATTTCTGCTGTAGCTTGTTGAAGACCGGCCATTGTATTGGGCTACCCATGTATCATACCGAGAAACGCGCGGGTCTGTGAATTTATCTTCCAAAAAAGATTTGCTCGCGTAAACAGCAGCTTTATAGCCAGCTTTCTGTATTTTAGAGCAGAATGTGTCTACAATGTCGCCAATGGTTTGGCTTGAAAACTGCGTCGGATCATAACTTCCATTTTTCTCAATGTCATAAGCTACAGGATAATCAAGGCGGCAATGATATTTACGCAGAATATAAATACATTCATCGGCTTCCTGTGAAGCCGTTTCTGCATCTACGGCATAGCAGAAATGATAAGTGCCAACTTTAAGGCCAGCGGCTTTTGCTCCTTCGTAATTCTGTTTGAAGCGGATATCCGTCTGAGCATCCCAATAACCAGGGTCACCGCCGTACCCATCCCTAATGATGGCAAATTCAATTCCTGAATTTTTCACAGCCGTCCAGTCAATGCAGTCATTCCATTTGGAAACGTCAATGCCACGAATGGGGTTACCTGAAGCGTGCACATTCATAGGCAGAATAACGCATGAAAATACAACTGCCACTGTTAGAAACAGTGCTTTGATTTTTCTTTTCAAGGGTAAATTCACTCCGTTCCGCCGGCTACTTTTTCATCAAAAGCTTGACCGTATAATTAATCGTATTATAAATGTAATGATAAAATAAAAAATAAGAAAATCCGGCAGAAAACCACTGTTTAACATACTGGCTCAACGCAAAAGTTTTGCATTCTTTCGCAATTTCCGCCCTTCATATTATTATATTTTTGGTAGATTAACCTGTCAAGGTTTGCAAAGTAAAAATAAAGCTTTTTCGCAAATATATTGCAGAAATCCTGTATTAGTCTGTTCTTTGATATAATTAAAGTGTATAATAGATTTTTAGCAAAGTTTTTTCCCAAAAAATTTGGACTTCTTTATGCCAAAGTTGGCAAGTTTACAAAATTTTGCACACATTCCTAAAAAGACATTGATTTCCCCAGGCTTTAA
>DHSD01000031.1:46826-52006 GCA_002411365.1 Ruminococcaceae bacterium UBA5295
GGCCTTGAAAAAAAGTGCATATATAACATGTTTGCTTTTCACAAATTTGTTGAGCTTAACGGATTTGTTAATAAAAGCTGTGGTAGGATGATTTATCCCACTCCGGGTGTTTTTCTCTTGAACAACGGGCAATGGACTTTTAGTATGGAAAAGGTTTCTGCAAAAGATATACACAGAACAGCAGAAAGTATCAGCGGGCTTGCAAATTATGCTTCATCTAAAAGGCATTCCATTTTTATACGTGCAGTGTCCGGTCATACATCGATAAAACAAAACCGGATATTGTCCTGCTTACTTATGAGCCGCACGTACTTTACTCACTCAAATAGAAAGAGCGTGGCTTTTATGCGCTCCGCTCTTTTAGCTTGTCTCCTTATTTTACGCTTTCTACTGAAACCGCCTTATACCCGGCATCGTCAACAGCTTTTTTCAGCGTATCATCGCTGACATTGGAATCCATAGTGACGGTCGCCGTTTTTGCTTTAAGGTCTACCTTCGCGTTTACACCGTCAATCGAGTTCAGTGCTTTTTCCACATGCATTCGGCAATGGTCGCACATCATTCCTTCAACGTGAATAACTTTTCTCATAGATGGCATCTTCTCCTTATTATCTGTTTCCCGCCCCGAGCGGAAAAAGCGCAGCCGCAGTGCATTTGACACAACAAATAATGAGCTGAAGCTCATTGCCGCAGCCGCTATCATCGGATTTAGCAGCAAACCGAACACCGGATAAAAGACACCGGCCGCAACAGGTATGCCAAGCGCATTGTAGAAGAAAGCCCAAAACAGGTTTTCTTTAATATTGCGTATTGTCGCTTTGCTGAGCTTCACTGCTGTAACAGCATCGAGCAAGTCGTTTTTCATCAGTACTATGTCGGCAGACTCGATTGCAACATCGGTTCCGGCGCCAATGGCAATGCCTACATCCGAACGCGCAAGCGCAGGCGCGTCATTTATCCCGTCGCCAATCATGGCAACTTTGTGTCCATTTTCCTGCAGGCGCCGCACTTCGCGCTCTTTATCCTGCGGCATAACCTCGGCGACTGCGCGGCTTATCCCAAGTTTGCGGCGTATAGCTTCGGCCGTCTTTTTATTGTCGCCCGTAAGCATCACTGCGTCGATTCCCATGCTGCGAAACTCCTCAACAGCCTGCCTGCTCGTCGGTTTCACCTGGTCTGCCGCCGCTATGACGCCGAGGAAATTGCCTTCCTCAGCAAAGAATAGCGGCGTTTTGCCCTCTTCCGCAAAATGTCCAGCAGTAAGCGAGATATCGCCTGTCTCTGCTCCAGCACACTTGATAAAAGCCAGGTTACCCGCCGTACAGCGCCTACCATTTATAACTGCCGAAACACCGCGTCCAGGCACCGCCGTGAAGTTCTCGGCTTTCTTTGGAGCTATCCCTTCTGCTGAAGCCTTCTTTTTAATGGCTTCAGCAAGCGGGTGCTCCGAAAAGTTCTCCAGCGAAACGGCAGTCTCAATCAGCTTTTTGCGGTCCACACCGCCCGCCGGTATTACATCTGTCACGCGCGGTCTGCCTTCCGTAAGCGTGCCTGTTTTGTCAAGCACTACCGTCTGGATTTTATGCGCCGCTTCCAGCGCTTCGCCGGATTTAATCAGTATCCCTTCGGAAGCTCCGCGCCCCGTGCCTACCATGATTGCCACAGGTGTTGCGAGGCCGAGCGCACATGGGCACGAAATCACGAGGACTGAAATGCCAATCGAAAGTACAAACTCAAACGGTTCTCCGGCTATGAGCCACGCAGCCATGGCAACAACCGCAATCCCTATGACCGTCGGGACAAAAATCCCGCTGACGCGGTCGGCAAGGCGCGCTATGGGCGCTTTTGAAGCACCGGCTTCCTCCATGAGGCGGATAATCTGCGCCAGTGTTGTGTCATTTCCTACCTTTTCGGCGCGGAACCTGAAAGAGCCTGACTTATTGATAGTAGCTGCGATAACACTGTCGCCTGCCTTTTTTTCGACCGGAATGCTTTCGCCCGTAACAGCCGACTGATCAACTGACGAAGAACCTTCTGTAATGATGCCGTCGACGGGTATCCTCTCCCCCGGCCTTACAATCACAATGTCACCGACTTTAACCTGCTCAGCCAGGATCTTTATCTCGCGGCTGCCGCGTTCAACAGAGGCGGTCTTTGGCGCAAGGTCCATAAGCTTTGTAATTGCTTCTGAAGTCTTGCCTTTTGACCTTGCCTCCAGATATTTGCCGAGTGTAATCAACGTCAGTATAGTCCCGGCGGATTCAAAATATAAGTCTGACATATAGTGCTGCGCCATCGACGTATCGCCGTGGCCAAGGCCATAGCCGATACGGAATATGGCGTATACACCGTAAATAATTGCTGCCGAAGAACCCACTGCGATAAGCGAATCCATATTTGGCGCGCGCTTTGCAAGCATGCGGAAACCCACAATGTAATAGCTGCGGTTAACATACATGATTGGAAGCAGCAGTAGGAACTGCGTAAAAGCATATACAGCCCCGTTTGCCGTACCCTTAAATATCGGTGGTACCGGGGCTTTCGTCATCCGGTACATTGCAAGGTACATCAGCGGTATCCAAAATGCAAACGACACAATAAGGCGCGTTCTCATTGCTTTCAGCTCACTGCCTGCCGACGCCGCAGCCGTTTTTGAAGGCGCTGCTCCCGGCAAAGACGCCCGGTATCCGGCATTACTGACAGCATTAAGGATATTTGCCTGCTCCTCTGGGGAACCGCCGTAGTCTACCATCATGCTGTCAGTCAGCAAGCTCACGGCAACGGACTTTACTCCCTGCACCTTTTTAACGTTTCTCTCTACAGCGGACGAACACGCTGCGCACGTCATTCCCTTAACATCGAATTTTTGCTTCATCTTTTCACCTTGCACTAAAGCATTTGCTTTCCTGAATAATATAATGCCCATTATTTCACTTTAGTTTTTTTATCAGGTCAATTGTTTCGTCTATAACCTCGTTATTTCCATTTCTGATTTCTTCCGCAACACACGTTTCCATGTGGTCCTTCAGCACAAGATAGCCGAACTTCTGCAGTGCATTTTCGACTGCGGCTATCTGTATAAGAATATCGCCACAGTACCTGTTGTCATCCAGCATCTTCTTTATGCCGTTAAGCTGGCCAATCATCCTGTTAAGCCGCATCTGGAGCATGTGCACCGTCTGCTGGCTGCGCGGCGTGTTTTTGTAGCGGCAGCAGCAGCCGTCTTTTTTATATGGCATCTGCGTAAATCCTTTCAAAGCCTATATACCCTCATGGGGTATTCAGCGTTTTTATTATATACCCTATTATAGTATATATCAACATCATAATCTGAAAATTCAGGCACACATATACGCCTGCTTTCATCATGCAATAATAATGTTGCACCCAGCTAAACCACATTGGGAACCTGTTATTCCCTGCACACAAAACGTAAAAATAATATGTTAATTAACAGAATTTATGATAAAATATCATAAGTAAGCTTAAAGTAAATTTTAAAAAAGGATGAACATCAATGAAGCAGAAACGAAATTCTTACAACAAAGAGCAGAACTTGCGCCGTATTTTCAGACTGTTAATGTCTGTTTTTTTATGCTTTTCTTTACTGATACCATCAGCATGCACGAATAAATCTTCCTCATCAGGCAAAGCCAAATCGTCTTCATCAAAAGCAGTAAAAAGTGTTTCGTCTGCCGTTTCTTCAAAAGTAGTTTCAAAGCACGCGTCTTCGCTGCCCGCATCTTCTTCACGCCCTTCATCTTCAAAAGCCTCATCCGCAGCCGTCAGTTCAGCCAAGCCCAAATTCAAAGTAAACAACGACGGAACAAAAATTTTAGATGTTAAGAATATACAGCAGTCACCTGAACTGCCATCCGGCTGTGAAATTACGTCAGCCTGCATCGTGCTGAACTATGCAGGCTGCAGCGCCACCAAAACCGACCTGCTCAAGTACCTGAAGTCCTGCAATAAATTCTATCAGGCTGACGGAAAAGAGTACGGCCCGAACCCATGGAAATGTTTTGTCGGTAATCCTGGCTCAGCAAAATATGGCTGCTATGCGCCGGTCATTGCAGATACTATCAATCTTTATCTTAAAGCTACTGGAAAAATCTCACAGAACCATCTTGCAGCAGACCTTACTGGTGCCCCGGTATCCGCGCTCTACAGCAATATTGACAACGGTACACCTGTAATCGTATGGGTTACAAATGGTATGTGCGAGCCTTCTTTCGGTGACAGCTGGTACCTTGAAGACACTAAAGCACCTTACAAGTGGATAACCGGTGAGCACTGCATGGTACTTATAGGGTATGACGGCAATAAAGCCATTCTAAGCGATCCTCTGGACAAACGTGGGACCGTCATATACGACAAGCCGCTGTTCGAGCAGCGCTACAAGGAGCTTTTCTCGCAGGCCGTTGCCATAAGCTGATGGAGCGGTGGCTGCCATAGGCTAAAATAAAAAGGATGCCCCATCAGTAGGACACCCGAAATTTTTGAAGCACATATGCTTACCGGTTCGCGGCTTTATAAATCTGGTAGCAGTCTTCACGGCCAAGCTCTTTGAAATGCCCGACTTTCCGCGCCCCGCGGAAAACACAGCGGTCTGCAAGCTCATGTATCGTTTCATCGCTCTGTACGCCGATTTTAAGTTCTGTAAAGCATGTAGGCATATCAAGCGAACGGAAATAGTCTATTGTTTTATCAATGCCGAGCTTTGCGGCCTCAGCAGTACCTTTGCCGGAAACGCCCCATACCTTTTCAGCATACTGCGCAAAGCGCGCCGGGTTCTGCCCGCAGCAGTACCTTGCCCACGGGCCCCACATTGTTGAAAGGCTCGCGCCGTGCGCAACATCAAACATTGCACTCAGTTCGTGGCCGAGCTGGTGCGTTGAAAAATCTTTAACGGCGCCAAGTCCCGTCAAATCATTATGCGAAAGGCTGCCTGCCCACATAAGCTCGCTCATCGGGCCATAGCCGTGCGGATCAGCAACAGCCTGCCTGCCGTTGCGAATCACTACGCGCAAAAGCGATTCCGCAATCTCGTCCGTAAGCTGATTGCCATATTCTGCCGGTGAAGTGAAATACCTGTCGAGCGTGTGCATCATAATATCAACCACCCCGCATGCAACCTGGTATTTCGGCAGCGTAAACGTAAGCTCCGGGTCAAGTATCGC
>DHSD01000031.1:52151-52473 GCA_002411365.1 Ruminococcaceae bacterium UBA5295
GTAAGCTCCGGGTCAAGTATCGCAAAACACGGGCGGTTAAGGTTTGTGTTAATTCCGCGCTTTTCGTGTGTAGCTTCTTTTGTGAGTACAGAGGAATCGCTCATCTCACTTCCGGAAGCCGAGATAGTAAGCACAACTCCAACCGGAAGATGCCTTACAGGCTGCGCTTTTTTCAACCAAAAATCCCATAGAGGGGTTTCCGGATTGGCAACGCCGAGTGAAATTGCCTTTGCTGTGTCAATTACGCTTCCGCCGCCTACCGCAAGGATAAAATCCGCCTTCATCTCCTGCGCAATCTTAACTCCCTGCTCTGCAAGCTCAA
>DHSD01000031.1:52644-52933 GCA_002411365.1 Ruminococcaceae bacterium UBA5295
ACGTGGGTTAGGTTTCACGCCGCCAAGCTCTTTGTATGGAAGGTTCGCCTCGGCCAACTCATGCTCAATTGTGTCAAGCAGGCCGCTTTTTCTGGCGCTCTTGCCACCGTAAACGAGCAAAACATTTTTCCCGCTGTGTTCCCTGATTTGCGCAGCGGTCTCTTTTTCCGTTTCGCGGCCAAAAATTATTTTAGTCGGAGCATAATAAGTAAAGCTGTTCATATTAGTTCTTCTTTCAAAATTTCATTAAGCCGTTTCGCCTTGTATCTTTTTCTTTTATTATATCATC
>DHSD01000031.1:53111-53309 GCA_002411365.1 Ruminococcaceae bacterium UBA5295
TCTTTTTCTTTTATTATATCATCCATGCATACAAAAGACAGTATTCCCAACATAAATGATACATAAATGATTTTTTGTTTTTATAAACTTTTAAAAAAACTTGACATCGCTGAAATCTTGTGTTACTATAGAGAAGCTCTGTGAAAGCATTACAGCAATTCACAATCCAATACAGCGCGGAGTGGAGCAGCCCGGTAG
>DHSD01000017.1:0-7204 GCA_002411365.1 Ruminococcaceae bacterium UBA5295
TGCGGGTGGTCGTTCGGGTTCATTACAGAGCCGCGGACGGTCGGGCGCCAACCCATGTGGCGCTTGCGGCCGGCCTTGCCGATTTTAAGGTTTTCATGGTCAACGTTGCTTACCTGACCGACTGTAGCCATGCAGGTTATCGGCACATTGCGCAGTTCGCCTGAAGGCAGGCGCAGAAGCGCGAGGCCGTTCTCCTTAGCCATAAGCTGGGTCATGATGCCGGCTGCGCGCGCAAGCTGTGCACCTTTGCCCGGGTAAAGCTCAACGTTGTGTATAAACGTGCCTATCGGGATATTTTCAAGTGGAAGCGCATTGCCCGGCTTTATATCAGCCCCTGCACCCGCAACCACTTTGTCGCCGACTTTAAGACCGTCTGGCGCTATAATGTAGCTCTTCTCGCCGTCTTCATACTTAATAAGGGCGATGAATGCACTGCGGTTCGGGTCATATTCAATGCTCTGCACTGTTGCAGGCATATCAAACTTGCGGCGTTTGAAATCGATTATACGGTACTTCTTGCGGTTGCCGCCGCCGCGATGACGCACCGTTATGCGGCCGTAATTGTTGCGGCCGGCATTCTTCTTTTTTGGAGCCAGAAGGCTTTTTTCCGGTTCTTTTTTAGTCAGGCCACTGTAATCCGTGACTGACATATTGCGCCGGGAAGCCGTAGTAGGCTTAAAATTTATAGTTGGCATCTTTCACACTCCTCATGACGGCTTTGCGGGGATCTGCCAAATCCCCATCCATGCCTCCGCATTTTGCGGAATTACATCATGCTGTCAAAGAACTCAATTGATTTGCTGTCGGGCTTTAAAGTGACAACTGCTTTCTTCCATGACCTGGTGTAGCCCTGGCTTTTGCCCTGGCGGCGAAAATGGCCGCGGACATGTAGCGTATTCACTTTTGCTACCTTTACGCCGAAAAGCTCTTCGCAAGCTTTTGCAACGTCTATCTTCGTAGCTCCCTGAGCAACCTCAAACGTATACTTCTTGTTTCCAATCCCTGCCATGCTTTTCTCGGTGATGATAGGGCGGATTATAATATCCTGCGCTGCCATTTAAGCGTACACCTCCTCAATGCGGGCTACCGCATCCTTTGCCACAATGAATTTGTCGGCATTAAGGATGTCGTAAACATTGAGAGTGTTTACGGCAGCTGTTTTAACGCCCGGGATGTTATTTGCCGAAACAATGACCTTTTCGTCGGCCTGCGGCGTAACGATAAGTGCTTTCTTGCATGAACCGACCGCCTTTAGCATTTCCACGACTGTCTTAGTGCGGTAAGAATCCACCGCTATCTTGTCAACAATAACGATCTCGTTATCCTTTACCTTGCTTGAAAGTGCCGACTTCATTGCGAGGCGTTTTTCCTTTTTGTTCAGCGTTATGCTGTAGTCGCGCGGTTTGGGGGCAAACACTACGCCACCGTGTGTCCACTGCGGCGCACGGATGGAACCCTGCCTTGCGTGGCCTGTGCCCTTCTGCCTCCATGGCTTCTTGCCGCCGCCTGAAACTTCTGCGCGGGTCAGGGCGGACTGTGTGCCTTGGCGCATATTTGCCAGGTGCGCAACAACTACATCGTGCATGGCTGGCTTATTTGGCTCGATTCCAAATACGGCATCGGACAGATCCATCTTCCCGACTTCCTTGCCTGCCATATCAAGTACTGCTACTGTAGGCATCTCTGTTCCTCCTCCCCTCAGGCTCTGGCAGCTTTAACGCTGTCATGGATTACTACTAAACCGCCGTTCGGGCCCGGAACCGCACCGCGGATGGCGATCAAATTATTTTCAGTATCTACTTTCGCAACGGTAAGGTTGAGCACGGTGACCCTTTCGGCACCGAGATGGCCGGCCATACGTTTGCCCGGGAAAACTCTCGACGGGCTTGAGCAGCAGCCGCTTGAGCCGCCCATACGGACTATAGGCCCTGTGCCGTGCGATTCCTTAAGGCGGTGGAAGTTCCAGCGCTTTATGACACCGGCGCAGCCTTTGCCCTTGCTGACTGCCGTAACATCAATTTTGTCGCCTTCAGCAAAAGTATCAGCCTTTACGAGGTCGCCCACCTTATATGAATCCGCATTTTCGAAACGGAATTCGCGCAGCGCCTTTTTAGGGCCTGTGCCGGCCTTGTCGAAATGGCCTTTGAGCGGCTTGGTAACCTTCTGTGCCTTTACATTGCCGAAACCGAGCTGAACGCTTGCATAACCGTCATTTTCAACTGTCTTTTTCTGTGTGACAGCGCAAGGGCCCGCTTCGATTACCGTAACTGGGATGACATTGCCCTTTTTGTCGAAAATCTGCGTCATGCCGATTTTCCTGCCGATAATACCCTTTTTCATGATTTACCTCCTTGACAGGTTATTGGTTGGCTCGTGCCAACATGACCCCGGCCGCCGGTAGGTTGAATCAGAGTTTAATCTCCACTTCAACACCTGCGGGGAGTTCAAGGCCCATCAGCGACTCTACCGTCTTGTTCGACGGCCTGAGGACATCAATAAGCCTTTTGTGGGTTCTCATCTCGAACTGCTCGCGGCTGTCCTTATATTTATGAACAGCGCGCAGAACCGTTATGATCTGCTTTTCCGTCGGGAGCGGAACTGGGCCTGAGACCCTTGCGCCCGTGCGCTTTGCGGTCTGCACGATCTTCTCTGCCGACTGGTCGACAAGCTGATGGTCGTACCCCTTGATCCTGATTCTGAGCTTTTCCTTGACTGCCACTTTGGATCGCCTCCTTGTTGTAGTTGGCGGGCGACGTTTTCTGAAAACCTGACACCGTGCCGGGTGTTTCTTTGGTACATATAAAAAAACGGATTTCATCACTAACTGAAATCCGGGTGTAAGGCACAAAAAACGTCTGAGTACAAACGGCACGGCAAAATAGCCGTTCCGCCTGCGCACTCAAAAATATCTGTCGCCCGGTTTAAAATCGGACATACTCCACGGAAATAACCGGCAGTAAATGCCGCAACCTCCCGCTTCAACGCATATCTGTTGCAGTCGTACTCAATTATAATATCACTTCTAATCCTTAAATGCAAGGGAAATTTTCAGTTTATTTATCGGCATAAAAGTGTGCAGGCAGCTTGCCTGCTACCTGCACCATAAAAGCATTTACAGCCTATTTCTGTGTTTCGCCTTTGTCTTCGAGGAGCTTTACTTTAATTGTCTTGTAATGGCCGTTTCCGCTGGCTGCGTCAGCATAAACAGTCATTGCGATGGTGTCGCTCGGCTTATGGGAACTGAGTATGGCATTGAGGTCATCAAGCGAAGTTACCTTTTTGCCGTCTGCCGCGGTTATGATGTCGCCGACTTTCGCCCCTGCACGCCCAACGTAGCTGTCGGATTCTATAGAGCGTATCATTATGCCCTCGGTCGAGCCGAAAAGGCTTGCCTGCGCGGAACCGACGTCCTGCCCTGTTATGCCAAGGCGGCAGCGCCCCGAAACATAGCTGTTCCTTACAAGCTGGTTTATTATGCCCGCCGCACGGCTGACAGGAATGGCAAATCCCATGCCTTCATAGCCCGTAGCTGCTATTTTGTTGGAGTTTATGCCTATAACCTGCGCATACATGTTAACGAGCGGTCCACCTGAGTTACCCGGATTTATCGCCGCATCGGTCTGGATATACGTCATCCCATTCGCGCTGTAGTTCTCTATCGTCCTGTTAAGCGCCGAAATCATGCCGCCAGTAAGCGAGCCGGCAAAACTTAGGCCTCCCGGATTGCCTATTGCAAGCACTTCGTCGCCTATCTCCATGCTGTCAATGCTGCCAAACGTCGCAGGTGACAGGTTATTCGCATTTATTTTCAGCACCGCAATGTCGGACGTTTTATCATACCCCACAACTTTAGCCTGATATGCCTTGTTGCTGTGCAGGATCACTTTTTCGGCGTTATTCCTTGAATAGCCGACGACGTGAGCATTAGTCAGTATATATCCGTCACTTGATGCAACTATGCCCGTCCCTTCCCCAGTAGAACCTCCGCCTGCGCTGGAAGCAGAGCTTACCGTTGTCTCAACGCCTACCACACTCTGTATAACTTTTTTGTAAACATCTTTCGCGCTCATAGCGGAGCCGGTAGGTTTGCCTTGGATAGTAATGCCCCTGGCGTTAGGATCGATGCCATTGCCTGAAATGCCGCTTATCACACTTCCGGAGCCTGAAGAGCCCGATTTTTTCGGCATCGTCCCGTTTATCCCAGATGAAGAGGACTGCGAGGAAGATGCCTGGCCTGACTGAGAATCAGCGCCCTGCTGCATGAGACCCGGACGCGCGGCAAAGACGGCAAATGCCACAACAAGCCCTGCCGCAACAATGCCGATTACCCAGAAGAATGTTTTCAACCCACTGCCCATCTTATGGTGCTGCTTTGGCGGCATTGGGCCGTTAGGCTCCCATGGCGACTGCGGGTTTTGCTGAGGTGAATACGGGTTGTCATACCTGCCCTGATAATAGCCGTATTTGCCATAAGGGTAATAAGCGCCGCCGTACGAAGGCTGGTTCCAGCCCTGGCCATACGGTGGAAGGCCGCCCTGCTGCTTTTGGCCCGCATCAGGCCCTTTGGAACCCGTAGGGCTTTTCCCTTCCTCAGGGCTGCTGCCTGCCTCTTGGCCATTTTCAGGCTGTTTTTCCTGCTTCTCATCTGCAGCAGCAGGCTCCTCTGAAGGGGAATTTCCGCTGTTTTCTGACCGGCTATTATCCCCGCCATCATTACCCTGGCTGCTGTTCCAAGGTTCCTGATTACTATCATTCATAGTGAATATGCCCTTTCTCTTGTTTTCCGTGTCCCTCCGGAGAAGTGTCCGCCGTTGTTTCTACAAGGCAGCAGGAAGTGCCGCCATTCTGCCTGACAGCTTTGTCGGGAATCCAGAATTCGAATCTTGTAAATTTATTCTGCTCACTTGAAGCAGCTATTTCACCGCCATGCATGCGGATAATAGTTTTCACAAGGTACAGGCCGAGGCCCATGCCGTTTTTGTCGCGGCTTCGCGATTTGTCCGTCTTGTAAAACCGCTCGAACACCATGGGAAGCTCATCGGGCGCAATGCCCGGCCCGCTGTTCTCAAGAGCTACGGTCGTCCTGCCGTTGCCCTGCGACAGTTCGATTTTCAGGTACCCGCCCTCATTTGTGAATTTTACGGCATTGTCAACAAGATTATACACGACCTGGTAGATCATATCCGGGTCGCCTTCAACATAAAGGCTCTGCATGCCGTCCATGCCGCGGACATCTATCTTCTTTTTTTCTATCTTTTGCTCAAAAGACAGAAGCACAACGCAAACAGTGTTGGTAATGTCGAAGCGCGTCGGGCGGAGCCTCAAAGCGCCGCTGTCTATGCGTGAAAGGTCAAGCATTGTGCGCACAAGGCGCGAGAGGCGCTTCACTTCCTGTGAAACTATGCCAAGGTAATACTTTTCCTTTTCCGGCGGTATGGTTCCGTCGAGAATGCCGTCTATAAAGCCTGCTATGGTAGTCATCGGCGTTTTAAGCTCATGGGAAACATTGGCTACAAAATCTCTGCTTGCCGTTTCGCTTGACGCCAGGGAATCAGCCATATTGTTGAATGCTTCCGCAAGCTGGCCTATCTCATCATGGCTTGTGACCGGAACCCGGACAGAAAAGTTGCCTTTGCCGAAGCTGCGCGCCGCAGAAGCCATTTTACGAAGCGGCTGCACAAGGCGGTATGTGAAAAGCCACACTACGGCAAACGAAACTCCAAAGGCTATTATAAGCGCGCAGAGCAGGACTTTGATTACAGCCCAACGGAATGCGTCAAATGTTTTTGCATTGTAGACGGCAAACACCGCACCGATTGGCTGCCGGCTGCCGTTGCTGTCACTCACTATGATAGGCACGCCTACAGTGTAGCATTTATTCTGGTACATACCGTCCATAGTCCCTTCTGAACTGTAGAGGCCCTTAAGCGCCTGCTTCATTATATCCCTGCTGACAGGCTCGCTCACGTCCACAGTGCCGGCGCTCCCGTACGCCAGAAGTATTGCCCTGCCGTCTGTATCCGTAATGAATATGTCGGACTCTATATTGCGTGCAAAAGCCTTGGTAAACGCCTCCATTGTGTCCATATTGAGGCGGTAAAGGTTGTGCTGCGTGGTTGTGGCTGTGCCAGCCGCGAGCATAGCCACATTTTCGGCATTTTTCTGCAACAGGCTGCGCTTTTCCGATTTCCAGTAATCCGTGATAAAGATGAGTATTATAATGCTTATAGCGAAAAAACTAACGAGGATGATTGCTGTTGTAATTCTCAGATATTTTTTAAAAAGGGTTTTTTTCATCATTTCACCCTGGATGGAATCCTAATATTACTTTTCAGTTTTCTGTTCTTTTTCAGTTTTTTTCTTCCTTCGTTTTTGTGTTTGTATCTTTGCTCTGCGCGCTTATCTCATCAGGGTCCTTTACTTCAAATTTATATCCTACGCCCCACACGGTTTTAAGCGACCACTGATCCGAGACACCTTCCAGCTTTTCGCGCAGGCGCTTTACATGGACGTCCACAGTGCGGCTGTCACCGTAGTAGTCAAAGCCCCAGACTTCGTCGAGAAGCTGGTCGCGTGTAAATACGCGGTTAGGGTTGCTGGCAAGATGGTAGATAAGCTCCATCTCTTTCGGCGGCGTGTCTATCTGCTTGCCGTTTACCTTCAGCTCATAGTTTGTCAAGTTTATCGAAAGTTTATCATATTTTACTTCTTTTACCGGCTCTTCGCCGTTTTTGCCTATGCGGCGCAGCACCGCCTTTATGCGCGCCACTACTTCCTTAGTTTCAAACGGCTTTACAACATAGTCGTCAGCGCCGAGCTCAAGGCCGAGCACTTTGTCAAAGACTTCGCCTTTCGCAGTCAGCATGATTATCGGGCACTGGCTTTTTTTGCGTATCTCGCGGCATACCTGCCACCCGTCAAGGCCCGGCAGCATAATGTCAAGCAGCATTAAATCTGGTTTTTCACGGTCAAACATATCAAGCGCTTTTCTGCCGTCATTTGCCGTTACGACGGTATACCCTTCTTTTTCAAGATACAGCCGCAGAAGTTCACATATATTCTGATCATCATCCACAACCATGATTTTCGCATTTTCCATACTATGCCCTCCTTAGCTTGCCCTCGCAAAATACATTTTCAGTATTCCTATCATTTTAAGATAAAAAATAGACGAATGTAAATCCAAGTTATGAACATTATATAT
>DHSD01000017.1:7366-12072 GCA_002411365.1 Ruminococcaceae bacterium UBA5295
CTCAGCAGGCGCAGCTTCTGCTGCACTGTTCTGATTTTACCGCAATCGCACACAAAAAGCAAAAAAAGTCCCAGCCTTTTTTCGACGAAGGCTGGAACGATTTCCTAAAATACAGGCCGGCGGTTGTTTCCACGCCAGCACAGCAGGCATTTCTGCTGCAATTATCCTGTCTATAATAAATAAAAAAATCCCGCAGGGTTTTTTACTCTTCTTCTTTTGGCTTCATGGTCGGGAAAAGGAGCACATCGCGTATCGACGGGCTGTCAGTCAGGAGCATAACAAGCCTGTCTATACCCATGCCCATGCCTCCCGTAGGCGGCATGCCGTATTCCATAGCCGTGAGGAAGTCCTCGTCAATTATATTGGCTTCCTCGTCGCCCTTAGCACGCAGCTCCATCTGACGCACAAAGCGCTCCCTCTGGTCTATCGGGTCATTAAGTTCAGAGTAGGCATTGGCCAGCTCGCAGCGCGCAATGAAAAGCTCGAACCTTTCAACAAGTTCAGGGGTACCGCGCTTGCGCTTTGTGAGCGGTGAAACCTCCACTGGATAATCATAGACAAAAGTCGGCTGCACGAGCTTGTCTTCAACTTTCTGGTCAAAGACGAGCGCCATGATATTGCCCCAGAGATCCGTTTCCTTCGGCTCAACGCCGAGCTGCTTTGCGGCCTCGCGCGCTTTTTCCGTGTCGCCTTTAAACGAGAGGAAGTCTATGCCAGTGTATTTGATTATGGCGTCATTCATTGTAATGCGCCTGAAAGGCACAGAAAAATCTATTGCGTCGCCCTGGTAGGTTATCTGCTCACTGCCGCAGGCAACTTTTGCACATGCGCGGATAATATCCTCCGTGCGGTCCATCATGCCGAAATAGTCAGTGTACGCTTCGTACATCTCAATCGTCGTAAATTCCGGATTATGCTTTACGTCCATGCCCTCGTTGCGGAAAATGCGGCCTATCTCGTACACTTTTTCAAAGCCGCCAACGATAAGGCGCTTTAAGTGCAGCTCCGTTGCTATGCGCAGGTACATGTCCATATTGAGCGAGTTGTGGTGGGTAACAAACGGCCGCGCCGTGGCTCCGCCCGGAATTGTATTGAGCACCGGCGTCTCAACCTCAATGTAGCCCTTGCTGTCGAGCATGTCGCGGATAGTTTTGATTATCCTGCTCCTGCGGAAAAACGTTTCCTTGACTTCCGGGTTGACAATCAGGTCAAGGTAGCGCTGGCGGTAGCGCAGGTCCGTGTCTTTCAGACCATGAAATTTTTCCGGCAGCGGGCGCAGGGATTTTGCCAGGAGGCGGACTTCACGCGCATGGACGGAAATTTCGCCGCGGCGCGTTTTGAAAACATAGCCCTGTACGCTGATTATGTCGCCGACATCCCAGCAGTTTTTAAGGTCTGTGTAGCTTTCTTCGCCAACCTGGTCAATTTTCATGTAAACCTGGATTTTACCGCTGCGGTCATAGATATCCATGAAGCTGGCCTTGCCCATATCGCGCCAGCTCATAATGCGGCCCGCAATGCAGACGTCCTTGTTTTCCAGTTCCTCAAAGCGGCCGCGTATTTCCTGTGCAGTTATATTGCGCGGGCATGTGGTAATCTGAAACGGGTTGCGCCCTTTTTCACACAGCGCGGCAAGTTTCTGCCTGCGTATCTGCACCTCGCTCACATTTTCCTGTTCCGCTTCATTCTGTACTTTCTCTTTATTCTTTTCGCTCATTATTAATTCCCCAAACTTTAATCCTTCACTTGTCATTTTGTTTTCCGGCCCGGCCTGCAATTTAAAATATGGCAGCTTGGAGTGCAGCAGACAAATAAGCCTGCATCAAGTCATTTGGAAATAGTAAGGACCTCATACTCCATTGTGCCCGCAGGGACTTCCACCTTTACCCTTTCGCCTATGCTGTGGCCGAGAAGCGCCTTGCCAACAGCCGATTCATCAGAGATGCAGCCGTTAATGGGGTCAACTTCATTTGAGCCGACAATTTTGTAATTGACTATCTGGCTTTCGCCAGTTGCCGGATTTGTAACGCGCAGTTCGGCTTTAGAGCCAATGTGGATATTTTCCGAGCTGAGCTCGCTCTCATCTATAACTTTCACGCGCTTGAGCATTGCCTCAATGTCCGCAATGCGCGCCTCAACTATGGCCTGTTCGTTTTTCGCCTCGTCGTACTCGCTGTTTTCGGAGAGGTCACCGAAAGAAAGGGCGACCTTGATTTTCTCGGATACTTCTTTTCTTTTTACTGTTTTAAGCTCATCGAGCTCGACCTTGAGCTTTTCAAGGCCGTCTTTTGTAAGAAGGATCTGCTTGTTATTAGTCATAAAGCGACCACCCTTTTAAAGCTGCGGATAAACCGCACCTTGTATTTCTGGACAATAAACTATTATAATGAAACACGGCCGCCCTGTCAATTCCCTAAAGAGGCAAATGCTGCCTTTAACATATAACAAATGGCTGCTGCGGTGGATACAGCTTCTTATGCAGGCAAAAGACAGGAAAACTGGTACCGGGCAGATAACACTGTTTGCATAAGCTCATCTTCCTTTATTCTTTCTGCTTTGAAGGGCCGGCTCTTCCGGCATCAATACGGCGGAATCCGGCAGTACTGCAATAAACGCGCAGGCCGTTTCATGCACTTTCTCCGGCGTAAGTAGCAGGTCCATGCACTGTATGCGCTTTTCGATCACCGATATCCCCCGCCTTATTTTATCCGTAAGGGCGGTCCCCTTCTCCGTAAAATGGATTTTCCCGTAACGCTTTTTAACTATCAGGTTCTTTTCCATTAAAACAGTAAGCATATGTGTCACGGATGGCTTAGGCACATTGAGGAACTGGGCAATCTCTGCAGAGCGGACATCCATTCATGTGTTAGTTTTGACTAACTTGTACCCCTGCCAAGCAGCGGTTCAGCTTACGGCTATCTGCTCCGCATCGGCCTTGCGCATCGAAAGCTCATAGCCGCGCACGTTAAGTTCTATCGGGTCGCCCAGCGGCGCCACTTTCCGCACATAAATCACAACGTCTTTTGTAATGCCCATGTCCATAATACGCCGCTTTGTGGATCCTTTGCCAAGCAGTTTGGCAACCGTTACGGTTTCGCCCACATGGGCATCTTTGAGAGTTTTCATAAACTGTGCCCTCCTTTCCTCAGTTCAGACAAGTATCCGGTTTGCCATTGTAATAGGCATCAAGGCAAAACCTCCTTTCGTTTTCTGCTGCACTTATGAATTGGTAAATGCTAACCTTTATGCTTGCACCTGCAGTTTAACATGACTAACCCAAATTGTTAATAGGACTTCAGAATTTTCTCTTCCTTGCAAATAAAACCTGATTGTGCTACTCTAATTATAATTATTTGGTTGTTTGAATCTTGTCTGGCTGGGGGGAGAATTCATGCAGATTCATGAATCAGCAGAAGACTATCTTGAAAAAATTCTTATGATAAAAAACGAAAAGGGCGCTGTGCGCTCCATCGATATTGTCAATATGCTCGGCTACACAAAGCCAAGCATAAGCATAGCCATGAAGCGCCTTCGCGAAAACGGGTACATCAACATGGACTCCGACGGATACATAACGCTTACGGATTCCGGCCTTGCCATTGCCCAGCGCATTTACAACAGGCACCGCACAATAACGAAATTCCTTGTCGGCATCGGTGTCAGCGAAAAAAACGCCGCGGCTGACGCCTGCAAAATGGAGCATGACCTGAGTGAGGAAACATTCAGCAAAATCGAAGAGCAGACAGGCCGGCAAACGGAAAAAAACGTCGGCCGGAAATAGGGCCAACGCAAAAGGGCGCCCCGTAGTCTCAGGCAATGCCTGAGGTTACGGGGCATTTTTTATCCTTTAACAAGCACTTTCTCAATGCTTCCTACAAACATTTTGTGGTAATTCTTTTTCGGATAATTTTCAGCGTCAAGCGATTTTTCAATGAAACATTCCGGCTTGAAATCCTGCCTGTAAAGCTTCCTGCAGATAAGCACAAGTTTGGCTTCCTTAAAGTACGGGGCAGCTTCATCAAAAGCCGGCGTAAGACCCGCCGTCTTAATTTTGTCGCCGTCTCGCCCGGAATGGCTTCCGCAGTAGTTAAGCGCCGCACGGTATTTTTCATCGAATACGCACAGCGAGTAATATTTTTCGCGGTTCAAAAATTCCAGCGTATAGCGCGTAGGGCGCACATAGACACTCGAAACCGGATTTTTCCAAAGGACGCCGAGCGAGCCCCAGCTCACAGTCATTGTATTGCATTTTTCAGCATTTCCCGCTGTCAGGAGCATCCATTCTTTGCTGATCATGCTGAAAGGGTTAAACTTCATATCTTCGATTTTAATCTCTTTGAATTCACCCATCGAAAATCCTCCTTTTGTTTTGCTTTTAATAATGATTATATCACAGTGCCAACCAACGCCAAAGGGAAATTTGTCTTTTCGCCTTTTTGTCACCGTAAAAAATATTTGAATAAATATTCATAATACAGTTGATTTACTGCATATATGGTGTATAATTAGCTTATAAATTACATGAATATCAATTTAAATTACAGAAAAGGCGGTTGAGCGGTATGAAAAAAGAAATCAGGAAAGTCGTTCTTGCCTATTCCGGTGGGCTTGACACATCGGTCATCATCCCGTGGCTTAAGGAAAACTACAACAACTGTGAAGTCATCGCCGTAGCGTCGGACGTCGGCCAGGGCGCAGAACTTAAC
>DHSD01000017.1:12202-12436 GCA_002411365.1 Ruminococcaceae bacterium UBA5295
CGGCCAGGGCGCAGAACTTAACGGCCTTGAGAAAAAGGCAAAGGAAACGGGCGCATCAAAGCTTTACATAGCGGACCTCAAAAAACAGCTCGTTGAAAATTACATCTGGCCGACGCTTAAGGCCGATGCCGTTTATGAGGGCAAATACCTCCTTGGCACGTCTTTTGCAAGGCCGCTTATTGCAAAGCGCCTTGTGGAAATTGCAAAGGCCGAAGGTGCCGACGCCATTGCGCA
>DHSD01000017.1:12612-50631 GCA_002411365.1 Ruminococcaceae bacterium UBA5295
GAAGGTGCCGACGCCATTGCGCACGGCGCAACGGGAAAAGGCAACGACCAGGTACGCTTTGAGCTCTCCATCAAGGCTTTTGCGCCGGATATGGCCATTATCGCGCCGTGGAGAATATGGAACCTCAAGTCCCGCGACGAAGAAATAGACTATGCTGAAGCACACCATGTGCCGCTTAACATAACAAGGGAAACCAACTATTCAAAAGACAAGAACCTCTGGCACCTTTCACATGAAGGGCTTGACCTTGAAAATCCGGCAAACGAGCCGGACTATGACAAGATCCTCGAGCTCGGCGTATCGCCTGAAAAGGCGCCCGACAAGCCAACATATGTGACCATATCATTTGAAAAAGGTGTTCCCGTAAAGCTGAACGGCGAAAAGCTGTGCGGTGTTGATATGATTGCCGAGCTTAACAAGCTTGGCGGGCAAAACGGCATTGGCATTGTAGACCTTGTGGAAAACAGGCTCGTCGGCATGAAATCGCGCGGCGTCTATGAAACGCCGGGCGGAACTATCCTTTACCACGCCCACGAAAAACTTGAAGAGCTCTGCCTCGACAAAGACACTTTCCACTACAAGCAGACGGTCGGCCCTAAATTTGCTGAGCTTGTCTATGACGGCAAATGGTTCACCCCACTGCGTGAAGCGCTTTCGGCATTCGTCGACTCAACACAGAAAAACGTCACGGGCGATGTTAAGCTGAAGCTCTACAAGGGCAACATAATCGACGCGGGCGTCAAGTCGCAGTACTCACTTTACGACAGCGATATGGCTACATTCAGTGCCGACAGTGTTTATAACCAGGCCGACGCGCAGGGATTCATCAACCTTTTCGGGCTCCCCATCGCCGTCCAGGCCGAGCACAGGCTTAAAAGCCAGAAATGATACAGTCCGGATTTTCAGTAGGGGCGGAACATCTGCCCCTTTTCTGTATACGTAAAAATATATAAGTATTCAAAAGTCAGGGGGAATATACATTGAAACTGTGGGCCGGAAAATTTCATAAGGGCCTCAGCAGCGCCGCTGACAGCTTTAACTCCTCTATCTCATTTGACAGCCGCATGGCGCAGGAGGACATAGAAGGCAGCATTGCCCATGCCCGCATGCTCGGCGAATGCAGTATCATAGCTCCTGAAGAAGCGTCTAAAATATGCGAGGGGCTTGAGGGCATACTCAGTGACCTTAAAAGCGGGATGCTGCAAATCGACGGCAGCGCCGAAGACATACACACATTCGTCGAAGGCGAGCTTACAAAACGGCTCGGCGATACCGGCAAGCGCCTGCATACGGCGCGCAGCCGCAACGACCAGGTGGCTACCGACCTGCGCCTCCACCTGAAAAAGCATACTGAGAAAATCATTGGGCTGCTGCATGGCCTCACCGCCGAGATATGCAGGAAGGCGCTTGCATACAGCGGCAACATAATGCCCGGTTACACGCATATGCAGCGCGCGCAGCCCATCACATTCGGTCACCATCTTTTAGCATACGCAGAGATGTTCATGCGCGACATGGGCCGATTCCGCGACACTGAAAAGCGCATGGATTACTGCCCCCTCGGCTCATGCGCGCTGGCGGGCACAACATATCCCATAAACCGTGAGCGCACGGCTGAACTCCTCGGCTTCGCCGGCCCTATGCAGAACAGCCTTGACGGCGTTTCTGACCGCGATTTCTGCCTTGAGCTCGCATCAAGTATAGCCATCTGCATGGTGCACCTTTCACGCCTTTCGGAGGAAACCGTACTCTGGTGTTCGTGGGAATTCAAATTTGTGGAGCTCGACGACGCCTTTTCCACCGGCTCAAGCATAATGCCGCAGAAAAAGAACCCCGATATTGCCGAGCTTGTACGCGGCAAGTGCGGGCGCGCAATAGGCGACATGGTAACGCTTTTCACCATGATGAAAGGCCTCCCCCTTGCCTACAACAAGGATATGCAGGAAGACAAGGAAGCCATATTCGATGCTGTGGATACGCTTGAGGCATGCCTTGGCACATTCACCCCAATGATGAAAACGATGAAAGCTATTCCGGAAAACATGCGCGCGGCGGCCGCCGGCGGATTCATAAACGCTACCGACTGCGCCGATTACCTTACCGGCAAAGGCATGCCGTTCCGCACGGCATACCGCATAACGGGCGACATCGTCGCCTACTGCACGGGAAACCACCTCACGCTCGAAACACTGCCGCTCGAAAAATACAAGCAGTTCAGCAGCAGTTTCGGCAGTGACATTTATGAAGCCATCTCCCTCGACCGCTGTGTAAACGGCAGGAAAACCCTCGGCGGGCCGGCTCCGGAAAATGTGAAGGCACAGGCAAAGCGAATTCTCGGCCTTCTGGGCGAAAAAGCATGATACGCGCAGGTATAATCGGCGCCACAGGATATGCCGGTGCAGAGCTTGTGCGCATACTCTCCGGCCACCCTGACGCTGAAATTTCGGCCGTCGGCTCCGTAAGCTATGAGGGCAAGCCATTAAGCGGCGCATATCCTGCTTATTACCGCCTTTGTGACAAAATCTGTGAAAATGAAAAAGACGTCATCAAAAAAAGCGACATTGTTTTTGCAGCGCTGCCGAGTGGCCTTTCGCAGAAAATTGCCCAAGAATGTTTCTGTGCCGGGAAATTCTTCATAGACATGGGCGCCGATTTCCGCTTCAAGCGCGAGAATGATTACCGCAGATGGTACCACGGCAAATTCATCTTTCCAGAGCTGCATGAAAAGGCCGCCTACGGCCTTCCGGAGCTTTTCCGGGAAAATATAAAAGGAAGCAGGCTTGTCGCTAATCCCGGCTGCTATGCCACAGCGGTTTCCCTGGCGCTCGCGCCGGCCCTCGAAAGCGGCCTCATTTCCCCAGACGGCATAATTGCAGACTGCTCTTCCGGTGTGACCGGCTCCGGCCGTAAAATCACACAGAACACGCACTTCCCTGAGCTCAACGAAAGCATGACGGCATACAAAGCCGGCTGCCACCGCCATACCCCCGAGATGGAACAGACGCTCAGCACCGTTTCCGGAAAAGAGACGCACATCACATTTGTGCCGCACCTCATACCTGTAAGCCGCGGTATCCTTGCAACATGCTACGCAAAGCTCAAACCGGGTGTAACCATGGAGCAACTCCGCAATGCGTATGAAAAGCGCTACGGCAGGGAATTCTTCATCAGGCTGCTTCCCGATGGGTGCACGGCAGACATCAAAAATGTAAGGCTCTCAAATTTCTGCGACATCTCGCTGCATATCGACAGCCACACAAAAACGCTTATAGCCGTTTCAGCTATTGACAACATGGTAAAAGGCGCGGCAGGCCAGGCCATGCAGAACATGAACCTGATGCTCGGGCTTGACGAAAAGGCCGGCCTCACATCATTACCCCCTGCTTTTTAAAAAGCGCAGTTTAATAAACCCACAACCGTATATATCTGATAATATACTATCCATAACTTAATGAAGGGCAGTGGAAATCATGCGGCCATGGCAGAGGCAGGAGATTTATATTGGGACTTCTTATGATGAATTTACCAGGATACGCAGTACTCTCCTCAGCAGTAAAATCGAATGTTCATGCCGGATGTGCGGCCATCAGTCGCTGCTTTCAGGCCGCGGCGCGGCAGCCGGCCGGTGGGGCAGCAGGGAAAGATCCGATACGGTTTATTATATTTACGTAAAAAAGTGTGATTTTAAAATAGCTTCGGAACTGGCTGGCAAAAATAAGGAGGTATGTCAAATAGCTGAATATCCATACATTGAAGGCGGCGCATGCGCTGCGAAGGGATTCAAGGCAGGAGGCATCCACTGCGGCCTGCGCAGGAACGCCTCTAAGCCCGACCTCGCCATGATTGTGTCGGAAGTCCCATGCGCCGCAACCGCGGTTTACACAAAGAACCTCGTAAAAGGCGCGCCTCTGCGCGTTACGGAAGAAAACATTAAGGGCGGCACGGCGCAGGCCGTAATATGCAACAGCGCCAACGCCAACACGTGCAACAGCGACGGCATGGAGAAAGCAAAAAAAATGTGTTCGCTTGCCGCCGGCGCGCTCGGGCTCAAGCCTGAAAACATCATTGTTGCATCCACCGGCGTTATAGGCCAGGTGCTCCCAATTGAACCGATAGCCGCTAAAATTCCGGAACTTGCCGCTTCGCTTTCACCAGGCGGCTCGGAAATGGCGGCAAAGGCAATAATGACGACGGACACCACGGTAAAAAATAGCGCCGTCAGTTGTACCGTAGGCGGAAAAGAAGTCAGGATAGGCGGCATTGCAAAAGGCTCCGGCATGATACACCCAAACATGGGCACAATGCTCTGCTTCATAACAACAGACGCCGTTATTTCAAAGGGTGCGCTTAACTGCGCCCTGCACAGAGCCGTTGACGTTACGTTCAACATGGTAAGCATAGATGGCGACACATCGACGAATGACATGTGCGCCATACTTGCCGATGGCCTTGCGGGGAATAAAGAAATCAGCGAAGCCTGCGGGCCGGAGTTTGAGATATTCACTGCGGCGCTCACGCAGCTCTGCACACGCTTTGCCCGCGCCATTGCAAAAGACGGCGAGGGCGCGTCGCGGCTGATTGTCTGCCGCGTCACAGGTGCTAAAGATGAGGGAAGCGCACGCAAGGCGGCAAAAAGCGTCATCTGCTCAAACCTGTTTAAGGCCGCCATGTTCGGCGCCGATGCGAACTGGGGCCGCGTGCTCTGCGCCGTGGGATACAGCGGCGCAGATACGGACATCTCCAAAATCGGCGTTTCGTTTTCATCCAAAGCCGGAGGCATAACCGTATGCCGCAATGGCTCAGGCATACCGTTTTCAGAAGAAAAGGCCAAAAAAATTCTCTTGGAAGACGAGATAACCGTAGACGTGTCCCTTGCCGACGGGACGGCTTCCGCCACTGCATACGGCTGCGACCTCACCTACGATTATGTTAAAATAAACGGTTCTTACCGTACATGACCTTCCCTTCAACCTGTAAAAAATGCAGGGAAAGGACCAGCATTTACCCTTTTAAAGATAGGCAAAAATCTTGCATCAGGCTTTGCGGGAAAACCGGCCAGAAAGCGGGAAAGCAAAAACATGAAAATCTCCAACAGTGAGCGCGCACATATACTTGTACAGGCGCTGCCTTACATACAGACACATGCCGGAAAAACAATAGTCGTAAAATACGGCGGCAGCGCCATGGTAAACGAATCCCTCAAAGACGCCGTGATGTGTGACATGGTTCTCATGCAGCTTGTCGGCATACGCGTTGTTGTGGTGCACGGCGGCGGCAATGAAATCGACGCCATGCTTAAAAAGGTCGGCAAGAAAAGCCATTTTGTCGACGGCCTGCGGTGCACTGACAGCGAAACTATCGATATAGTGCAGATGGTGCTTGCAGGTAAGGTTAACAAGGGCCTTGTGCATCTCCTCGAGCAGCACAGCGGGCGCGCCGTCGGCCTGTGCGGGCTTGATGACGGCCTCCTGGAAGCAAAAAAGATGGCCGGTCCAAAAAGGCTCGGCTATGTAGGCGAGATAACCAAAGTCAATCCAGCCCCGCTGCGCAACGCGACGCAGAACGGATATATCCCAGTCGTGGCAACTATTGCAGGCGGCGAAAACGGCGAAGTCTACAATATAAATGCCGACACAGCCGCTGCAAAAATAGCATCAGAACTTAAAGCCGAAAAGCTCATACTCATGACGGACGTGCGCGGTCTCCTTCGCGATAAAGACGATGAAAACTCCCTCATTCCCGTTGTAAAAGTCGGCGACATACCGAAGCTTCAGGCTGAAGGCATTATTTCCGGCGGCATGATACCGAAAGTCCAGTGCTGTGCCGACGCGGCCAAGAACGGCGTGCAGCGCGCGCATATAATCGACGGGCGCATACCCCATTCAATACTTATCGAGCTTTTTTCAGACGAAGGCATAGGCACCATGTTTTATTAATTAATGTCAGGAGGGACAGATAATGACGTTTGAAGCGGTGAAAAACAAACTTGACAGCTATGTTATGCCGACTTACTCGCGGTTCCCCGTTGCACTTGTTTCCGGCAAAAATGCAACGGCAAAAGATACAGAAGGCAAAGAATACATTGACTTTACAAGCGGCATAGGCGTTAACTGCCTCGGGTATTCGGACGAAAAATGGGCGGCGGCCGTTGCAAAACAGGCCGCCGCTATTCAGCATACTTCGAACCTCTACTACAGCCCCGTGCAGGCCGAGCTTGCAGAAAAGCTATGCCGCATAAGCGGCATGGGAAAGATCTTCTTCTGCAACTCCGGCGCAGAGGCAAACGAATGCTGCATCAAGCTTGCGCGGAAATACGGCGAAGATGTACTCGGCATAAAAGAGCCGGAAATCATAACGCTTAAAAATTCCTTCCACGGGCGCACCGTAGCCACGCTTGCGGCTACAGGGCAGGAAATGTTCCACAGCATGTTCCTCCCGCTTGCAGGCGGATTTAAGTACGCCGACGCCTCAATGGAAGGGATAAAGTCATGCGTGACAGGCAAGACATGCGCCGTAATGCTTGAGCTCATTCAGGGCGAGGGCGGCGTAATACCCCTTGACAAATTATTTGTGCATGAGCTTCGCTCTTTCTGCACGGAAAATAAAATACTCATTATAATCGACGAAGTGCAGACAGGGGTAGGGCGCACAGGCGCTTTTTACTGCTACCAGAACTACGGCGTTCAGCCCGACGTTGTGTCAAGCGCAAAAGCGCTTGCCGGCGGCCTGCCGATGGGCGCCTGCCTTTGCAGCGAAAGGCTCGGCGGCATAATGGGCAGTGGCACACACGGCTCTACATTCGGTGGGAATCCCGTAGCCTGTGCCGGCGCCCTTGCCGTGCTTGAGCGTGTCTCAGAACCGGCATTTTTAAAAGGAGTCCGGTCAAAAGGGCGATATTTTGCCGAAAGGCTCCGCGCGATGGACGGCATATCCTATGTGCGCGGCATGGGGCTTATGATAGGTGCAAAGCCAAAGCATGGCAATCCGGCCGAAATTGCGGTAAAATGTGCTAAGAACGGCCTGCTCATACTTACGGCAAAAGATGTGCTGCGCCTGCTGCCGCCGCTTACGGTAACAAAACAGGAAGCAGACCGCGGCCTCGATATCCTGGAAAATACGCTCAGCGGAAAAACAATGTGAAACAACGGGAGGAATCGCACTATGAAGCATCTTTTAAAAATGATGGACCTGACAGGCGAAGACATCAGGGAAATACTCGACCTTGCAGACAGGCTGAAAAGCGACCAGAAAAAGGGTGTGGAACATAAAGTCCTCGCAGGCAAAACGCTCGGCTTGATTTTTGAGAAAGCTTCCACAAGGACACGCGTTTCGTTCGAAGTCGGCATGTACCAACTCGGCGGGCTGCCGATTTTCCTTTCATCGAACGACCTGCAGATAGGCCGCGGCGAACCTGTTCAGGACACGGCGCGTGTCCTTTCCCGCTACCTCGACGGAATAATGATACGCACTTTCAAGCAGTCGGAAGCCGAAGCGCTCGCGCGCAACGGTTCCATCCCCGTCATCAACGGCCTTACCGACCTCTCGCATCCGTGCCAGGTGCTGGCCGACCTCATGACTATACGCGAATATAAGGGTCCGCTCGAAGGCCTGAAGTTATGCTTCATAGGCGACGGCAACAACATGATGAATTCACTTATCGTCGGCGGGCTGAAATCAAAGATGGAGGTTTCTGTCGCCTGCCCTGCCGCATACCAGCCAAATGCCGCTGTGCTCGACTTTGCCGCCGTGCATCCGGCGTTCAGCATGACGCAGGACCCGTTCGAAGCCGCAAAAGGTGCCGATGTGCTTATTACCGACGTATGGGCGTCAATGGGGGAAGAGGCCGAAGCCGAAAAGCGCAGGAAGGATTTTAAGGGCTACCAGATAAACAAAGAAGTTCTCTCGCAGGCAAAGCCCGACGCAATAGTCCTGCACTGCCTGCCTGCGCACCGCGGAGAAGAAATCACGGCCGATGTGTTCGAAGAGCATTCAAAAGAATTTTTCGACGAGGCCGAAAACCGCCTCCATGCCCAGAAAGCCGTGCTTGTAAAGCTGCTCGGTAAGCAGTAAAAATAAGCGTCATATGCGGAAAAGCCGTCCTGCTCATTCAGGGCGGCTTTTTTTATTTTGTCAGTATGCCGCGGTCCGACTGCTGGATTATGAGGATATTCTCTTCGTAGCCCGTATCTGCATTGATATAAACAAGCACGCGTTCGCTGTTTATGCCCGAACACAGGAACTCATAAGTCAGCTTTTCACTGCCGTCATCTGTAGGTATGAGTGCAGGGCGGCTCTGTATAATTTTAAGCCTCGGGCTTACTTTTTCCTGCGCCTGTGCAGCCGTCAGTTTTGCCTTAAGGTTCCTGTCATTGTGGTTCATTATATATCCTGCAGACTCAAAGCGGACTATCCTGTCGCTGTCGAGCGCAACGCCAATTTTTATGAGGTCCGGGTAGCAGATCACGCCGTCCTGGTCATAAGCATAGTTTATCAGGCAGATGTTGTCTTCTATGGCATAGTAGCTTTCCTTCATGCTTTTTATGCCGCGCGAGCCGAGAAAATCCCGCGCTTTTTTAGAAGCTTCCGCATAGCCAAATTTAGAGCTTCCCACTGCGCGGGAATCCACCATGCTCGAAACCAGCCCGCCGGCCTTTGTAACCGAAATGGTGATATTTCCGTTCTCAGCCGTAAAGTTATACACCGGCAGCGTTCCGGCATTGTCCTGCGTATGTGTAAGCTGGCTCTGCTTCATGCCGAGAAAATCGGCCGCAATATTTTCGGCGTTCCCCTGAAGTACCTGTTCCTTTCCCTGCGTAAGCTTGGGTTTACGGTTCATGACGCTGCTCGAAAAAGGGCCGTCATAGATAAGTGACGGAAAATTGCTGAAATCGTCTGCTGTTTCTTTCACGCTGTCATGGAATGTTTCCGCATCGCTGAAATCAGTATCAACAGTCTGCATGTCGTTTGAAAGCTTTTTTGAGTAAGCACCAAGGCTCTGCAGCGTTTTAAATTCGCCCGCTGTGATTGCCTCTCCCTGCGATGTGCGCTTTGAAAGCGACATGGCGAAGTCACCCACCTGGGTTATAAAGCGGCTCACATTATCAATTGAATTGTCGCCGACCGGTAGAACCGAAAGCGCGGATTTCGCCATGCCCGACTCCTGCATAAGTTTTGCCGCAAGGCCGTTCTGCTCCGTCGGCGTGTTTGTGTACGGCGCTTTTTCGAGAGCCGTTTCAATATTTCCCACATGGTTACCAAGGTCACTCAGCGCCCGGCGGTAGCTGTACTGAAGGCCGCGCTTGTATTTTTCGGCCTGCATAAAACCGTAAACTGCCGTGCCACTGAGCACCGCTACGAGTAGCACGACAGACACCACGGCAGAAATCCTTTTTTTGCGCATATTTTCACCCCGTATTATTTTTAGTCCGCCGTGGCAAAATATTCATACGATAAATTGCGAAAAATCGTCATTGTGGTTTCGAAAATGACAATTTTTCATAACAGAAAGACGTATTTTTGTAATAACGCACAATTATGCAGCCTGAATCATTTTAGCACTGTACTTTATGATTATTCTATGTTATTATATTGGCAATATCCCGAGTCATGACAACCATATTTTTTACTGAATTGGTATTATTTTTGGACGATATATATATATCAATGCCACATGGGTATTTTTCTTAAAAAATTCTTTAATAATAAAAGCAATTGCATCGCCCCGAAAATGCAGTTATGGAGGGATTGGTATGTGCAAAGCATCCAGCCATGCCCAAAAAGCTTCGTCCGGAGATTCCCCGGCAGGCATCGGCAGGCCACAGGTTGCGCTTGACCGGGACAGTCCTGTTTACCAGCATCATCTCGAAGACTTAATGTACCACGCGTTAAAAGATGATAAATTTATAATCTATTATCAGCCTCTTTACAGCATACAGGATAATAATTTCACGGAAGCGGAGGCGCTTCTGCGGCTGCAGGACGAAAGCGGCCGTTTTGTTCCTCCCGACGAATTCATACCCATAGCCGAGAAAAACGGGATGATAATGGAAATCAGCAGCATGGTCCTAAATAAGGTTGCCGGATATATCCGCTCGATGCTGTCCTGTGGTACCGACATCGACTCTATCTCCATTAATCTTTCCGCAGTAGACCTCACACGGCCGGATCTTGCCGACCATGTCCTCGACATTATCCGCAAAAACCACATTTCGCCAAACCGCATAGTCCTTGAAATTACCGAGAGCATACTCATACGCAACTACCGCCAGGCAGGCGACCAGATACGCGAAATGAGCAGTGAAAGCATCCAGTTTGCGCTCGACGATTTCGGCACAGGGTACTCAAACATTGCCAATGTTATTGACCTGCCTTTTGACGACGTGAAAATCGACAAGAGCCTTATATGGGACTCCATTAAAAACAGGAAATGCAATATTGTGATACGCGAGCTTACAAAAGCTTTTAAGGATATCCATCTTGGCGTCATCGCAGAAGGCGTCGAAACTCCTGAGCACGACAGGTTTGTCCGCCAGTGCGGGTGCGACAGGATACAAGGGTTCCGGTACGCAAAGCCAATGCCTTCAAGCAGGGTGTATGATTACTTTGGCCGCAAGATGGCCTGATATACAATAAAGCGAATCACATAAAAAGGCATATTTGGTATTTTAAAGGTTTTCCGTGAAAAAGCGGAACGCATTGCCGTAAAATACCGCGTCAGCAAGTTCACTGCCGAATTCTTTGCAGAAAGCGGAATGGATATTTGCTACGTCTTCCGTGCCATGGATACCGTCAGGCAGGGCGCACCCATCAAAGTCTGAGCCCAGCGCAAGGGCTTTTTCGCCTCCAATGTGCAGGTAATGGTCGGCATGCCTTATGATATCTTCCACCGTCACCCTGCCACCAGCCAAGAATCCTCTGCAGAAATTAAGCCCCACGAGACCGCCGCCTTTCACAATTTCGCGGAACTGGTCATCGGTTAGGTTCCGCCTGCAGTCAAAGACTCCCTTTGAGTCCGAATGTGACGCTACAAACGGCCTTTTCGCCGTTTTGGCAACATCCCAGAAGCCCTTCTCAGAAAGGTGCGAAATGTCAACTATTATGCCAAGTTGTTCCATCTCGCGCACAAGGTCAAACCCAAAAGGCGTGAGGCCGCCAGCGTTTTCAACCATGCAGCCGTCACCGGCTTCGCATTTTCCGTTCCATGTGAGAGTTATAAGGCGCACTCCGGCTTTATAGGCATTGTACAGGTTCTCTATCCTGCCGGCAAGCGCGCCTGAGCCTTCAATAGAAAGCAGCGCAATTTCTTTTGAGTTTTCGGCTGCTTTGCGCATATCGCCTGAAGAGCGGCAGAATGAGATGGTACCGCTGTTCTTTTCCATTTGTTCCGCAAAGAAGCCCGCATTCCGGCTGAAAAAGCCGTATGCCTCTTTGCCGCGCAGGCTGTCGTCTATCCAGATTGCAAATACCTGCGCCCAGCTCCCGTACTTTTTCCCTTTCTCAAGGTTTACGCTCAGTTTGGCATTTTTTAGCTCTTCCCGATTTTCACGGCATTTTGTCAGTGTATCGCAGTGAAGGTCAAAATATTTCACATCAGAAATCCCCTTTTTTATTTTTCGGGCGCGCCGCATGGCCGCCCGTACTTTTTATGTACAATGCCCCTTTAATACATTCGAACATATAGAGTATAAGGAAAATGCGCCAATGTCAAGCAGCAGGGCTCAAAGATGGAATAAAGCCCAACCCGCAAAATAAGCACTGTTACATTCCCTATTACTATGCTATACTGATTTTACTATGCCGAAACGCATTAGGGGGGGAAGAATCAGTGTCTGCGGTAACAGGCAAGCAGGCCTGTTACCGCAGACATAAAAGCATTCGCAATATATGAAAAAAATACTTTTAATCACGACGGGCGGCACAATCGCCTGCAGGCAGACGAGTGAAGGGCTTGCACCGGACATAAGCGACAACAGCCTCATATCGCTGCGCGGGCTGCCGCCAGGTTTCCAGGTAACGGTCAAGCCACTGTTCCGGCTTGACAGCTCTAACATACAGCCAGAAGAATGGCAGCGCATAGCCCACACAGTAGCGGAAGAATACAGGCATTACGATGGCATTGTGCTCACACATGGCACAGACACTATGGCATACACGGCATCAGCCCTTTCGTTCATGCTACACAATATTAAAGTACCGCTTGTGCTCACAGGCTCACAGCTCCCTTTGACGCACCTGCTTACCGACGGCATCGAAAACCTGCGATGCGCGTTTGCCATGGCTGCTTCCGGTAATCCCGGCGTATTTGTTGCATTCCACCGCAAAGTAATCCTCGGCACGCGCGCCGTGAAAGTGCGGACATTCGCCATGGACGCTTTCGAGAGCATAAATTACCCCTACATAGCCTGCATAGACGCAAAGGGCCTTGTCATAAACAAAAGCGCCCTGCCAAAAGCCAGCGGTGATTTCATGCTTAATGATAAAATATGCAACCGCGTTTTCCTTCTCAAGCTTACACCCGGGCTCGACCCTGATATTTTCGACGCGCTGCTGAAAATGAATTACCGCGGCATTGTAATCGAGGCTTTCGGCGTCGGCGGGCTCAATTTTATCCGCCGCGACCTCGTCGCAAAGCTAAGAATGATGATAAAGGCAGGCGTCACCATTGTTGTGTGCAGCCAGTGCCTTTACGAACCGAGCGACTTCTCAATTTATCAGACTGGGCGCAAGGTTCTGGAAACAGGAGTGCTCGAGGCAAAAGACATGACAACCGAGGCAGCCGTAACAAAGCTGATGTGGGTCCTCGGGCAGACAGGCGATGCTGACGAAATCCGCAGGCTCTACACTGAAAACTGCGCAGGCGAGTACAGCACAGGCCGTTTTTCACCCGATGAGATGGATGAACGGCAGTAGCTTTTTGCAGTTCCAGCATATGAGCACAAGGATGCGCCCTGAAGGATAAACTTTCAGGGCGCATTTTCTGCACATATTTACCGCTGTGCGCTGTTCAGTTACCTGCGCCGGATTTTCTGCAGCTGCGCAGTCGGATTTTGGCCGCCTGCTTATTAGCAGCTTGAGTGGCCGCAGCATAATGCGGCTCATCAGCGCAAACATCACAATAATTAAAATTGCAAGCATCACGCCAATATTATATGCAGCATAAATTATAATGCCAGAAAGTGCAATAGCTTATCGGAAACAGCGGCGCGGGTATTCTGCGGCGCACCCTGACTCGCTTTTTATCTGATGAAAGACTTTTACCGCTCTCGCATTTTTTTAAAAATATCACATTAATAAGTCCTTCCCCTTTGATGCTTTGCAGCATAACAAAGTAAATTTATTGTATATATGTAGTGTAATTTATATACCCCTATTAAATAATATATTTCGTTGCTGTTCACTTGCAGTAAACCTGCATTTGACATTTTTTAAAATTGCCCTTAGCTGCAGGAAAAAGTCTAAGCACCATATTTCGGCATGTTCTGTAGTTTTAGACTTCAAGTCTATAAAGCTGTAAAAATTTTATTTATAATTTTTCTACTTGAAGTGGCCAGCAGATACACAATAAATTTTAGTATTCAAAACTGCATCATGGCAAACATTTTGAATATGTAGGTTTACAATAAATTTTTTATAGAACCAAAGGCCATGTTTTTTCAGAAATAATTACAAAAGCATATGGTTTTTTTATTTTTCCTGTTTACAAATGAAATATTTGCAATATACTGATAATAAAGATAATATTTTATTTGAAGGGAGCACCCCACATGCCAAGAGGCAAAACTAAAACCAGCCAGGAAAGGCTCAGCGAAATTGACGGATATATCAAAACCCTTGAAGAAAGGAAAGCCAAACTTGATGAGAGAATCAAAGACTTGAAAAATCAGAAGCAGGATATTTTCACAAAGGAAAAGCAAAAACAAATGGAAAAAATCCAGGATTTAATTTATAAATCAGGCTTTACGGCTGAAGAAGTTCTGGAAAAGCTTAAAAAGGTAGAATAATATAGAGCTTTTCCATAGTGATTTTTTGTTGCAAAATATTTATAAAACATCAGATCTATAATAATTTCTAATTGCCATAAGCATTGTTTCGATTTTCGCTTCTGGTTCCGAAACATAACTTTTCCGCATAAAAAGACAGATGGTGTTGTCCGAAAGGACTAAAACGCCATCTTTTCTTTATTTCCACACAAAATATTTTAGTTTTGGCATATCGGCCGGCCCTTTATTTCACAGCCGCAGTCAGCACTTTTTGTTTTTGCAATCCCACACAGAAGTTACTATCTGATTTTTCCCCTGCGCCTTTGCCTGGTAAAGCAGCCTGTCGGCGGCCTCCAGCAGGCTTTTCCATTTAGTTTTGACATTCGCGTTTTCTTCGTAATATATTATCCCTGCGCTGAAAGTGACAGGGTAAAGCACTTCGTCGCAGAACGATTTCGCGAGCTCACACTGTATCCTGCTTATGGCGCCTGATGCCTGGGCAAGGCCCGTATGGCGGAAAATAAAGATAAACTCTTCGCCTCCAAACCTGCCGACGATGTCGTCCATCCGTATATTTCTGCGCGCTATCTCTGAAAATCTACACAGGATTTTGTCGCCCATAAGGTGGCCATACGTGTCGTTGATTTTTTTAAAGTTATCGAAGTCTATCATACAGAGGGAAAAACTTTTTTGCTTTTCAGTCTTAAGTATAGCGTCAAGGTCCTGTATCACGCTGTACTTATTAAAAACCTGTGTAGGCATATCTATTTTAAGTTTTTCCTTGAGTTGCTTTTCTTTCTGGACATGGTCGGCTATGTCATTAAAAAACAGCACTGCGCACTTCTGGCCGGCATATCTTACCGGAAAGCCATCTATCTTAAACCATTTTATTTCTTTGCGGCATTGGCATAACAGCGTACTCTTGATTTCCACTGTCTGCATCTGTCTGTTATTCTGCATCATACATGTAACATTCTTCAGTAAATCGCATTTGTGGCATTTTCCCTGCCGCTCTGGTTTGCTGTTACCCGTATCTTCCAGGCAGCCTATAGCCTTGCAAAACGGAAGGCCGTTTGGCCCATGTGGACTACACGCGAAGTATTCCCTGAATTTACGGTTTGATGAAACGATCATCAGGCCGGAATCAAGCATCACCGCACCAATCGGCAGATTTCGATACATATTATATAAAAGGGAATCTGCTCCATGAAATTCCGGAACTAATGTCATTTTCATTTTCACGGCCTTTTTCAAACTTTAAAAGTCAAAAGCGAAAGCAGGCACAAAAAGCCTGCTGTCACTGCTGCGATATTAAAAAATTGCTATAATAACTGTATACGCATAGCCCATTCACATACAACGCAGTAAAACAGGTACATGGAAACTTTGCTGCTTTTCTCTGTGCAAGGGCAATAAAACAGGCCGTAATATAGAATACGCAATTAATCCGCAATGCCCCGGTTATTCGGCTGTATATGGAATCCCGTTTCCGCATTTGGAAAACAGATACCACACTTTAATTCTTAATATTATATTGATTATACTCTGCATTTATTACGCATTTATTACCGAATCAATAAAAGCAAAGAAATTTATACATGTACAAAATACAAGCCATTGTGGAAAGTCTGTTATGCCTGATTAAGCCAAAATATTCCGTTACTTCGGCAGGCAAAATAAACAGTTGTCAACCGTCACTAAATGCTTTATAATAAAAGTAAAAGCAAAAATTACTGTCCATCTGTGTGCCTTGGCGCACAGATTTTTCCGGAGGTAACCATGCAGTACAATGATTACAAGCATATTGGCAGGCATTTCTGTCAAGCCGTGCATGACGCAGTCCATACCGGCAATATAGCGGAAATCGGGCAGACTGTGGAGGACAGCGTCCATGAAATTGCCGATGATATGGCCGACGAAGTAAACGGCGTTTTCGACATTCTAAAGGGCACCGGGCGGCGTTCGCCCCGCCAGACCGGAATGCCGCACGGTGACCACTTCGACGGGCCAGACAGCAACGTCCCCGAACGGCACAACTCTGCTTTCCGCAGCAGAATGCCCGGTGCGATTTCAGGCACCGTTGAATTTGTCATTGGCCTTTGCCTCTTCATCCCGTTCGCCATTACGGATATTGCCGTCTTCGTAGTCAACGGTCACGGTGTTATTCCTCAGGTCGCTTTTGCCGCCACTGCGTGGGTAGTCAGCATATGCGCCGCTGGCGCTTTTATCCTTCTCGGCCACGGCACAGTCGTACGCCGGCGAGCCCGCCGCTTTGCGAGGTACCGCGACGCTATGGGCGGAGCTGCTTTCTGCACGGTTGAAAACCTCGCCGAGCTTGCAGGCGAAACGCAGGAGCGTACAAAGAGTGACCTTAAAAAGATGGTAACCACAGGTGCCTGCCCTCAGGGGCATTTTGACCGCAGCGGCACCTGTTTCCTTGTAGATGACGAAACATACGACGCATACCTTGAAGCGGAAAAAACATACAGCGCAAAAAAGCAGGCCGAAAAGGCTGAGGAACAGAAAAAGCAGGAAAATGCCACACAGGGTGAGCTTGATGAGGTCGAGCAGAAAGGTATTTCATATCTTAAGCAAATCCGCGCCGTAAATGACGCTTTGCCCGGAAAAGAGATTTCCGACAGGCTCGACAAACTTGAAAATGTAACGGGCCGCATCTTTGCCTGCATCCGCCAGCATCCTAAAAAGCTGCCCGACATACGCAGCTTTATGCATTATTATCTTCCAACTACGCTTAAACTTGTAAAATCATATCAGGAGTTCGAGTCGCAGCCTGTAAAGGGTAAAAATATCACGCAGGCCGAAAGCGATATTGAGCATGCCCTCGACACTATAAATACTGCCTTTGGGAATCTGCTTGACAACCTTTACGCCGACGACGCCCTTGATGTTTCTTCTGATATTTCCGCTCTGGAAACCATGCTCAGGCAGGGCGGCCTGGCAGGCAGCGATTTTGAGAAAAAGCCGGATGGCAGCAGCCACCCGCAGCAGAAAATTTCCTGAGCTTAATTTTGATACGGAGGGTTCGCCATGGATCAAAACGATATACCTGCCCCTCAGCTGACTCTTGACCCGGCAGCAGGGCAGCAAAGCGCGGCACAGGATACTACTACTTTGCAGACGTCTTCACCTAAGCAGGCAGCCGTGCCTGAACCCCATCTCACGCCGGAAGAATGTAAAATGGTAGACGATTTTGCCGCAAAAATCGACCTTACCAACAGCAACCAGATTTTGCAGTACGGCGTTGGTGCGCAGAAAAAAATGGCCGATTTTTCCGAAGGTGCACTCGAAAACGTGCGTACAAAGGATTTAGGGGCTGTAGGCGATATGCTCGCCGGTGTAGTCACCGAACTTAAAAGCTTTGACGTCGGAGAAAAAGACAAAGATTTTTTTGCCCGTTTTAAACGCGGCGCAAACAAGATAAATGAGCTGAAGGCCCGCTATGCCAAGGCTGAAACGAATATTGACAAAATTTGCGACGCCCTCGAGGCTCACCAGGCACAGCTTCTGAAGGATATCGCCATGCTCGATAAAATGTACGAAATTAACAAGAGCTATTTCAAAGAGCTCTCAATGTACCTGCTGGCAGGCAAGAAGAAGCTCAGCAACGTTTACAAGAATGACCTCCCCCCGCTGCAGGATAAAGCAAAGTCTTCCGGTCTGCCTGAAGATGCACAGGCAGTCAACGACCTTTCCAACATGTGCAACCGCTTTGAAAAAAAGCTCCACGACCTCGACCTTACGCGCATGGTTTCAGTCCAGATGGCGCCGCAGCTTCGCCTTGTGCAGAACAATGACTCCATTATGAGCGAAAAAATTCAGTCTACCCTCGTCAATACCATACCGCTCTGGAAAAGCCAGATGGTGCTTGCGCTCGGTGTGGAGCACTCCACTCAGGCAGCCAAAGCCCAACACGAGGTGACGGATATGACAAACGAGCTTCTCCGTAAAAATGCCGACACACTGAAGATGGCAACAGTCGCAACAGAGAAGGAATCCGAGCGCGGCATTGTAGATATAGACACACTCAGGCATACAAATGAGACTCTGATTTCAACTTTGGATGAAGTTGTACAGATACAGAAAGACGGGCATGAAAAGCGCGTTGCGGCAGAGCAGGAAATACGCAAACTCGAAACCGGGCTTAAGGAAAAACTTATACAACTCAGGTAACAGCAAAAAGATAAGGAACAGGGCTGGCAACGTTTGTGTGCCAGCCCTGTTCCTTAGTAAATTGATTTTGAGTTTTGGCGTTAAATATGCAGCGCAACCTCGTTTGCTGTCCAAATAGCATTCTGGATATCTGCTGCAGCATAAGCATCGCCGACAAGATAAAGCTCGGCAAATTTGCCGTTAAGCCTGCGGAACAGCTGATTATATGGTTTATATCCCGCAGCAGTTACAACTGTATCGCACAGCAGCTCTGAACGGCTGAAATGATTATCGATGATTATAATGCTCCCAGCTTTCACTTCAAGAAGCGAGTTGTTCGTAATCACTTTCACTTTGGCCTGGTTCAGCAGGTCAATCAGCATAATGCGGTTCATGTGCGGAACAGGGCTCTTGGAGAGAATGATATCGCCCTGCATCTCTACAATGGTAACTTCCCTGCCCTGGCGTGCAAGCCACAGCGCTGTTTCACACCCAACGAGCCCGCCACCAATCATGGCAACGCGTTTTTCAGCCTGCTTTGTCCCATTCAGGACTTCTGAAGCCGTGCAGACATTTGGCCTGTTAATGCCGGGGACATTAAGTGCAATGTCTTTCGAACCTGTAGCGACAATTACGGCATCCGGCTTTTCAGCCATAATATTTTCTTCTGTTGCTTCAGTGTCCATGCGGACGTCTATATTCAGCTCACGCATCTGGCGGCAGTACCAGTCAAGCAGGCGCCTGTCATCATATTTGAAGTCAGGCTTCGAGCCCGGAATAACATGGCCGCCAAGCTCGCCGCTCTTCTCCATCATCGTTACATGGTGACCGCGGAGGGCTGCAACACGTGAAGCCTCCATGCCGGCAATGCCGCCGCCTGCAACAAGAATTTTCTTTGGGGTTTCGGCTTTCTTTATTTCATAGTAGCGCTCTCTGCCAACTGCCGGGTTTACCGAGCAGCACAGCGGCTTCCCTTCGAATGCGCGGCCAAGGCAGCCTTTGTGGCAGCAGATGCACGGGCGGATGTCTTCGTCTCTGCCTTCCATGGCTTTTTTCGGCCAGTCAGCGTCTGCAAGCAGGCCCCTGCCAATCGCTATCATGTCGGCATCATTGTCTTCAAGCGCCTTCTCAGCCATATCAGGGATATCGAGTTTTCCCGCTACGATAACCGGTATTTTAACAGCATTTTTAAGCTCTTTCGTGTATGGCAGGTAAAGGCCGTGTTTCTGATAAATCGGAGGGTGGCTCCAGTACCACGCATCATAAGTGCCAAGGTCGGTGTTCAATTCATCGTATCCTGCGCCTTCCAAAATCTTCGCGGCTTGCAGGCCTTCTTCGAAGGAGCGGCCCTTTTCTTCATATTTTTCATCAGGAAGGCCGCCCTGCCTCCAGTCTTTAATGCAGCTCTTAACACTGAACCTAAGGCCAACTGGGAAGTTTTTGCCGGTTGCCTTCTTTATAGTCTGCACAATCTCAATCGGCAGCGTCAGCCTGCCGCGCAGGTCACCGCCGTACTTGTCCGTGCGGTGGTTGAACATTGCGATCGTAAACTGGTCAAGAAGATACCCTTCGTGCACCGCGTGGATTTCAACGCCATCATATCCCGCAGCAACAGCAATCTGAGCCGATTCCCCGAATTTTTTTACAATCGTCTCAACTTCTTCTGTCGTCAGGGCACGGCATGTTACGGACGGGTCCCAATAATTGGGTATGGCAGAAGCGGAAACAGGTTGCTTTGCCATAAGGATTGGGGCACCGCTTCTGCCGAATCCCATGGTAAGCTGCAGAAAGATCTTTGCACCGTAGGCATGCACCCGCTCTGTCAGTTCTGTTGAAGTCTCGACAAATTTAACAGGGTTTGTAGTCGCGCATGGAAACGCCGGCATAACGGTGGAATCAATTTCGTTTTCCACCTTTGTGATGCTTGTAATAAGCAGGCCCGTACCTCCTTTAGCACGCTCCACGTAATAGTCGATTGCGCGCTGGTTGTAGGAACCGTCGTCATTTACAAGGCCGAAAGTACCCATTGGTGCCATGGCAATCTTGTTCTTGATTTCCACGTTGCCGATTTTAATTGGTTCAAATAATCTGCTTTTGTCCATAATTATCAATGCCTCCATTCTTGTTACTATTATTTGATTTGTTTAAGATATGATTCTCTGTTTGTACCTGATATCCGTATATTATTATCAAAATCAATCTATTTCAATATAAAAATATTATAGTTTTTATATTTATTATTGTGCATATTGCACTTTTGTTAGCTAAATTAAAAGCCACCCTGAAATTTCGGATGGCTTTTAATTTACATTGTCGCCTGAAAATGTTCGGCCACTTTCATAAGCTCGCCGAGCGTGCTTATTTCTACTTTGGAAGCAAGTATCTTTCCCTGCACATCTGTCGGCAACGAGTCAAAGTAATCGCGAAGGTTTGGATCGCTCTCATACGCCGTTTTCAGTTCGTCCTGCTCCATCATGCGCCTCTAAAAGAATCATCGCGCATGAATGATTCCGCATAAATGCGCATGGATTTTACATCGTCTATTTTATCTGCGTGATTTGCAATAGCTTCACGAACGTACTGGGGAAGCGTCACAAAATACCGCTTTGCATCATTGTCTGCATTAAGCAGGCGGCTGAGTTTATCTGTCATGCTCAATCACCCCGCCTGTAGCTTTTGCAGCGCGAATCACAATTAACCGCCATATTCCCTGTAAATTTATGGGCGGCCGCTCCGCCGGTTTTACAGGCAAAACAGTTTGTAAAATATTCCATATTATGCATTGATAAATCTCTGTTTTGGCGTTAATATAAAAACAGGAAAATTGTCACCCGTAAAATGTTAAGCCTGAAAGCCACGCTTAATACGACGGCTTTCTCATAAAAGTGGGGGAAAACAATGAAAAACAAGAACATCATCTTAGGCGTAACCGGCAGCATTGCCGCTTACAGAGCAGCCGACGTTGCAAACAGCCTTACAAAAGGCGGATATAATGTAAATGTCATAATGACAAAGGGAGCTACGGCCTTTGTCACACCGCTTACATTCCAGACACTCTCAAAAAACCGCGTATGCACCGACGTGTTTGAGCAGGGCAATCCTGCTGAAGTCGCGCACATTGCCATTGCAAAACGAGCCGGTCTGCTGCTTATTGCCCCTGCTTCAGCGGACGTTATAGGCAAGATGGCAAATGGCATTGCCGACGATATGCTGACTTCCACTGTGCTCGCCGTGCATGGCATACCGCGCCTTATTGCACCTTCCATGAACACATATATGTACCTTAACCCTGCGGTTCAGGAAAACCTGCGCAGGCTTAAAAAGTACGGATATGAGATAATCGAGCCGAAAGAAGCACGGCTTGCCTGCGGTGACGTCGGCAAAGGCGCACTGGCGGATGTAAAAGACATAGTCGCGGCTGCGGAATCACGCATTAACCAGGCGGAAGGCTGAAATGCAGAAGTTTTCCCTACTGGCATACCCTTCATTCACGGCAATTTTAAGTATTCAGGTCGTCCTTAAATCCGTGGTCAATAAGCCATTTGCGTGAAATTTCCTTGTCACGTTCTGGGATATTTTTAATCGCCACTCTGCTCTTGTGCACAGAGTGCCAGAAGTCAAGATCAGAATGCGGATGATAAACGCCGTATTTTCTGCAAAAGGAAAGTATCTTATTTTCATCAAGCGAAAGCAGCGCTTTATTTCTTTCCTTGATAAACTCGATATGATCAAATCCCATACAGAACGTCTCCTTTCCTGTTAAATAAAGCATACCACAATTTAGGCAGAATTGTACCGTTTACTGTTTTTTTGGCGCGGTGATTGCGGTAATTTTTGAAAATTATCTTTCACGTCATAAAATATTGAATAAGGAGCGAATGTGCGATGTATCAAACCGGTGAAAAGCCCGGCAAGGGCGAGTATCAGTGCTATAACTGCGGAAGCATAATTCGGCTGGACGACGATTCAGAACCGCTTCCAAAATGCTCAAAATGCGGCAGCGAAGAATTTATAAAACTGAAATAGCCGCTGCCTTCAGACAGAAACAGATAGAATAAGCCGCCTTCCCTTTTAGCAGGGAAAGCGGTTTTCTGCTCTGTCAGGCACGCCTGCCGCGGCGGTCCGGCTGGCTTTCGCCAATCATATGAAAAAACATCTCATGCACTTTTGTGCACCCGGTAAGCTCGGGATGGAACACCGTTACAAGAAAATTTTTCTGCCTTGCGGCTACCGCCCTTCCATTTACCCGCGCGAGTATTTTCACATCATCTGCGGCTTGCTCGATGTATGGGGCCCTGATAAACACCATTGGTACTTTCCCAATGCCCTCAAACGCCGCTTCGGTGCTGAAGCTCGCAAGCTGGCGGCCGTAGGCATTGCGGCGCGCTGAAATATCCATCGCGCCGATATAGACATGGCTGTCATTAATAATCCTTTTTGCGAGGAGGAGCAGCCCTGCGCATGTGCCAAACATCGGCAGCCCTTCCGCTGCAAGGCTGCGCAATGGCAGAAGCATGCCGAAACTGTCAAGCAGTTTCCCCATTGATGTGCTTTCCCCGCCTGGCAGGATAAGGCCGTCGAGCGAGCGGAAAAGGTCAGACTTCTGCCGCACTTCAAAATTCCGCACTCCAAGTGATGACAGCATCCGGCTGTGCTCTTCAAAAGCCCCCTGAAGTGCAAGCACCCCTATCTTAGCTGCGCTGCCGTTCATTGCCCGCGCTCCGCCATTCTTGTTTTTATCTCTTCCGCGCTTATGCCTGCCATGGCCTCTCCGAGGCCTGCCGAGACTGATGCGAGAAGTTCAGCATCATTGTAGTTTGCAACAGCTTTTACGATTGCCGAAGCGCGCTTTGCTGGATTCTCCGACTTGAAAATTCCGGAACCAACAAATACCCCGTCGGCACCAAGCTGCATCATAAGGGCAGCATCTGCCGGCGTAGCCACGCCTCCGGCCGCAAAGTTAACTACAGGAAGCCTGCCGTTCCTGTGCACAAAGCGTATAAGTTCCGCGCTCACGCGAATGTCTTTTGCGGCCTCATACAGCTCGTCTTCCTGCATACCCTGCACCCTCCTGATTCCTTCATTCACAGTGCGCAGGTGGTGCACCGCCTGCACAACGTCACCGGTGCCTGCCTCGCCTTTTGTGCGTATCATTGAGGCGCCTTCTTCAATACGGCGCAGTGCTTCGCCGAGATCCCTCGCGCCACAGACAAACGGCACCTTAAACTTCGTCTTGTCTATATGGTACCTGTCATCCGCAGGCGTGAGCACTTCACTCTCGTCAATGTAGTCTATGTCTATTGCCTGCAGTATCTGTGCCTCTACAAAATGGCCTATGCGGCATTTAGCCATTACCGGCACTGTTACGGCATCCTGTATGCTGTGTATCATCGCCGGGTCACTCATGCGCGCAACGCCTCCGGCCGCGCGTATGTCCGCAGGTATGCGCTCGAGCGCCATAACAGCGCAGGCTCCTGCCTGCTCCGCTATTTTTGCCTGCTCCGTGGTGGTGACATCCATTATTACGCCGCCCTTCAGCATTTGGGCAAGGTTTCTGTTCAGTTCGTTCCTGTCCGCCATAAGCATTCTTCTCTCGGAAAATTATTTACAGCGCTGTATGCAGTTCAGTATATCAGAACCAGTGCGCATGAAAAGATACAAAACATTAAAATTCTATCAGTACAGTTTAAAAAATCACTGCACCATATTTGACACGCTGCATTATAAGTGATAAGTTTATAGCAGCAAAATAAAACTGCGGGGGGACGGAACCATCCGGTTCCGTTGAGAAGGCAAAACCTGACCCTTGGAACCTGTCAGCTAACACTGGCGTAGGGAAGCAGGCCTTTCGGCCAGAACATAAAAGCTTCCTTCAGCACGAAGGAAGCTTTTTTATTCCGCAGCCATATCCGCAGAAAATCCGGTTTTAAAGCATACAGAGAAATAAAAAATGTTTTACCGAAAGGAAGCATGATCTAAAATGGCCGGCAAAAAAGAAATCCAGGAACAAATAATATGTGCAGTAGAAAAAGTAAAGGAAACAAACCCTTTAGCAGGCTCTATCACAAATACCGTGACAATCAATTTTGTCGCCAACGCCCAGCTTGCAGTCGGCGGCTCCGCCGCAATGGTCTACCTTCCAGACGAAGGCGAAGGGATCGCGCAGGCGAGCAAGGCTGTTTACATCAACGTCGGCACGCTTCTTCCTGTTTACGGAGAGACCGTGCCGCGCACCGCAAAATTTCTGCATGAGAGCGGGAAACCATGGGTACTTGACCCCGTCGCAGTTGGAATGGGCAACTTACGAACAAAACTCCTAAAACAGATAAAGGAATACAAACCGTCAATCATACGCGGCAATGCTTCGGAAATCATCACGCTTGCCGGCTTGTGGGAGTTAACCGGCAGTGCTGGGCAACAGCGCGTCCGCGGCGTAGACACCACCGACTCTGTAGAAAGCGCCAAAGCGGCGGCGGCAGCCCTTGCAGGGTGGACCGGCGGCGCCGTTGCGGTGTCTGGCAAAACAGACTTCATAACAGACGGGTCAGCCTGTGCGCTTTCTTACGGCGGCTCGCCATACCTGCAGATGATAACCGGCTCAGGCTGTTCTCTCGGCGGCGTCGCCGCGGTCTATGCGTCTGCCTCATCACCGTTCATCGCAGCGCTCACTGCCACCGCCGCCTTCAACCTCGCGGCATCACGCGCTGAAAAGAAAGCGAACGGCCCCGGGACTTTTCAGCCACTGTTCCTCGACGAACTGCATCTGGCTGCGGCAAATGACATCGCCGCAAATAAATTTGAGTTTGAGGAGGTATAATTCATGAATACTCTTGTTGCGGTTGCCATCGCACCCTGCGGCACTGGGGAAGAAATGGCGCCGGAAGTTGCAAAAGCAGTAAAGATAATCAGGGACTCAGGCCTTCCGAACCGCACCACTTCCATGTTTACTGAAATAGAAGGCGAATGGGACGACGTTATGAAGGTTGTAAAAAACGCGGCTTTTGTACTTGCGGAAAAGGGCATAAGGACAGAAGTCGTCCTAAAAGCCGACATACGCCCCGGATACACAGACATGCTCCACACCAAAGTGGAAAAAGTTAACCGCATACTTAAAAGCGGTGGAAAACCTTCCGCAGAAAAGCAGCCATAAACATTTCCTGTTTTCACGGAGGAATTTCACATTTCAATATAGTTTTTCGCTTTCGCTTGACTAATATCAGAAAAGATGTATAATTTTGTTGTGAGCACAAAAAAGTGCAGTGCAGAAACAGGCACTGGAACTGCCTGTTTCCCGCATACGGAGCCAACCCTCCATACACAGCCAAATGACTGGCACACTGCTTTTTCTATTATACCTTTTCTTTCTGTTTTTGTACAGAGGGATTGTTATACGGAAATTTAAGCGGCTGAAAGGCTTTACGCTGTATATGGGTGGAAATCCATGTACAGCGCTTTTTTTGTGCCTCACAGCAGGTATCCGGCTTTATGGCCAGCTCTCTTATTTTTCACATAAGTGATTTTCTATTGCAAAATTATATCTACATATGCTTTGAGTTGGATACCTGCTTTGTTTTGCGTGAAAAAATGGTTTTGTAGAAAAACGCCGCTGCTTTTGAAACAGCGGCGTTTTTCTCTGCCCGCCGGAAATCAATGCCATCGCTTTGTATAAGGCCAGCCTATTTTGTGAATAATGAAATTGGTTCCACATTCGTATAAAGGGCGGGATATTATGGCAGAATATTTTTTAGGCATTGATGTTGGCTCCGTAAGCACAGACCTTGTTATAATGGACGGAAGCGGCAAAATAGCAGCAAAGCAGTACCTGCGCACTCAGGGCGCACCTATCCGCACACTTACAGAGGGGCTCAAGAATTTTCAGAAAGAATTTGCGGGCATACCCATTTCAGGCGTCGGCACCACAGGCAGCGGCCGCCAGCTTGCCGGAATCATAGTTGGGGCAGACATAGTCAAAAATGAAATCACCGCCCATGCCGTCGCCTCAAAAAAAATCATGCCTGACGTGCACACAATACTCGAAATAGGCGGCCAAGACTCAAAAATAATATTCCTGAAAGACGGCGTAGTCACAGACTTTGCCATGAACACCGTATGCGCCGCCGGCACTGGCTCTTTCCTTGACAGGCAGGCGGAACGCCTCGGCATACCTATAGAGCATTTCGGCGAATACGCCCTGCGCTCCGAAAATCCGACACGCATCGCGGGGCGGTGTGCTGTGTTTGCCGAGTCAGACATGATACACAAGCAGCAGATTGGTTACGGGACGGAAGACATAATCGCCGGCCTCTGCGAAGCGCTCGTGAGAAACTATCTCGGCAACCTCGCAAAAGGGAAAGATATACACAGCCCGGTAATGTTTCAGGGCGGCGTCGCGGCAAACGTCGGCATAGCGGCTGCCTTTGAAAAGGCTCTTGGCACAAAGGTGACAATCCCCCCGTACTATGACGTTATGGGCGCATACGGTGCCGCTCTTCTCGCGCGCTGGAACTATAAAAAGGCAGGCCTCCCGTCGCGCTTCTACGGCTTTGAAAATGCATACAGCACTTTCGAAACGCGGAGCATGGAGTGCAGCGGGTGCGGGAACCGCTGTGAAGTCATAGAGGTCAAAAGCAACGGCAGCGTAATCGCCCGCTGGGGCGACCGCTGCGGCAGATGGAGCAGCAAGGGCGCCACCATGCCGGCTGCCGTAAAAGAAGGCACTGCGTCATGAGGTACGATACAAACGCAACAAAGCCCCTTGAAACCGTAACAGTTGGCATACCCGAAGGGCTGATGTTCTTTGAGCAGAAAACGCTATGGAAAAACTTTTTCGAGCGCCTCGGCTGCCGCGCCGTGTGTTCCGGCCGCACGACGCGCAATATCTTAAACTCCGGCATAAACCTGTGCTGCAATGAAACCTGTCTCCCCGTGAAAGCGTTCGCAGGCCATGCGGCAAGCTTATGCGACAAAACGGATTATATTTTCATACCGCGCTGCGCAAGCGTATGCCCGCATGAGAAATCATGCCCCAAGTTCTGCGGCCTGCCTGATGAAATGCGCATAAGCCTTAAAGGCAGGGCAAACATCATTTCCGCCGACATCGATTATAACAGGGACCCACAGAAAACCAGAAAAAGCCTTGCTTCCCTTTCCGGCAGGCTCGGCATTCCATGCAAAGCGGCGGAGCTTGTTTTTAACGGGTGCGTAAAGCCTGGGCTCACGGCCGATATATCCCCCAACGCCTCAGGTTCAATGCGCCTCGGCGTGCCTGTGATAGCCGTCCTCGGCCACCCGTATATTATCTTCGACAGTCTTCTCAGCATGGGGCTTATAGACAAGCTGAGGGATGCAGGCTACTGTGTGCTCACGCCATACGACGTGAGGCGTTCCGTGCGAAGAAAATACGCCGGCAGGTTCCTTAGCACCAGCTTTTTTGAAACCGGCCTCGACATTGTCGGCGGCACAAAGGCACTCTATGGGCTGCCGCAGCTTGCCGGCATGATCTACATCTCCCCGTTTTCCTGCGGCGTAGACTCTGTCGTTATGGAACTTACGGAACGCATCATCATGCGCGGGCCTCGCCATATACCGTTTTTGAAGCTGACTGTAGATGAACATTCCGGCGAAGCCGGATTTAACACGCGTATTGAAGCGTTCCTCGACATGATTTCCGGCGCAAGGAGGAAGAGCATATGAAGCTCACATTCCCTCATATGGGCAATACCTATATTTCACTTAAAGCATTTCTTGATGACCTTGGTATTGATTATTGTCTGCCTCCTGTAAACAGCAGAGCCTCGCTTGAGCTCGGCATGGCAAACTCGCCTGAATTCATGTGCCTGCCATTTAAAAAAGTGCTCGGCGACCTGATACAGGGCCTTAACGAAGGGGCAGACACTGTTTTTTTCGGCAGCAGCCGTGGGCAGTGCCGGTTCAGCCAATACGGTGACCTGCTGGAAGATATACTCCTCAGCATGGGGTACAGGTTCAATTACATCAACCTTAATTTTGGCAATATCACTTACGGCGACGTGCGCGAAAAACTCGGCCCCGTCTTAAACGGCGCAGGCAAAGCGCGCGTTTTTTCCGCCGTCAGCAAAGCCGTGAGTACAATGTTTGAAGTCGACAGCCTCTATGCGCACGCGCGCCGTGTGCGTTGCCGTGAAGTTTGCAGAGGTGAAACCGACCGCGCCATGTTTATTTTTGAGCGGAAGGCCAAAGCAGCCCATGGGTTCCGGCAGACACGCAGCGCTGTCCGCAGCGCTGAAAACGCCCTTTCAAAAATACGCACAGACAGCCGGCTTCACCCTGTTAAAATTGGCCTTGTCGGCGAAATTTTCATTTTGAGCGACCCGTTCACAAACCTTGAAACTGAAAAAAAGCTCGGCAGTATGGGCGCAATGGTTTTCAATTCGATGAGCACAAGCGAATGGATGAAGAAACATTTTGTCAGGGCTCTCCTTCCCATAAAACCTGAAAACAGGGCCGTAAAAGCGGCACAGAAATATATGCATACCGACTATATAGGCGGGCATGGCATCTACACCATCGGCAATGCAGAGCTTATGTCACACGGAAAAATGGACGGCATAATCCAGCTCTGCCCCTTTACATGCATGCCTGAAATAACGGCAAAATCCGTGCTCGGTGAGATACAGTACAGGAACGAAACACCCATAATGACACTTATCCTCGACGGCACAACCGCCGAAGCGGGATATGTAACACGCCTTGAAGCATTTGTTGACATGCTAAAAATGAAAAGAGAAAGCCAGCAGCCTTTTAGGCATACGCCGAAAGCGGCGCTTTAAGTCCCGTCAGCCAACATATTTATTTACATTCGCCGCAGTTATCATCTGGTACGGGATATAAATATAATGCTGGTCTTTCAGTTTTGACGAATCTATTTTCTGCCCGCGCGCCAAATCGTACGAAAGCTCAAAAATCGCCTTTGCCTGACTTTCAGCGTCGTTATATGCCGTGCCAAGCATCTCGCCTTTGCGTATCGCATCGCAGCCCGCCTTCGTGCCGTCAACACCCACAACAGCCGGCCTGTTTTTAATTTTGCTGTCACGTATGGCGTCGATTGCGCCAAGCGCCATCTCGTCGTTATTGCAAAAAACAGCTTCTGTCCTTTCACCGTACTGCCGTATAAACTGCGACATTTTCTCAGCTGCCTGCGCCCGCTGCCAGTTTGCCGTATTGTCGGCAAGCTTTTGGACTTTAAGCCCCAATTTTACAAGGTACCTTATTGAGTATTCCGTGCGCAGGAGTGCATCCTGGTGGCCCTCTTCGCCCTCAAGCATCACATACTGAATTTTCCCGTCGCCGTTGCGGTCAATTCTCTTCGGGTTTTTCATATAAGCATTGCGTATGATTTTGCCCTGTATTGTGCCGGACTGGGCGGCGTCCGCGCCTACATAATACGCCTTTCCCCACATGCGCAGGTCCTCTTCCACAGGCTCGCGGTTAAAGAACACTACCGGCACATTTGCCCTCTTAGCTTTGCTAACAATAGTGGCGGCCGCCGTGCGGTCGACAAGGTTTACGCAAAGCACGGAATAGCCACGCGAAAGGAACCTGTCTACCTGGTCGTCCTGTTCTGTCTGGCTCGACTGGCCGTCAACAATATTAAGCTGGATTTTGTTTTCGCCCCTAACCTTGTCTTTGGCAATATTCTGAAGGTCTGTGCAGAGCGAATTTATAAAGGCGTCGTCCTTCCTGTAAATCGTAACGCCTATTCTCAGCGCCTTGTCAGTCCGCTTTTCTGCGGCGCAGGCACTCATCATGCAGCTGCAACATATCCCAACTGACGCAGCCACTGCAAAAAGGCGTTTAAACATGCTTCTCATGGCAGCCTCCTAATGATTCAAAAAAGGGAAAAGGATGTACTCATTTTGAGGCTTATACATATTTGTTTTGTCAGCTATCACATAATTGACATTTATGTTTTTTGTGCTTTTCTTATGGATACCGTCAATGGCCATTTTTACACCGAGATAGCCAAGGCTGTACTCGTCCTCAGCCCCGACCGCTTCGACTGCATTGTTTTCCAGCAGCGAAACGACAGCATCAGTCCTGCCGGCGCCATAGATTTTTGCCGGTACCGCCACTCCCGACTGCACAAGGTCACTTTTAACCTTACCCACCGTTTCGAGCGAGCCGCTGTCAAGCGCAATAACATTTCCCCGGCCCTTTTGCATTAATATGCTTTTCGCAGTGTCATATGCTTTGTCCCTGTCATCCGGAAGCTCAGTTTCCGAAATAACCACGCCTGGCTTTCCAAGCACACCCGCCAGCCCTTTTATAAGCTGCGGATTACTTTGATGCGCCTGGTATATGATGTGGAAATCCGCGCTGTGGCCGGCATTGCCGTCGCTTATGATTTTCCTGGCAAGCGACTCGCCAAGCCTGAACTCATCGCATGAAACTGTGCATATGCCCGAAAAGCCCTGAACGTACGGCTGCAGCACAACAACAGGAATTTTCCCCGCAGCCTGGCGGACAGGTTCAACTACGCTCTCTGAATCGGCAGGGAAAATCAATATAGCATTTGCGCCGCTGCCTGCTTCGCGCTTCATCGCCGAAATCTGCTGGGCGGCATCATTTTCTTTCGAAAGGGTAATATAGTTCACCTCTGCGCTGAGGTCATCGGCCGCCTGGTTAATTCCGGCTTTGAGTGAAGCGCGGTCTTCCATATCCTTCCCGCGGCATACTACAGAAATCTCATAAACCTCGTTGCTTTTTGCTTTGGCAGTCCACCGCAGCTTTGAATAAACAAAAAACGCGGTGCATAACAGCCCAATCAAAAGCAGAAAAACCAATGCCTTTTTCCTGTTCATCTGGCACTCACTCCTTCCCCTTGAAATCATCCAGCGGCTTCGCAGGAAGGTGTATCCTTGCTGTAGTTCCAACGTCAGGTTCGCTGTGTATTGAAAGCCCGTACGGCTCCCCGAAATACAAGCGTATCCTCTCCTGTATGTTCCTTATTCCTACGCCCGAGCCGCCTTTATGGCCGGTGGTATCCTGCAGCCTGCCCGAGAGGAGGCTGTCCGCCTGCTCCTGCGGCATGCCGGGGCCGTTGTCAGCAACATCTATATACAGGTTATCTCCTTTTTTATAGGCATTGATTGAAATTTCGCCGTCGTCCATATATTCCATTCCATGGTAAATCGAGTTTTCAACAAGTGGCTGGACTATCAGCTTTATTGTGGCGCAGTTCATCACTTCCGGCTCCGCCTTGATTGAATAATGCACCTTGTCGGCATACCTGTAGCTCTGTATGATAAGGTAGTTCCTCACATGCTCAAGTTCATCAGCTACCGATATTATATTTTTCCCTTTGCTAAGGCTTATGCGGAAAAATTTTGCAAGCGACGTGACCATGCATTCCGCTTCTTTGTAATGGCCGTTTTCAGTCATCCACACTACGGAGTCAAGCGTATTGTAAAGGAAGTGCGGGTTTATCTGCGCCTGAAGGGCATTGAGCTCGCTTCGGCGCTTGGCTTCCTGCTCCTCTATAATGTCGTTCATCAGTTTCCGTATGCGCTGCACCATTGAGTTTATCGCTTTCCCGAGATGCTCTATCTCATAAGAACCGCTGACCTCAATATTCTGGTCGAAATCGCCCCCTTCTATTTTTTTCATGTATCCTTCGAGTTTTTCAATCGGGTCCGCTATGCGTGACGAAATGAACAGGTTTATGAAAACCAGCACGAGCATTACGCATACGGCAATAAACGCAGCATATATAAAGAAATGCGAGTAAAGCGTATCTATATCCTGGAACGGCTCGACCGCAATTATCTTCCATCCAGTGTAGCCCACGGTCTTTACAGTCACAAGCCGTTTCTGCCCATCTAACGTCTCAAGGAAAGTCCCGTCATCGTGTTTTGCGTCAGCACGGTTGTTTTCGTGGAAAAGGTTCGAATAAATCAATGACTGCTTAGGGTGGTATATTATTTCTCCACTGCCGTCGGTTATATAGACAAAACCGGCAGTGTTGAGCGAATCGTTTTTGCATATCTGCTCTATGCGGCTGAAGTTCATGTCGACAAGCAGCACGCCCGGGTGCACGGAACCGTCTTCAGTAAGCTCAACATAGCGGCTGAGGGAAATCACCCACTGGTAGCTTCCGTCGGGCGCAGAAAAAAGGTCCTCAACGTGCGGCGTGGAAAAGTGGAGGTTCTCAATCTGCGCCTGCGCGCTTTTGAACCATTCCTGCTTTTTTACATTGGCCGACGGTTTAAGCCCGGAGAGCGGCTCTGCCGCGATCACATTGCCGTCATCAGAAAACACGGCTATGCTTGCAAGGTCATCCCTGTTGGTTCCATAAAGGAGATCCATCTGGCTGTTTATGCTGCCAGACTTCAAATCCGAGTTTTTGATGACATGGTAGTACATGGAATCGGAAATGCGCATCATGCTTCGCAGATATGAGCTGAGGTTAAGGTCTATCTGGTCTACAGTCCGCTTGTTGTTTTCCGAAATACTTTTTGTCATTGACGACACATACTGGTTTGAGAGCAGCACAGCCATCATCAGCAGGCCGAGTATCATCACTACCGTAAACGAAATTGAAATGACAAACTGTATACTCTTTTTATGTAGGAAACGTTTCAGCATTTTCATTCACCGTGCCGCGTCGGTATCTCGATGGGGAAATACCATATTTTTTCTTGAAAACATAGCTGAAATAATTAGGCTCAAAATACCCCACTTTCCGCGCGATTATATATGTTTTGTCTTCCGTTGTGTTCAAAAGGTCAACCGCATGTTGAAGCCTTAAATCCGTAAGGTACGAAACAAAGCTTTTGCCTGTCTCGCGCTTAAAAACAGTCGAAAAATACGTAGGGCTCACATGTAGGTAAAGGCACAGGCTGTCTACTGAAAGGTCCGGGTTGGCATAGTTCTCCTGGATATATTTTTCTGCGTTCTGCGCCATCAGCTTCGTGTTGTTCACACGCTTTGAGACAATTTCGGAATTGATTTTAAAGCAGACTTTCATGCACCATTGTTTCATTTCGTCTGGCGTATGGAATTTTTCAATCATCTCCGAAAAGTCTGCCGAAAAAATTTCTTCTTCACGTATATCGTACGTACTAAGCACCTTAAGCACAGAGGCTATAAGCTCCATGAGAAAAATTTTATACTGCCCCACGGTGGGGAAAATGTCTTTCTGCCGTGAGAACACAGCGTCTATCTTTTTCTTAAGCTGCTCCGTGTCGCCTATTTTTATCGCGTTTACTACTGCCTGGACTTCTTCGCTTCCAATCGGCGCTTTCAAAGGCGTATGCGGTTCCATGTCCTGTATATATATTGCTTTGCCGCCGCCCATAATGGCACTGTACTCAAGGGCGCCCGACGCCTCCTGATATGAGCTGCGAAGCTGGCAAATGTCATTCTTTATAGTGCTTACCCCAGCCATCGCTTTGAGCTTGAGTATCCTTCCAACGGATTCGCATGCTTCGTTCATCATATTGCACATCATCATGATGCTTTTTTCACCGTGAAAAACAGCAATCACAACAACCGCGTCAAAATGGATAAAATCGACGAACCTGTTTTTAGCATTGCTCTGAAGGATACCGTCGAGGATCTCTTTTACGGAAATCGGTATCAGTTCTTCCCTGCCGCTAAAACTGCTGCTGCCGTCTGCGGGGGGATCCGCGCGCATCAAGGCGACCGCCCAGCCGTCCGCGTTTGTGTCCGCATGGAAAGTCTTTGCCTGCGAAAGCATCTGCGACTTTGGGATATTGCCTTCAATCAACCCTACAAAAAACTGCTGCCGCATAATCGGCAGTGACTGCTCATACGTTTTCCGCAGCAGTTCAACATCGCATTTTTCGCTTATTTCCCTGTCGAGCTGGCACTTGATTTTCTTAAGCGTGGCCGTCAGTCCTTCAGGGTCCACAGGCTTTAAAATATACTCCGCAACATTGAGCTTTATCGCTTCCTGCGCAAATTTGAAATCATCAAAGCCGGAAAAAATAATAAACTTCATGGACGGCATCTTTTTGCGCAGCCTCTCGCACAGTTCAAGGCCGTTGAGATACGGCATTTTAATATCCGTCATCAGCACATCAGGATGAAGCTTTTCCGCCATTTCAAGCGCATCTATGCCGTTTTCTGCGGAACCTGCCACTTTATAGCCTATCTTCTCCCAGTCAATCCTTTTTGTAATCCCTTCGCAGGCTTCTTTCTCATCATCTGCTATTAAAATGCTGTACAATAAAATCACCTCTTTGTAAAATTCATTTAGGCGAGGCCAAACACGGCTTTGCCAGTAAAGCCGTAAACTGCAGCCATGGAAGGGCTTATGTGAAGCCTAAATATTTTTAAGCAAAAGGCTGCATTGTTGCCCGGCAGCAATGAATCTTCTTTATAATACAATTATATAATAAAATACCATAAAAAGACAGTATATATATATGCCATTTTATAATTTTTGCTTCTTTTTTGTTTTAAACAGCATTCAGCCCATGGCTAATGCCATGGGCTGAAAATGTATAAAGGCTTATGAATGGATAAAATATGATGGTTAATGCCACAAAACCTTCTTGTATTTTGAAAGGTCAACCGCAACTGCAACTGCAATGATAACGCCCTTAATGACCTGCTGCCACATTGGGCTTACACCTATGAACTGCAGCCCGTACTGAATAACGGTAAAGATTAAAACACCTACTACAATGCCGCTGATTTTGCCTATGCCGCCGGCAAGCGAAACGCCGCCTACGCAGCACGCGGCGATTGCATCGAGCTCATATCCTTCGCCGTAATTGTTCGTCGCACCTGCTGTGCGCGCCGCTTCAAGCACACCGCCGAACCCGTAAAGGATTCCGGCAAGTGCAAAAATACCGATAAGCGTCATGAAAACGTTGATTCCGGAAACCCTTGCAGCTTCCATATTGCCGCCGATTGCATAAATGTTTTTGCCAAAGATTGTCTTGTTAAGCACAAACCACATTATAACCGTAACTAAAATTGCAATTGGAATCAGTATGGAAACCTTGCCACCGATTTTCTTCTGTGCAAGTACCGTGAAGTCGTTCCTTATACCGCCAATAGGCTGTGAATGGTTCGGCGGCAAATCGAAGTAGAGCGAGCATATACCGTAGATGATAACCTGTGTGGCAAGTGTCGCAATAAATGGGTGCATGTTGAACTTTGCTACAAGTAAGCCGTTAAGCATGCCAAAGACACCGCATACAAGTATCGCGATAATAACCGGAATGAACACCGGCAGCGCCGGGAGGTTCGGGAAAAACCTGTTCGCATACGTCGGTACCTGCAGCATTGAAGCGCTTATAACAGCCGCAAGGCCAACCATGCGCCCTGCTGAAAGGTCTGTGCCGGCTATCAGGATAGTCGGGCAAATGCCAAGCGCAATAATCAGCCGTATGGACGACTGTGAAAGTATATCGAGGCAGACATTAAACTGCAGGAAATTCGGTGAGATTATCGCAATGATGACTATCATCACGAATAAGGCAAATATAAGCGCATATTTAAGGAAAAACGCCTTTGACTGCTGACGTGAGAAGCAAACTTCTTCGCCCAGCTTGCCAGTATTATTTCTTTGGTAAGCGCCGTAGCCCGCAATGCACGCTCCAATAATGCAAAGGTACCACGGCAGGTCATAGACTTTCTTCGTGTAGAAAAGGAGCCCGAAGAGAAGCCCGAAAACAAATACAGCCGCGCCTGTTATAAGAAAGATATTCGCGTATTTCTTGCGCGGCATTGTCTTCTGTGCCTGCTCCATTCTCATTCCTCCTTTGGGACGGCCACACTAAATAATTTTATTTTGACATTGTTGCAAGCCTCATGATAGACACCTGATCGGCTTCGTTCCGGTCTAAGATTCCCGTAACCCTTCCTTCACACATCACCATAATCCGGTCGGCCATTCCAAGAAGTTCCGGCATCTCCGAAGAAATCATGATAATTGATTTTCCACTCTGTATCAAACCGAGCATAATGGTGTAGATTTCATATTTGGCGCCGACATCTATGCCGCGCGTTGGTTCATCGAGGATAAGGATATCCGGATTAGTCAGCAGCCACCTTGCAATCAGCACTTTCTGCTGGTTGCCGCCCGAAAGGTCCTCAATGGCTTTGTCCATTGACGGGGTTTTAACGTTCAGCTCTTTGTCTTGGGCAACTGCCGCTTTGGCCCGCTTCGATTCGTTGATTATGCCGTGCTTTGCAAATTTCTGCTGCCCCGCAATAGTCGTATTGTCAAGGATAGAAAGGTGGCCGAAAATTCCGGATGCCCTCCGCTCTTCCGTGACAAGCGCGAATCCATTCTTTTTTGCATCCCTTACCGACTTTATGTCGATTTTCTTGCCGTTTTTTATAATTTCGCCTGAAGCTATACCTCTAAGGCCGAAAATCGATTCCACCAACTCGGTCCGCTGTGCGCCAACAAGGCCGCCTATACCAAATATTTCGCCTTTATGTACCTCAAAGCTCACATGCTGAAATGATTTTGGCGACTGCGAACACAGGTCATTTATTTTCAGCACTACTTCTTTTCCTGGCACATAGTCTTTCTTTGGGAAGCGGTTCGTCAGTTCTCGCCCCACCATCATGCGGATTATCTCATCTGTCGTCATTTCTGAAGCAGGCCATGTGCCAAGGCATTTACCGTCGCGCATGATTGTCACTTCATCACAGATTTTAAGGATTTCCTCCATTTTGTGGGAAATATAGATAACGGCGCAACCGCTTTTCTGAAGCGACTCGATGACCTTGAACAAATGGCTGGTCTCATTCTCCGTCAGGGAAGAGGTCGGTTCATCCATAATAACGATTTTGGAATTGTAGCTGACAGCCTTCGCGATTTCAACAAGCTGCAGATTCGATGGGGAAAGGCTGTCTGCCAGCGCTTCCGGGTTAATATCGAGCCCGACTTTCCGGAACAGCTCCTTCGTCTTTTCAATCATGGCCCGCTTGTCTACGGCTATGCCTTTCACTGGGAACCTTCCGAGCCAGATATTTTCCATCACGGGTCTGAAGCGTATCGGATGCAGCTCCTGAGGAATCATTGAGATTCCCAGATCCAGCGCCTGCCGTGTAGAGGTAATCTCCACTTTTTTACCATTGAGAATTATCTCCCCATCATCTTTATGGTAGATCCCGTACAGGCACTTCATCAAGGTTGATTTTCCGGCGCCGTTCTCACCCACGAGGGCATGCACGCTTCCGGGGCGGACTTTAAGGCTCACATCGTCAAGGGCTTTCACGCCGGGGAATGACTTTGCAATATGGTTCATTTCCAGCACATATTCACTCAATACCACCAGTCTCCTTCGATAGAAGCATAACCAGTTTCATTTTTGCATGTGGCTTACTTTGACATATATTTCGAGCAGTTGTCCTTTGTCACTTTTTCATATGGTATCCAGACGTATTTATTAGATGTCACTTCAAAACCGGCAGTGTCTTTTGTAATGGTTTTGTTCTGAGCCGCCGCAACAGCTATCCTCATGGCTGCAATGCCCTGGTCTATTCCGTTGTTGTAGGCTGTGCCGTACATTGAGCCATCCTGAATTGCTGCAAGGCCCGGAGTCGTTGCGTCGACGCCGACAACAGGTATAAACTTTGACGCATCGCCTTTGTTGTAACCGTGAGCTTTAAGCGACTCTATCGCTCCAAGCGCCATATCGTCATTATTAGCAAATACGGCCTCGATTTTGTCAACACCCTTTGAAGTTATGAAGTTGTTCATAAGGTCTGTTGCCTTAGCTTTGTCCCAGTATGCCGTGTCTGCTGCAAGCTTTACCGTCTTCATGCCGCTGTCGTTAACGGTCTGGATTGAATATTTAGTGCGCAGTGTAGCATCCTGGTGGCCCGGCTCACCTTGAAGCAT
>DHSD01000017.1:50844-53583 GCA_002411365.1 Ruminococcaceae bacterium UBA5295
AAATAGTCAATCATAAGCTGGCCCTGAATTCCTCCTGACTGCTCCGCTTTTGCACCGACATACCATATCTTGTCGTAGCTCTTCATCACAGTTTCTTCCGGCTCACGGTTTATAAATATTACAGGCAGGTTTTTAGCTTTGGCTTTCTCAACTATGGATTCTGCAGCCGTGCGGTCCACCGGGTTCACAACAAGCGCGGAAACACCTTTTGTTATGAAAGCATCTACCTGCTCGTTCTGCGTAGCCTGTTTGTTCTGTGAATCGACGACGTCGAGCTTTACTCCCTCTTTTGTCGCTTCTTTTTGCATCTGGTTCCTGACGCTCGTCATAAACGTATCGTCAAATTTGTAAACGCAGAACCCGACCGAAATATCCGACGTATTGGCCTTTTTGTCATTTGAGCTAGAACCACTCGACGCCGTTTTGTTTCCCGAGCACCCCACAGCCGAAAGGCCGAGGACAAGCACTGACAGCGCTGCCGCCATGAATCGTTTCATAAATATTCCTCCCTTAAAATTTTCAAAAGCTTGCGGGCAGTAAAATTATGCTTTTAATATAAAATTTACTGCCAAACGCGGCTTTATTTGTCTATAGTATAATTATTGTCCTTATGAAAATCCATATAAAATTCTTCACACATATATAAAATTTCTTAGTATGTGATCGCTTTTTGTGTCAAAATGTTACAATGCTGATATTCTTTTTCACTTTACGGAATCATTTATTATGGTACAGCAAAAAGCCTGCCCCACGAAGTAACATGGAACAGGCTCGTTTTATGTTGCTAATTATGCTGGAAAGGGCAGGACACCAACCCTTGCAAACGCCCCAAAACCTCCCCGCAGCTTGCCTTTTGATTCTCTGTTTCCGTTATTGCACATTCACCTTCTACTTTATACAGAAAACGCAAAAAGATTTATATTGAAAATATTTAATTTATGTGCTATCAATATAATATTACTATAGAAGGAGGAACCTGCATGGACATTAAGCAGCTGACGGACTTTGTCGCAGTGGTAAATCACGGTACACTTACAGCTGCAGCCAAATCTCTGCACCTGTCCGAGCCACCCTTAAGCGTACAAATTCACCAGCTGGAGGGCGAACTTAACTGCACACTGTTTGACCGAAGCGCACGCCGAATGCAACTGACCGAAGCGGGCAGGCTGCTGTACGAACATGCTACAGTTATACTGGATTTGTGCAATTCCACAGAGCGGGAAATGGCCGATTATCTTTCCGGTGACACAGGAACGCTGCGCATCGGCGTCACCTCTTCGATATGCAATACACTGTTTCTGGAGTGGATGAAACGGTTTCACGCGGTGTGCCCCGGCATTCGGTTTGAGTTGCAGGAAGAGAACACCTACCAGCTGCTGGAGGCCGTGCGCTCCGGGCTGGTGGAGTTGGCATTTGTGCGCACGCCGTTTTCAGCAGCGGACCTGCAGATCACACCGCTCCGCAGGGAATCTCTGTGCGCTGTTGCCCTACCGGAAATGCTGCCGAAAGAAAGCATCACCCTGCAGGAGCTTTCTTTCCTGCCGCTTCTCTTAACGCGCCGGTGGGAAGCCGTCCTGCAGGACACATTCCACCGGGAGCAGCTGAAGCCGCAGATTGTCTGCCTTGCTGATGACACCCGGACCATTGTGCGCATGGCCGAAGAGGGCTTTGGTGTTGGTATTGTGCCGCAGTCCGTTCTGCCATCTTGCAAAGCTTCGCCGGTACGGTCAAACGTTCTGCATCAGCCGGAACTTCAAAGTGAAATTTGTGCCGTAAATCGCCGTGACGCATATCTTTCCACTGCCGCACAACGGTTTTTAGAGATTGCGAAACAAGCGCAGGGGGTTACCGGTGCAGTTGAATAGCAAAAAATGTGAGGCTTTCTCAGTAAAATATGGTCTTCGGTTAACTTTAAAAGTGTCTCTATTTAATAAAAGTAGATTTACCAGCACCATTTGGCCAAATAATGCCAATTAAACCGCCGCTTTATAATTCTGTATTAGTATAATTCAAGACTATTGAAAGGCTATATTCCATGGTCACATTTTCAAATGTTAAGGCCATTTTAACTTCCTTCATATGGAAAATAAGTTATTAAAAGAAAGGCCAAATATGAAACCCGCCACCTTCTTCTTTCGACTTAGCAGGCTTCGCAGGCTCAGCTTTTTCAGCTTTCTGAGCGCTTTTTGCAATCATTTTAATTTTGCCTGCGTCGAGCCAGATGTCCAATTTTTTCGCTTTTCCATCAGCTACCAGGGAAGCATTCGTTCCTTTTAAGTCTGGTAGATTCAGTTGATAGGAGCCTTTTTCTTCTTTAAGGTTAACGCTTGATAATGTTTCGCCTTGGCTGTTTATTACAGATATTTTCACATTACCCCCAAGAGGCATTTTAGCTGAAAAATATAAAGGCTGAGCACTGCTTTCAGTAAAAGTTATTGCTTTCTTACCATCCAACGGTTGATACTGATAGTGCGTATTTGTGTCATTGTTCCATCCCCAGTATCCATTACTGCGGTATCTGCTAAGGGTTACTGCAGTGGCAGCAATGACGACACCACATATGACCAGCGCAACAATTCTTTTTGTTTTCATTCAGATTTACTCCCTTTCATGCCACGTGTATTGTAAAGTTAAATAAAAGTTGAGAACCCGTCAGCCCTTCTGGTACAATGGTTTTGGCACAAAACACTGTACCTCCCGAAAGGCGACGAGTCCTCATGGCAAAATCATACCAGATTT
>DHSD01000004.1:0-16890 GCA_002411365.1 Ruminococcaceae bacterium UBA5295
TCTGTTCTCCTTAAGCAGATAACCGAATTTTCAAAACTTTATGATTTTAAGGCCGTCGTCCCGGTCTCTGCGCTTGACGGCAGCGGCATTTATAGCCTTAAAGAAGAGCTGTGCAAAATGGCTCAGCCGGGCGTCCATTTTTTTGACGATGACGCAATAACTGACCAGCCTGAGCGCGTTATCGCTTCTGAAATCGTACGCGAAAAAATGCTGCGCCTACTGAGCAGTGAAGTGCCGCACGGCATTGCCGTAAATGTGGAGAAGATGTCCGAAAGGGCCAACGGTTTAACTGATATTTCTGCCACAATCTACTGCGAAAAGGAATCGCATAAAGGAATTATTATTGGCAGGAACGGTGCTATGCTGAAAAGAATTGGGACGTATGCGCGTGAGGATATGGAAAAATTTTTTGGCTGTAAAATAAATTTAAAGCTTTGGGTAAAAGTAAGGGAAAACTGGAGAAACAAAGCAGATGCCCTGCGTGCATTCGGCTACGACAGTTCCGATTTCGACAGGTAGCAGCAAAAAAACTATGCTTTATTGGCTGGTAATTTGTAATATTATGGCTTTTGTTCATAGAATTACCGCTCATAGAATCTTGCTAAATGCAAATACTTTTTGCGTAAGGATTCTTTGCCGGCAGATGCCGGTTTAGCGAAGGAGCGGTTTTGATGGACGAAAAAACGGCATGGGAATTTTTCAGCCGCACGGGTTCTGTCGAGGATTACCTGATTTATGCGCAGTGCAAGGCAAAACGGGAAAAGCAGCAGGTGGTGCATGATGAAAACGGACGTCAGGGGCCTGGTGGTTTCGGAGAAGCGCGTGGGTGAGAATGACCGGCTTGTGACACTGCTTACGGCGGAGAAAGGCATACTGCGCGCGTTTGTACAAAGGCCGCGGCATGCAGGGGGCGGGCGCCTTTCGGCTACGAGGCTTCTTACTTATTCGAGGTTCAGCATTTTTGAAGGGCGCAGTAGCTACATAGTCGATGACGCCCAGCCGATAGAGGTTTTCTTTGACCTTTGCAAAGGCCTTGGCAGCCTTTCGCTTGCCCAGTATTTCTGCGAACTTGCGATTGCGCTTGCGCCACAGGGCAGCGAAGCGGAAAATTTTCTTCGGCTGCTGCTCAATGCCATGTATTTTTTGTGCAGGGGCACACACCCGAAACGTGTGCTCAAGTCTATAGTTGAGATGCGTATTATGTCGCTTGCGGGGTATATGCCTGACCTTGTGTGCTGCGAAAAATGCGGCTGCTATGAAGCTGACAAAATGTTTTTTATGCCGAGGAGCGGAAAAATAATTTGCGGAAAGTGCTTTGCTCCGCCAGAACCGCCGGAGCCGTATTTTGCCATGGGGCGTGGAGCCATAACTGCTATGCGCCATACTGTGTATGCCGATTTTGACAAGCTTTTTTCGTTCCGGGTTTCGGAAAAAGTCGGGAAAGAACTTTCCGCCGCTTCAGAGCGCTATGTGCTGGAGACACTTGGGCATAGCTTCGCGACACTTGATTTTTACCACAAGGTTATGCAGCAGCCTGCGCCGGAGCATGGCACATCTTTTGATGATGACGAAAATAAAAAATCACGTGAGCAGGAAACATAAAAAATATCTGCCAGTAATGAGGTCTTGGCAATATGCAAGCAGAAAAAACATATGGAAACATTTCCTGGAGGGTGATGAAAACAGTTTCGACGGTTTTTCCGGAAAACTATTTTCTCAGGACTTCCAGGTATGCAGTCTATTCTGAAAAAGTGCCATCATTATTTAACGGATTCCGCATTGTTCAGCTTTCGGACCTCCATGGGCGCAGTTTCGGCGCAGGCGACAGCCGCCTGCTGAAGAAAATTGCGGCTGAGGTGCCGGACGCTGTTGTTATAACTGGCGATATTGCCGACAGCCACACACGCAGTTATGCGGAGATTTTTAATTTTGCGAAAGCACTGTGCCGAAAATATCCGGTCTATTTTTCTTCAGGCAACCATGAAATTAACATGGCGTATAAGCGGCGCAATGAACTTTTGCGTGGCCTGCAGGAATGCGGTGTCCATGTGCTTGACAACACGTTTGAAGACATAGAGCGCAGCGGAGCGAAGATCCACATTTACGGGTACAGGCTTCCGCTTCGCTATTACAGGGCGAATGGCTGCAGAAAACCGCGCCCGAAGCTGACCTGCGAGGCGATGCGGCGGATGATTGGCCCGTGCAGTGCAAAAGAGTACTCAATACTTTTAGCACATAACCCTTTATGCTTTGATACTTATGCAATGTGGGGTGCCGATTTGACTTTTAGCGGCCATGTGCACGGCGGGCTCATATATCTCCCGCGTTTCGGCGGCGTGTTTTCACCGGAGCGCAGCTTTTTTCCGCACTACAGCTGCGGAGTTTACTCGTCAGAAAAATTCCCAGAGCGCAAAATGGTGGTAAACCGTGGCCTTGCACGCGGCACGCGAATCAATGATATCCCTGAAATTGTGCTTCTTACTCTTCATCATGTGCCCAAGAAGGGAAAAGAATGAGAAAGGATTTTTGCCAACATGGCCGACATGAATGAAACTATGAAAAAGCATGCAAAAGCGCTGGAACTCGATAAGATACTTAAGCTCCTTGCGAAGCAGACATCGTGCAGCGATGCGGCTGATGCGGCGATTGCTATTGCACCTTCACCCGAAAATGCGGAACGCCTTTTGCAGGAAACTGATGATGCTTTTGTAATGATGGCGCGTTTTGGCTCACCGTCATTCGGCGGCCTCACTAATGTTACGAATTTCCTGCGCCGCGCGCAGGAAGGCGGCGTACTCACAATGGGCGAGTTGCTGAAAGTTGCGGAAGTGCTGCGCACACTGCGCGGTATATCTGAATGGCGGCAAAAATGCCTCGGCGTGAAAAGTGTGCTTGATGACCGCTTCAATATGCTCATGCCTAACCAATACCTTGAGAACCGGATAAACGACGCTATAATTTCAGAAGAGGAAATGGCAGACAGCGCTTCACCGGTGCTTTCAGACATACGCAGGAAAATCCGCAGGTTTTCTGCGCATGCGCGCGAAATTCTCGACCACATGGTGCACTCGCAGGCATACCAGAAATATCTGCAGGAGCCGATAGTCACAATCAGGGACGGCCGCTTTGTCATTCCGGTAAAATCGGAGTGCCGCAGCGCTGTGCCGGGGCTTGTGCATGACACTTCGGCGAGCGGTTCTACAGCCTTTGTAGAACCTATGGGGGCAGTTGAGGCAAACAACCACGTGAAAGTTTTGCTTTCTGAAGAAAAGAAAGAGATTGAACGTATACTTGCCGAGCTTTCGTCAGAAGCGGGGAATTTTGCAGATACTATTATCCGCAGTTACAATGCCGCCGTGCAGCTGAATGTAATATTTGCCAAAGCATCGCTTGCCTATAAAATGAAGGCGACAAGGCCGAAGCTTAACAACAATGGGAAAATAGTGCTTAAGCGTGCGCGTCACCCGCTTATAGACATGGGAAAAGTTGTGCCTACGGATATTGAGCTTGGAATACGTTTTGACACGCTTGTTATCACAGGGCCAAATACCGGCGGCAAAACGGTTGCGCTTAAGACTGTTGGCCTGCTGACATTGATGGCAATGTGTGGTATGATGATACCGGCAGCGGAAGGCAGCGAGATTTCTGTTTTCAGCAAAGTACTTGCAGATATCGGCGACGAACAAAGCATAGAACAGTCACTTTCGACATTTTCTGCACATATTAAGAATATAATAGGAATTATGGAAGTTGCCGACAGCAGCAGCCTCATACTGCTTGATGAACTTGGTGCCGGCACGGACCCTGTAGAGGGCGCGGCCCTTGCAGAATCTATCCTTGAGGCGCTTCGCGGCAAAGGCGCGAAGATTGCCGCAACAACACACTATGCAGAGCTTAAGGCCTATGCGTTGCGGACGGAAGGTGTAGAAAATGCATGCTGTGAATTTGATGTAGCCACTTTGCGGCCGACGTACCGTTTGCTTATAGGAATGCCTGGGCGTTCGAACGCCTTTGCCATTTCGCTGCGCCTCGGTATGGATGCAGATGTTGTCAGCCGTGCCAAACAGCTTGTTTCCGGTGAGGACAGGCGTTTTGAAGATGCTGTGAGCGGCCTGCAGCAAAGCCGCCAAAAACTGGAGCTTGAGCGTGAGGGAGCACGCCGCGAAAGCACTCAGGCAAGGAAAGCAAAACAGGAGGCGGAAGAAGCACGCGACAGTGTCCGCGCAGAAAGTGGCCGCCAGATGGAAAATGCCCATGAGAAAGCTGCTCAGCTTGTTGCCCGCACGCGCGCGCAGATTAATGAGCTTCTGAACGAAATGGACGAAATAAAGAAAAACAAAAACAAATCTATTACAGCGGAACAGAAAGCAAAACTGAAATCCGGCATCCGCACCCTTGAAGATACAGCTGACCCGGTAAGCGAGAAAAAAGAAGACGGGTACCGCCTTCCGCGCCCGCTGAAAACTGGGGATTCGGTTCTTATCTGCAGCGTAGGCAAAAGGGGAACGGTTATGCGCCTGCAGAAAGGGAATCCGCCTAAAGTCCTTGTGCAGACGGGGACTGTTGAAATGCGCATACCGCTTTCAGGCCTGAGGCTTGTAAAAGATGAGCCGAAACGCCATTCTTTCCGCACAGTAACTAAACAAATAAACCACTCACAAATGAATTCAGCTGAGATTGACGTGCGAGGCCAGACGGCCGAGGAAGCGCTTATGAACGTTGACCGGTTTATCGATTCGGCACAGCTGTCAGGTGTTGGGCAGCTGACGGTTATTCATGGCAAAGGGACAGGTGTGCTTCGCAGCGCTGTCCAGAAGCACCTGAAAAACTATCCCGGTGTAAAAAGCTACAGGCTCGGCACTTACGGCGAAGGCGAGTCCGGAGTGACAATCGTAGAGCTGAAATAATTTTCAGAGAGTGGGTAAGCTTGATATGAGCAATACATACTACAGGGGCTACCAAGGGCTGGCTCCTGAAAAAAAGCACAGCCACAAAGCGCTCAAAATATTTTTTATTGTGCTTGCCGTAATAGTTGCGGCAATACTTGTTTTGGTGTGGATGATTTTCAGCGATCCTTATAAAGGGAAAGGCCTTGATGAAGTTAAACCTTCAGCTCAGCTGTTGGAAGATGTAAAAAAATCTGCGATTGATGGCAAGGAATGCAGCATATCAAAAGACACAGTAAATGGTTTCCTCTCATATCTTTTGGGCAAAGGCGTTTTGCCGAGAGGGAAAAAAGACGAGCTGTATATCCGTGCGGTAGCAGCAGCCGGCACTGAAGGCAGCAATGCGGATATTTATGTACCAATAACATATAATGGCAAAAATCTTGCCGTAACAGCAAATATCACGCCGTCAATCAGAACATCAGACAGCAGGCCTGTTGTGCGTGTAAATTCAATCCATTTGGGGCGCCTGTCGCTGCCTGTGTCAAAGGTGCTCAGCTATGCTGATTCCAGCCTGCCGGAGAGCTGCTATGTTACGGGAGATACGATAGTTATGCCTGATTTGTCGCTAAAAGCTTCTGTATATAACATTTCTTTTTCAACGAAGCTCAGCCGCTTCCAAATTGAAAACGGAAGTTTAAAGTTTGCGGTTTCTTCATACGTAAGCAAAGCAAAAAGTGAACCTTGACACCATTTGTTTTTTCTGTTATAATCTGTTTCTGTAAAGACGTAGAGCTTTACACAAGGCGGTGTTCCCAATGGCCAAAGACATGAAGATTTCTTTCCTTCTGGATTTTTACGGCGGTATGCTGACAAAAAAGCAGCGTGAAGTGATTGAACTTTATTATAATGATGACCTGTCACTTTCAGAGATAGCCGAAAATGTTGGAATTACCCGCCAGGGTGTGCGCGATGCCATTAAGCGCGCCGAAGCACAGCTTACTGAGTTGGAAGACCGTGTTGGCTTTGCAAAACGCTCGGTTCAGTTGGGCAATGCACTGAAAGAGATTTGCAGGGAAGCATATAACATAAAGGAATGTAACAGCCACTGCAGCAGTGTTGATGAAATCGAGCAGAGTGCTGACCGTATTATCAGCATGGCTGAGAGCCTTAATCATAGTTAGTAGGAGGAAAAGCCTTGGCATTCGAGAGCCTTTCAGAAAAGCTTTCGGCTGTTTTTAAGCGGCTGAAATCAAAAGGAAAACTGAGCGAGTCAGATGTTAAAGAAGTAATGCGCGAAGTACGCCTTGCATTGCTTGAAGCTGACGTAAACTATAAAGTCGCGAAAGATTTCACAAAAAAAGTCGGCGAGCGTGCGGTAGGAGCCGAAGTTATGGAAAGCCTTACGCCTGCCCAGACAGTCATAAAGATTGTCAATGAAGAGCTCACAAAACTTATGGGTGGGGGCGCGGTGAAACTTAACAGCCCTTCCGCTCCGCCTGCTGTTATAATGCTTTGCGGCCTGCAGGGCTCAGGCAAGACCACACATGCCGGCAAACTCGGCCTGATGCTTAAAAATCAAGGCCACCGCCCGCTCCTCGCCGCGTGCGATATTTATCGTCCGGCGGCGATTCAGCAGCTCAAAATAATCGGCGAAAAAGCAGGAGTGCCGGTTTTCGAAATGGGCACCGAAAAACCTGTGAAAATCTGCAGGGCTGCCATATCACATGCGAAAGATTATGGCAACGACTATGTTATTATAGACACGGCAGGCCGCCTCCAGATAGATGAAACGCTTATGCAGGAGCTTAAAAACATAAAAGAGGCTGTGCATCCGTCTGATATTCTGCTCGTTGTTGACGCAATGACAGGGCAGGAAGCCGTTAATGTGGCAAAGTCGTTTAATGACCTCCTCGATATAACTGGTGTTATACTTACAAAGCTGGATGGTGACGCAAGGGGCGGTGCGGCGCTTTCTGTGCGCGCAGTAACCGGTAAGCCTATCAAATTTGCCGGCACTGGTGAAAAGCTGGCCGATTTGGAAGTTTTCCACCCTGACCGCATGGCCTCCCGTATACTCGGCATGGGCGATGTGCTTACGCTTATTGAGGATGCTGAGAAAAATATTGACCGCAAAAAAGCGGAAGACACGGCGCGCAAGATGATGCATACCGGCCTCGATTTTAACGATATCCTTGAAGAGATGCGCCAGATGCAGAAGATGGGTCCAATGAAAAACATAATTGCGAAAATGCCAGGCATGGCTCAGCAGCTGAAAGACGTCGATATAGACGACAGGCAGGTAGACCGTACCGAGGCCATGATACTTTCCATGACGGCGAAGGAGCGCGCAAATCCGGAGATCATAACTCCGCCGCGCAAGCGCCGCATAGCCGCAGGAAGCGGCATGAAGGTAGAAGATGTAAACAAGCTGCTTAAAGGCTATGACCAGATGCGGAAGGTAATGAAACAGTTTAAGAAAAAAGGGCTGCGCAAAAAGCTCTTCGGCATGAAAATGCCGCATTGAACAGCATTCATACGGCTTTTGCCGATGAAGATAAGAGACATATATTGTGGAGGTGAAAAATATGGCAGTTAAAATCAGGCTGCGCCGTGTAGGCGCAAAAAAGGCGCCTTTTTACCGCATTGTTGTCGCCGACTCACGCTTCCCGCGTGACGGACGCTTTATTGAGGAAATCGGTTATTACAATCCAATGACAGATCCATCCGATGTAAAAGTTGATGCAGAAAAAGCAAAAAAATGGATTGCAAACGGTGCTCAACCAACTGATACTGTGAGAACGCTGCTTAAAAAGCAGGGTGTTCTTTAACCCGGAGGATACAGTGCAATGAAAGATTTGCTTATTGCCATCGCCCAGGGGCTTGTTGAAGACCCGTCGGCTATCCGTGTTGATACGGATGAGCCGACAGAAGACGGAACTGTCGTTTACCATCTTCATGTAGCTGAGAATGATATGGGCCGTGTGATTGGCAAGCAGGGGCGTATTGCAAAATCAATCCGCATAATTATGCGTGCTGCTGCTACCCGCAACAACACCCGCGTAGCTGTTGAGATCGATTGACTCGGTTTCCATGTAGGCTGATGGCGGAGCAATAATAATGCGGCCTCTGCATAGCAGGTTCCTGAAACAGTGATATTTAAGCCCGCAGGAGAGATTAAGAAGCTCCTTTCGGGCTTATTTTATACGCTGTTTTGGCAGCCGTGTGTTTTTAGTCGAACAATTTAAAGTTAAAGGCTTCTGCCTAAATCAGGCAATTTTGAGGTGAAACCTGTTATGATAAACCTGCTCCTTATTATTAACCCTGCTGCAGGGCGGTCAAAAAGAAAATCATATGTTTTCCAGGTAGCAGATTGGTTTCGCAGAAAAGGCTGCAGTGTATCGGTATTTTCAACAACGAAAAGCGGGGATGCAGCTAAATTTGTAGAGCAATATGCATCGGAAAATGATATTATCGTATGCTGCGGCGGCGATGGCACTTTAAATGAAGTAATCACGGGCTCAATGAAGCTTGCTGAGCGAAAACCGATAGGCTATCTGCCAGCCGGTACGACTAACGATATGGCGAAGACGCTTCACCTTCCGACCAATATCCGCAAAGCTGCACATGCCGTGCTGAGCGAAAAACCGATTTTTCAGGATGTCGGCGCATTTAATAAGACAAAGTATTTTACTTATATTGCGTCGTTCGGGGCGTTTACAAAAGTATCTTATTCAACTCCGCAGTGGCTTAAAAACCGCCTCGGGCATCTTGCCTACGTGCTTGACGGAATACGCAGTGTCGGCGAAATAAGGCCTTACCATTTAAAAGCTGAAAGCCGCGATTCTGTGTGGACGGGGAATTTTATCTTTGGAAGCATTTCCAATTCACGTTCTATTGGTGGCGTGCTTGAGCTTAAAAGCTCAGACGTAAGCCTTAATGACGGTAAATTTGAAGTGCTGCTTATAAGGGAGCCTAAGAATTTTATCGAATTTCAGGCTATTCTACACGACCTTTATCACCATAATTTCCAGAATAAACATATTGTGTTTTTCCACACAGACAGGATACGCCTTGAGTTTGACCAGCCGACAGACTGGACGCTTGACGGCGAATATGCAGGCAATCCCCAGACGGCGGAAATCAGCAATATTCACGACGCCGTAAGGTTGATACACAGACAGTGAAAAATATAAAAAAGATGCATTTTCAAGGCCCTTTTCATAGAATGTCATATCATGAATATGAAAGGGAGCCATATAGTTATGATGTATAACAGGTGCCAATGCCGAGGCGGCGGCTTAAAAGATTATGGGCCGAATCCGTTTGTAATAAATATCAACCGCGCTACTTTACAGAATTCCAATTACCGCACAGCGCTGTGGACTGGGCAGCATCTTCAGCTCACACTGATGAGTATAGCCCCAGGAAGTGACATTGGCCTTGAAGTTCACTCTGATACAGACCAGTTCCTGCGCATTGAGCAGGGATGCGGAATAGTGAAAATGGGTAGCAGCAGGGACAGCCTTACTTTCCAGAGGCAGGTTTCGGCAGGCAATGCCATTTTTGTGCCTGCCGGAACCTGGCATAATCTTGTAAACACCGGTAGTGTGCCGCTTAAGCTGTATACAATCTATTCACCGCCGGAACACCCGTTTGGCACTGTCCAGAGGACTAAGCCTGATGAGGCGGCAGCATCCAGTTCCTGCTTACGATAGACTTTCAGTTTATCGAGGATTAAAAAGAAGCGCCATCCGAAAGCGGGGCGCTTTTTTTCTAATGTCAGAGTTTTTGCTTCCATTCTTCTATGAGGTTGCTTTTGGGTTCCGTGCCATGAGCCATTCTAAACAGAGAGTCGCGGTGCAGGATAAAGGTCACGGCAGTGCCTACAGCCATGACGAAGCCGGCTTCTGCCCCTGCAGTAAGGAAAACGGGAAGGATAAAAAGGCTTGGAATTGCGAGAGCCCCAGAAGCCGGATATTTTGTTGCTATGCGTATTACAAGGCCTGCTAAATTTACAGCTATGCCCCAAAGCGGCAGAAAAAATATAATATATGAGCACGTTACGGCGACGCTTCTTCCTCCGCGAAATTTATGCCAGAACGGGAATCCATGGCCGAGCGCTGCGCCTACACCTGCATATAAGACAGCCACTTTTCCAAGGGAAGGAAATAAAATGTGCCGGCAAAGCACGCATGCCAGTACGGTCTTTCCGGCGTCTCCAAGCAGGGTGATAGCGCCGCATTTTACTCCAAGAGAGTTTGTCACGTTTGCCGTGCCGGGGTTCTTTGTTCCCATCTCAAAAATACTTTTGCCTGTTTTGCGGCGCGCTACAACGTCGGCAGTAAGGAAGCAACCGCATAAGTAGCCAATCAGGATACAAAGCATTTTTATTTTCATGCTGTCAGGATTTCCTTTCCGCAAGGCTGCAGTTATTTTTCCCATTCAATAAAGTTTATACTCAAAACAGCGCTTATACAAATCCAGCCGTTTTCAGCCATTTTGCCTAATGTTTAATGCCTGCTTATTGTGAAGGCTCGTCGGGCAGTTCAATTTCAATATTTCCGGCGCGTGTATATTCCTTTGTTTCATTGTTACGCACTACTTCGGATTGATTCTGTCGCAGAAGCTGCGTCAGCGGGTAAGCGTTTATCCATATCTCGTTGTTGCACTCCTTCTGGCTTTCATCAAAAATAAGCTGAAGGCCAAAATGGAGGTGACTTGTTTTTATGTTGTTTACATTTTCCTTGCTGCTGTAGCCTGTGCGCCCGACGTAGCCTATCACATCTCCTGCATGGACTGTTTTGCCTGCTGCGAGACCGGCGGCATACGGCCTGTTTTGGCGCAAATGCGCATAATAATAGTATCGCTTCCGGTCAAAACTGCGTATGCCAATGCGCCATCCGCCGTACTGGTTCCAGCCGAGCGCTTCCACAAAGCCGGACTCAACCGCTATAACGGGTGTGCCTGTTGTTGCCATCATATCGTGGCCGAGGTGCGGGCGTGTATAGCCATAAGTCCGCTTCACGCCAAAATCGTCGCACCCGCTGTATGGAAAAGTCTTTGCAATCGGTGAAAAACCGATAAGCCCATATTCCTCTTTGCCGTCTTTTCTGTATTTTCCCAGCAGGCCGCTCAAAACGGCGGAATACGCTTCGTGAAAGTAAGAAAAGTATTTCATGCCAGATGTGATTTCTGAAACGCTCTTCGTTTTAAGCTGATTTATAAATGTATCAACATCAGCACTTTTATACAGCTTAAAATTTCCGCCATACTTTACGCCGAGATAAGCGAGAATATCTATCCAGCTTATGCTGCCGCTTTCCCGGTGCGACTGGATATCAATGTCCATTGCTTTTTTGAGGGCGATATATGGAACGTTGAACTCCACATACTTTATAAAATCTTTTTTTTGTGAGGCACTTGACGAAACAGGCGAAGAATCCACTGATGCCGTAACGGCGGGCTTTGCATTCGAGCCAGGCAGCAGAGAAGCTGCCAAAAAAGCTGCAGCCAAAACTAACAGTGGAACTGCCTTATAGATATTCCTATTATTCTTACATGACATTATTTATCCCCCGCCATTCCGTTTTAATTTTATGAAAGGCGATGGAAAATTATAGCTTAAAATACAGCGGCAACGGTCTGGAACATAATTTTGATATCGTTTCCGACAGATATATCTTTCATATAATTCAGGTTGAGCTTCATTTTTGGCGGCAGTATCTTTTCTTTGTATATCTTTTCGGGGTCACCGCCGCGCTTTAACAGCCTGTCCTCATCCTTGAAAGCAATGCTGGAGGGCGCTGTAATTCCCGGGCGGATAAGCAGCGTTGCCATATCTTCTGGCGTATAGGCATCCACATAGCGGCGCACTTCAGGGCGTGGGCCAACAAGGCTCATGGTGCCGTTGAGAACGTTGAGCAGTTGGGAAAACTCGTCAAGCCGCAATTTGCGTATTATGGAGCCGACGCGCGTTATGCGCGGGTCTTTACCCATTGTGAGCGGCGGCCCTATTTTGTCCGCATCCTGCACCATGGTGCGGAACTTGTAGATTTTAAATTCTTTGTTGTAGCGGCCGACGCGTGTCTGCTTGTAAAAAACCGGGCCGGGGGAATCAAGCTTTACAGCAAGGGCAAGCACAAGCAGAAGAGGAGAAAGGATAAGAAGAATGACGGCGGATACGACAACATCGAACACGCGTTTGCATATGAGCGTAAACTTATGCGATTCCAACATCCTCCAGTATCTTTCAGTGTATTCATTTTTTATGCTTTCGGGAAACTGAGAGTATGTCACGGTCTATTCTCCATTCAGATATTTGTTTTAAGAATCGTTTTCCATATCTATTTTATCATTATATCATAGCTTTTAAGCATATAATATTTTTTTATTTTGGTTGTGCGTATTTACAACCTGCCTTTTTCGATGCTATACTGATAAATAATGTTTAATATCTCGGAAAGAAGGGCGGCAGGATGTACTATCTTGGCATAGACCTTGGAGGAACTAATATTGCGGCCGGAGTCGTTGATAAAGACCGCCGTCTAACGGTGAAAACGAGCTGCAGGACAAAGATTTCATCTTCTGAAGGTGAAATCTGCGGTCAGCTTGCCGATGCGGCGAAGCGCACACTGCAAAAGGCAGGCTTGACTTTGGATGACATTCCATATATAGGGATCGGGAGTCCGGGTACGGTAAACAGAGCTACTGGTATCATCGAATATTCGAATAATCTTCATTTTAGCAATTTGCCGCTACAGAAACTTCTGCAGGAAAAGCTCGGTAAAAAAGTGATACTTGAGAACGACGCAAATGCCGCAGCGTATGGCGAATATAAGGCAGGTGCGCTCCGCGGCGCAAAAATCGGTATGGCGATAACGCTTGGCACAGGCATTGGCAGCGGCATAATCATTGACGGAAAGATACTTGCCGGAAGCAATTTTGCGGGCGGCGAAATGGGCCATATGGTTATAGTAACAGGCGGCCGCCTCTGCACATGCGGCCGCCATGGCTGCTGGGAGGCCTATGCGTCGGCAACAGGGCTGATAAAGGCAACGCAGGAAGCAATGGAGAAAGACAAATCTTCAGCCATGTGGGAAATAACAGGCGGCGACCTGCAGAAAGTCGACGGCCGCACAGCGTTCCAGGCACAACGGCAGGGTGATGTATCCGCAAAAGCCGTTGTGGAAGAATACATAACATATCTTGCCTGCGGCATTACAAACTGCATTAACATTTTTCAGCCGGATATTTTATGCATCGGCGGAGGCATCAGCAATGAAGGTGACCCGCTGATGGTGCCGCTGAAAGAGAAAGTTAAAAATGAAGTGTACTCTAAAAATTCTGAGCGTCAGACTGCTATATGCCGCGCGCAACTTGGTAATGATGCCGGCATTTTGGGTGCCGCGCTTTTAGGAGAATAACAGTTTGCAATATTGAAAAAAACGGGATGAAATAAGTTATGAGCATAAATATTTGTTCATTCGGTAGGCTTGCGGATGGAACTGCAGTTGAATGTTGCACACTTAAAAATAACAACGGAATGTCAGCCGATTTTCTAACTTATGGCTGCCGCATAGCAAGGCTGTATGTCCCAAACCGTGATGGTAAACCGGAAAACGTAGTGCTTGGCCATGATACAATAAGTGAATATGAAAGAAAGGGCGACGTCTTTGGGGCTGTGGTAGGCCGTTTTGCCAACCGCATTAAAGGTGCCGAGTTTAAAATAGGGGGAAAAAGCTACAGCCTGCCAAAAAGTGAAGGTGAGAATGCCCTGCACAGCAGTCCAGGCGGTTTCCAGAACCGTGTTTGGTGCATAAAGTGCAGCAATAATGACAGCGATGCGCCGTCAATAACATTTTCGTACCACAGCTCAGATGGGGAAGGCGGTTTCCCGGGAAATGTAGATGTCAGTGTGACATACACGCTTTCAACAGATAATGCATTGATAATTGAATATAAAGCTAAATCTGACGCTGAAACGCCTCTTAACCTCACAAACCACACATATTTCAACATTACAGGGAGTTCTGTTAAAGACATACTCTCGCTTGAACTTCAGGTAAATGCTGATGCCATTACGGAAACAGATGAAGAACAAATACCTACTGGCAGGCTCATTCCAGTTAGCGGGACGCCATTCGATTTCAGGAAAGCAAAGACGATAGGGCAGAATATCCGTGACCAGCACCCTTACCTGCAGGCATGCGGCGGATACGATAATAATTTTGCGCTTGGATTTTCCGTAGGGGTCCGCAACGTCGCAGAGATTCATGATGCGGCAAGTGGCAGGCGGATGCTTGTTTTCACTGATTTGCCAGGGTTGCAGGTGTATACGGCAAATTCTTTTTTGCCGTATACAAAAGGCATTGGCGGAAAGCTACTGAAACCCCACAATGCCGTCTGCATGGAAACACAGTTTTATCCAGACTCAGTTCACAGGCCGGAGTTCCCTTATGAGAACCTGAAAACGGACAAGCCATTTCATAGCACTACAATTTATAAATTCACTATAGACAAATAACGCAGCGACTGGCCTGTGAAAATGCGTTGGCCAGCTGTAGAAATATTTTAGGGGGAGATAGCGATTAACAGATCCATGACGGGCTGGCGCCGCTTTTCTATTACTTTGGCTGTCCTGTTTCTTGTATGTTTTGCTTTTGTTGCTTTTCAGCTTAAGGCGGGGAGGCTCACGGGCTTTGACAACAAAATTTATGGGTTAGTCACAGCGCATATGTCAAACAGTATTACAATTGCGATGAAAGGCCTTACGTCTTTTTGCAGTGTGCAGTTCATTGGCGCATTAATTGTGCTTTTCTGTATTATCGGGATAAGGAAACAAAACTTGCGCTTCTATAATTCCATGATGATCCTGAACCTTGTTTGTGCATGGCTGATAAATTTTGCACTGAAGACGTCTTTCCACAGGGATAGACCTGACTTTGCACGGCTTGTAAATGAAACCGGTTTTAGTTTCCCAAGCACACACGCAATGGTAAGCGCGGCATTTTATGGCTTCATGATTTACCTTTGCATTGTGTTTTTAAAGAAGCCAATAAAGCAGATTTTATCTGCCCTTCTTATCCTGCTTGTGCTTATGATTGGAATTAGCAGGGTTTACCTTGGTGTACACTATGCGAGTGATGTAACGGCAGGTATACTGTTAGGATTTGCGTGGGTAATATTATTTACGTATTTTATAGATAAGGTCCACGCAAGGCCAAGAACCAGAAAAAGGGGAAGGTATGTTCTTAGAAGCAGATGATAACCTGTTTGCCTAATATAATTTCTCGATACATGTTTTGTAATTTGTAGTTAGATGCTTTAAGCTGAAAAGGGAATATATGCCTTCTTGATACAACAGAAGAGCAGTTTAACCTGGATTTAGAAAGATGGGGAATATGTAACTATGGGCAATTTCTTTTCAAAAGGGCCTGACTATTTTGGGCTTTTCCAAAAGGGGATACAGATTTCCAGCAAAGCGGCTAAAACGCTGCAGGCGGCATTTTCAGGTAATCAGATCGATGAAGAGAAAATAAAGGGACTTCGCGCGATTGAGCATGAAGGCGACAAACATGTGCATGAATGCGGCAAACTGATAGCTGATGCTTTTATCACGCCTGTTGAGCGTCCTGATATGATGAATATGATTGCTGTCATTGAGGCTTTGACAGACAGCATCGACGATATTGGCAACCAGATTTATATGATGCACATTGTAAAAAAAGATGCGACATCTGAAAAGTTTGTGGGCCTTCTTGTTTCTGCATGCGAAGAACTTTCCACAATGATGGGTGTCTTTAAAAACTTTAAGACAAAGCAAGACGAACTTCACAAAATTTCGATCCGTGTAAACCATATTGAAGAGGAGGGCGATGCACTTTTTATAAGTGCAATGCGCAATCTATTTGATCCAAAGCAGGAAATGAATACAGTTGATGTTATACGCTGCGAGCATCTTTACCAGACGATGGAAGACGCGATGGATTGCTGTGAAGATGTAGCAGATGCTGTTTCCCACATAATAATTACAAATACTTAATGCGATAACACATTATTTTTGCTTGCCTGCATTTTTGAGTATATCGGCGGCAATCCCGGTTTCACCTGTGACGAGTGCAAGAAGCATACGGTAAATAGTTTCGGGTGAATCCTGAAAATTTTTCTTTACAATTTCAGCCTGTGCATTATCTGGAACAGCAAGGGAAAAATTCATAAGGTCAGTAGTACCTCCCGAGATATGGCATGTTACGCGGCAGCCATTTCTTTCGGGAGTTATTTCAACCCTGTTTTCCTTTTCACGTTTTGCCTTTGCAAGCAGGCCGATAGCGGCGCATAGCGCTTTATGTCTCACGGCAGGAGGAAGTTCCGAGTCGAGCTGTTTTGAAATTTGCTGCGCTGTTTCTGTTGCGCAGCATAGCTCCGAATTATTGCCGCTTATTTTTATGATGCCCTTAGCCACCATGTCAGAGATTGCGTCTGTCACTTCAAAATAATTTGCAAGGCCGTTATTTACTGTGCACTGAATGAGATCTTCTTTGGAAAGCGGTGTGCCTGTGCTTGTAAGCAGATAACAGATAAGTATGCGTATATCACTTTTTGTCCGAAGCCCACCGGGCTCTATTCCTTCTGTCAAAACATCAAAATTCATTGCATATACCTCCAGCCTTTTAATTCTATCACATCGAGCGTTTAAAGGAGCATAAAAAAAGGGACCATTTCTAAATGGAATGGCCCTTGGTGATTTTAAAACTTCACAAAGAGTATATTTTATTTTTTTTCTCTTTCCAATGGCTTTCCGTGCTTTATGACAATACTGCTCACATATTCTATCAACTTTTTCTGCTCTTCTGCTGAACAGCTTCGGAAAGCTCCTACAAGTTCTTTTTCCTCAGGGGCAAGGTCATAAATATGGCTTGAATTTTTTTGAATATCAGCGTAACTGGATATATGGCTTCCGTTGCTTAAAGTCCGGCGCTCTGCAACAGATTTCGGACGGCTT
>DHSD01000004.1:17076-17716 GCA_002411365.1 Ruminococcaceae bacterium UBA5295
GATATATTGAATATTTTGGCCAGCATAACAAGTGATGAGACATCTGGACGAGTCTTTCCGGTTTCATAATATGCGTAAGTTGAGCGGTCAATATTCAGTAGTTTGGCAACTTGGCTCTGCGTGTAGCCGCACTTTCCACGCAGTTCCCTAAGCCGTTCGTTGAGCTTAAACAAGTGTGATTCCGCCTTTTTTGTAAAGATAAAATAAACACATATTCTATCAATTTAAACAGTATTTTACATGATATTGCGAAAGATGAGAGTAATATGTGAATATAATTCACTAATTTATAAAATAAAATATAATAGAATGGCACAGAAAATCATGCAACCGGCAGCTAAAATATATTTTAATCATGAAAATTTTTGTAGAAAAATATACTATTATGTCTGCTTTTATAATAAAATGGCTCAAAATTCCAGCGCATATTAGAAATATACATATTATATAATATGTATTTATTTCTAAATTTACTCATGAAGCCGCTACTTAAAAGATATAATTGCCACAAAAGCATGAAAAAAGTCACAATGCAACCATAAATATTGACAACATCGTCAAAGCAATGCTATAATATATATATATTGTAAAGTAACAATCCCATTATGTTTACTATATGCAGCCCACTAAAAATTCAGTT
>DHSD01000004.1:17945-35653 GCA_002411365.1 Ruminococcaceae bacterium UBA5295
ATATCATGCCGGTTCAAGTCCGGCTGGCGGCACCAATAAAAGCCCGCATGGATACTAAATCCGTGCGGGCTTTGCTTTTGTGAGCATCAGATTTCAATGAAGCTTCAGAGCAGATTTGTACTGGCTTTAAGCAGCAATTATGCGAGATTTATGATCCTTTCTTTGAGCCATTGGATTTCTCCTGCTTTGAATGCATTAGGCACTATTCATTTTAGTGAAGCCCCAATGAATTTTCTTTAATTTAAAAAAATCCTTGACAAATCGTTTTTGCAAGTTTATAATGTAAAACAATTAGATAAGAAAATCCTGTGAGCAAAGGCAAGTAACAGACACGGCGGTGCCACAGAGAGCTCGGCGGTGATGAGAGTCAGGCGCATACGATGGCTGTGAATGGATTTGCGAGGAGCACGGTGAAAGGGGCTTTGCCCTAAGTATCCGCAGACGTGTTCCGCACGTTACAGCGGAAGGGTATTCATGCGTTATGCGGCGTACCTCTGTTTAAGCGGCGCAGCAACGCAGTGTACCTGTTTTGAGGGAAGCATGTTTAATGTTTCCGCAGTAGGGTGGCACAACGAAGCCCATCGTCCCTGTAGAAGGGGACGGTGGGCTTTTTTATTGCCAAAATTAAATCATCTGGAAGGAGAGACATTATGCTGTATCCGCTGATTGAAACAGCAGAAGCGCTGCTTAAAACATACCGCACGGTGCCGGTATTTTCCGCAAGGCTTATGGATTGCCGCACGCCTGTAGGAATTTTTGCAGCACTGAAAGAAAACTTTGAAAACTGTTTTTTGCTTGAAAGTGTAGAACAATCAGAGCGCTGGGGAAGGTATTCATTTATCTGCGTGGAGCCGAAGGGTAAAATAACGCTCCAGAACGGCAAAGCCGTTATTTCAGCAAAAGATGGATGCCATTCGGAAACAGTGTCAGATCCGGCTAAGTTTCTTAACCGTTGCCTTTCAGAATACAGCTCTCCACATTTAAAGGGTTATCCAAGATTTACGGGCGGTCTTGTCGGATACTTTGGCTATAACATGCTGCGCTGTTTTGAAAAAGCACTCGGCAAACCGCCTGCTGATGACTTAAAAATGCCGGACAGTATCCTTTACCTCTGCGATGAAGTTATAGCTTTTGACCACCTTAACGGTAAAACGTATGTGATTATGCACGTCAGCAGTGGTTCCAACCTGAAACAGCAGTATGAAAAATGTGAGAGCCACGCCGAAAAGCTGTTCTGCATGATGGACAGAACGCCGGAAGAATCAGGGCGGAAGCAACATTCGGCGCCAACCGTAAGCTCGAACGTTACACGTGAAGAATTTGTGCGGGAAATCAAAAAGGTTAAATCGTACATAAAAGCTGGAGATATTTTTCAGGCGGTGCCTTCACAGCGCTTTGAAGTTGAAAATCCTCCTGATGCTTTTTCTGTTTACCGTGTCCTGCGCGCGACAAACCCGTCGCCTTATCTCTACTATTTTCAGGCGCCTGATTACCAGATAACCGGCGCTTCGCCTGAAATGCTCATGCGCATAGACGGCAGGACTGTTGTAAACTGCCCGATTGCAGGAACATCGCCGCGCGGCAGGAATGATCAAGAAGACAAAGAATTTGAGCAGCGGCTGCTTAATGATGAAAAAGAACGCGCAGAGCACACGATGCTTGTCGACTTAGGACGCAATGATGTCGGGCGGGTGTGCAAATTCGGTACTGTAAAAGTTGATAATATGATGCACGTTGAGCGCGCTTCAAGGGTTATGCACCTTGTAAGTGAAGTGAGCGGTACGCTGAAAGACGGCAAAACAGCCGCCGATGCGCTTTTTTCGCTTCTTCCGGCGGGTACGCTTTCAGGCGCGCCGAAAATACGCGCTATGCAGATAATAGATGAGCTTGAACCTGTAAAACGCAGTGTTTATGGCGGGGCGGTTGGCTACCTCGGGTTTGACGGCAATGCCGACACATGCATTGCTATCCGCCAGGCGCTTTTCAGGAATGGGAAGGCGTATGTGCAGGCTGGCATGGGCGTTGTAACAGACAGCAACCCTGAAAAAGAATGTCAGGAGTCTGCGGATAAAGCGGGCGCGGTGATCAGCGCCATACGGAAGGCGGCGGAATTATGATACTTCTGCTTGATAATTACGATAGCTTCACATATAACCTCTGCGACCGCATAGGTACGTTTTACCCTCATATACGCGTTGTGAGGAGCGACAACATAACAGTTTCTGAAATAGCGAAGATGAAGCCTGAGGCGATAGTCATTTCACCAGGGCCTGGATACCCGAAAGATGCGGGAATCTCAATTAAAGCCGTGCAGGCATTCAGCGGTAAAATCCCAATCCTTGGCGTGTGCCTTGGCCATCAGGCGGTAGGCGAGGCTTTCGGTGGAAAAACGGTGCCTGCGTCACGTCTAATGCATGGAAAGGCAAGCGCCATTGCCGTCGACACTGCCTGCCCCATATTTCAGGGGCTGCCTGACGAGATAGAGGCCGGCAGGTACCATTCGCTTATACTCGACAGGAAATCGCTTCCGGAATGCTTTAAGGTTACGGCGCTCGATGCGGACGGCCAGGTTATGGGAATCTGTCATATTGGGCATTCGACATTTGGCATACAGTTCCATCCGGAATCAATTTTGACAGCAGCGGGAGACCGCATTTTATATAACTTTCTTAAAGGAGTGTGCAAATTGAGAATGACAGCAGTAGCACCGCCTGTGCCGGCGGAAAAAAAAGTTGGGCTGAAACCATTACTTGCAAAAGTGGTGAATAACAAAAACCTGACTATGGAGGAAGCCAGCGAAGCAATGAATTATGTAATGAGCGGGGAAGCAACCGATTCGCAGATAGCCGCATTTATTACGGCTCTGCGCATGAAAGGCGAAACGGTAGAGGAAGTTACGGGCTTTACGGAAATAATGCGCGAAAAAGCAAAGCCTGTGCCGATGTCATCGGCGGCTGTAGACATAGTCGGCACAGGCGGCGACATGACAAACAGCTTTAATATCTCCACAACGGCTGCTTTTGTGGCGGCAGGTGCGGGGCTTCGCGTCGCAAAGCATGGGAACCGCAGCGTTTCAAGCAGAAGCGGTGCAGCGGATGTTCTTGAAAGCCTCGGTGTCAAAATTTCAATAACGCCGGAACAGGCCGCCGAATGTATGGAAAAATGCGGCATGACATTTCTCTTTGCTCAGTGCTACCACGGCTCTATGAAATATGCTGCTGTGCCGCGCCGTGAAACAGGTCTGCGCACAGTGTTCAACATTTTAGGCCCTCTTGCCAACCCGGCGCATGCTGAGGGAATGCTCCTCGGCGTTTATGATAAATCACTCCTTGGGCCGCTCGCAAGAGTGCTTATGAATGTAGGCGTAAAAAGCGCAATGATTGTTTATGGGGACGACGGGTTTGACGAAGTCAGCATATCAGACAGAACATCTGTGTGCGAGATGAAAGATGGAAAGACGAAAAAATATAAGCTTGACCCGAGAGACTATGGATTTACTCTTGCAAAAAAATCCGATGTAGTAGGCGGTACGGCTAAAGAAAATGCAAAAATAACGCTTGATGTATTAAACGGGGCGAAAGGCCCTAAGCGTGATATTACAGTGCTCAATGCCGGATGCGCGCTTTATATAGGCAGGCTTGCCGAAAATATCGGCAGCGGCATTGCTATGGCCGAAAAATCAATAGACAGCGGTGCCGCGCTTAAAAAGCTCAATATGCTTAAAGAGCTTACAAATAGTTTCGGAGAAGATCAGGAATGATACTTGACGATGTTGCGGCAAAACGAAAAGAGCAGCTAAAGTGTGAGATGGTAAAAACCCCGTTTGCCGACATAAAAAGAAAAGCTGCACTTGTAAGGCCGCCGAAAGACTTTAAAAAAGCTTTGCAGAAAGGCCGGATTGCGGTTATTGCGGAAATCAAGAAGGCTTCGCCGTCAAAAGGGCTGATATGTCCGGATTTTCACCCGGATAAAATTGCACAGAGCTACGAAAAGGCCGGTGCGGACGCAATCTCAGTCCTTACGGAGGAGTCTTTTTTCTGCGGTTCCTCGGATGTTTTAAAGCAGGTGCGCGCTTCATCATCGCTGCCGATTTTGCGAAAAGATTTTATTATTTCGCCATACCAGATATATGAGGCAAAGGCGGCAGGTGCAGACGCCATATTGCTTATCGGTGCCATGCTTAGCGAGAATACGCTCGGAAATTTTAAGCAGCTTTCGGATTTACTCGGCCTTGCGAGCCTTATGGAAGCGCATAATGAACAGGAGCTTGAGAAAGTCATAAATGCGGGGGCAGAGATAATCGGCATAAATAACCGTGACCTTAAAACATTCAGCGTTGACAATGGGACTACTGCACGCCTTGCGCCTATGGTACCAAAAGAATGTGTGCTCGTTTCAGAGAGCGGGGTCACTTCGAGAAAAGATATGGTGGCTGCTGAAAAAGCAGGCGCTGATGCAGTGCTTATAGGCGAAGCGCTTATGAGAAGCAGCAACGTTTCGGTTTCACTCAAAAAGCTGCGTGGCCTGCCGTGAAAGTAAAGCTGTGCGGCATCCGAAGGCCGGAAGATATCGGGTATATGAATGAATTCAAGCCGGATTATGTTGGCTTTGTGTTTGCTGGCAAAAAGCGGCGCGTGACACCTTTGCAGGCTGCAACGCTTGCTGAAAAACTTGACAAGTCGGTTATGCGCGTCGGCGTTTTTGTAAATGAAGATGTAAAAAGGATAGACGGCACAGTGCGCATTGCAGGGCTTGATGCTGTACAGCTCCACGGTGATGAAACTGCTGAGGCTGTAAAGGCGCTGCGGAGCCTACTGCCTCACGGCGTGAGAATATGGAAGGCGGTGCGCGTGAGCAGCAGCAAAAGTATTCAGGCAGCTTTAAAACTTGGTGCCGACTGCCTGTTGCTTGACAGCTTTTCACCTGCTGAGTATGGCGGAACAGGAAAAACGGCTGACTTTGGCCTGATAAAAGAGGCTAAGCTTTCTGTGCCGTTTTTCCTTGCAGGCGGCCTCAATGCTGGAAATATAATGGACGCAATAAGGGGAGTTTCGCCGTCGGGCGTCGACATTTCAAGCGGCATTGAAACAGGTGGAGTGAAAGACAGGCGGAAAATAAAAGAAATCATTGAAATGCTGAAAAATAATAATTTGTTAGAACACTGAAAGGGTGATACATTAACATGCAGAAAGTCGGAAGATATGGCGAGTATGGCGGGCAGTATGTACCTGAAACGCTTATGAGTGCCATACATGAACTTGAATCAGCATATGAAAAGTATAAAAATGACGCGAATTTTAAAGAAGAACTGCGGCGCCTTTACAGGGACTATGCCAACAGGCCGTCTATGCTTTACTATGCGAAGCGTATGACCGAAGACCTTGGTGGCGCGAAAATATACCTTAAGCGTGAAGACCTTAACCACACTGGCGCGCATAAAATAAACAATGCGCTTGGCCAGGCGCTGCTTGCTCAGCGCATGGGCAAAAAGCGGATAATAGCCGAAACAGGCGCAGGCCAGCATGGTGTTGCAGCGGCTACGGTGGCGGCGCTTTTCGGCATGAAATGTGAGATCTTCATGGGCGTTAAGGATATGGAGCGACAGTCGCTGAATGTTTACCGCATGAATCTTCTCGGTGCCACAGTGCATGGCGTGGAATCGGGCACAGGCACGCTTAAGGACGCTATCAATGAAGCAATGCGCAACTGGGCGTCTAATGTCGGCGATACATATTATCTTATAGGTTCTACAATGGGGCCGCACCCATACCCTATGATGGTGCGCGATTTTCAGAAAGTTATAGGGCAGGAGATACGCAGTCAACTTCAGAAACGCGAAGGCAGGCTGCCTGACTGTGTAGTGGCATGCGTCGGCGGCGGCTCCAATGCCATGGGCGCTTTTTATGAATTTATTCCTGAAAAAAGTGTGCGCCTTGTAGGCGCAGAGGCTGCTGGGAAAGGCGTTGACACTGCGTTCCACGCGGCAACAATGACAAAAGGTACAACGGGGATTTTTCACGGGATGAAATCGCTTTTCCTGCAGAATGACGAAGGGCAGATTGCACCTGTTTATTCTATTTCGGCCGGGCTCGACTATCCTGGTGTAGGGCCTGAGCACGCCGAACTTCACCGCACAGGGCGTGCGCAGTATGTGGCTGTTACGGACGAAGAGGCCGTAACAGCATTCGAGTACCTCTCAAAGATGGAAGGAATTATCCCCGCTATAGAGTCTGCACACGCAGTTGCGGCCGCAATGAAGATAGCGCCGAAAATGCGCAAAGACCAGATTATGGTTATAAACCTTTCAGGCCGCGGCGACAAAGACGTATACTCCGTCGCAAAATACAGGGGGGTGCATCTTGATGAACAGAATTGAACGTAAGTTTGAAGAGCTTAAAGCAAAAAACCAGAAGGCACTTATACCATTTATAACTGCCGGCGACCCGGATTTGGTGACAACTGAAAAACTTGTGCTTGCTATGCTGCATAGCGGTGCAGACCTTGTTGAAATAGGTGTGCCGTTTTCCGACCCAATTGCCGAGGGGCCGGTAATTCAGCGTGCGAGCAAACGTGCGCTCGACGCGGGCACAACGCTTAAAAACATTTTTAAACTTGTAAAGCGCCTGCGCATAAAAACCGATGAACCGCTGCTCCTTATGCTTTACATAAACAGCATTTTCAGGTTTGGAACAGAACGCTTTTTCGGGCTTTGCGAAGAATGCGGTGTCGACGGTGTTATAGTGCCCGACCTGCCTTATGAGGAGCGCGGCGAGATACAGTCCGTTGCAGATGCCGCAGGTGTAATACCCATACGCATGGTAGCGCCCACTTCGCATGAACGCATTAAGATTATAGCCCCGTCAGCAAAAGGTTTCCTTTACTGCGTTTCATCTACCGGCGTTACGGGCATGCGCAGCAGCTTTGCGACTGATTTCAGCAGATTTTTTGCAGCAATAAAAAGATATGCCAATGTACCGTGTGCTGTCGGATTTGGCATCTCAGGCCCGGAGCAGGCTAAGAGAATGGCGTCATACTGTGACGGTGTAATTGTCGGTAGTGCAGTTGTAAACATAGTTGCCGAAAAGAAACAGAACTCAGTAATTCCAGTTTCGGAATTTGTGCGTTCGCTCAGCAGTGCTGTTAAGAGCTGAAAAAATTTTCAGAAATATAAACAGCCCCGGCCATTTCGCAAAAACGATTTGGCTGGGACTGCTCATTTAAAGGAAAACAGCCATGGAGTTGTGCTTCTATTTTTCAGGCTTTTTCATTGAAGCTATGATTGCGTCGGCAAGTGTTTCAAGTTCAGGTGTGTTATTGTCTTTCATTGACGAAACAAGCGAGAGCTGTTCATCAAGGATGTTCATGTTTTTCATATCGTCCTCAAGGAACCTGCGCATCAATTTGCCTGATGTGCATGCCCATGAGCCATTTTCAACAATGGCGACTGTACGCTTCTGCACATTCAGTGCCTTCATGTGCTCAAGGTAGTTGAGCATCGGCGGGTATATGCCGAGATTGTAAGTAACAGATGCAAGCACTATGTGGCTTAAGCGGAATGTTTCGGAAATCAGGTATGAGACATCTGTTCTCGAAACATCGTACATGACGACATTTTTCATGCCTTTTTCAACAAGTCGTGAAGCAAGCACTTCGGCAGCGCTTTCAGTGTTGCCATACATTGAGGCGTAAACTATAAGCACGCCCTGCTCTTCAGGCTCATAAGTGCTCCATTTCTGATATTTGTCAATGTAATAGCCGAGGTTGGAGCGCCACACAAGCCCGTGCAGCGGGCAGATGGTTTTTATGTTTATTGCCGATGCCTTTTTTAGCAGAAGCTGCACGGGAGATCCGTATTTGCCGACTATATTTGTGTAGTAGCGCCTTGCCTCGTCTATCCAGTCACGGTCAAAATTGACTTCGTCATTGAAAAGTTTACCATCTATTGCGCCAAAACTTCCGAAAGCGTCGGCCGAGAAAAGTGTACCGGTCGTCGTGTCAAATGTCACCATTACTTCAGGCCAGTGCACCATAGGTGCAGCTATAAATGTAACGGTGTGCTTGCCAAATGACCTTGTGTCGCCTTCTTTTACCTGGTCAATCCTGCCGTCGACAGAAAATCCGAACTGGTGCATAAACACGAAAGCCCTTTTGTTGCTGATAATTTTGATATTTGGGTAACGCAGGATAATCTCATTGATGCAGGCGGCGTGATCCGGCTCGACATGGTTTATAACAAGATAGTCAAGTTTTCTGCCGTTTAGCAGGAACTTGATATTTTCGAGGAACTGGCGGCAGCCAGCCCAGTCAACAGTATCAAACAAAACGGTTTTCTTGTCTAAAAGCAGATAAGAGTTATAAGATACCCCGCGCGGAATGGGGTGGACATTTTCAAACAGCGCCAGACGGTGATCATTTACACCAACCCAGTAAAGGTCATCTGAAATTTTTCTCACACAGTGCATAATTATTCTCCTCTTTTAATAGATGCCAGCCGTCAGGCTTCAATAAGACCAATCCTTAAATTTACCCGCATTCAGGGCAAATCCATTCTTCTGGGAACGATTCGAACAAAGTGTCGGACTCAACTTGAACCGCGTGCAATGCTCACAAGGTCGGCACGGCTGAGCCGCTTGATGATTTTATAGACAAACTGCTGAGGCAGAAGCTCATCTTCGCAGGCTTTCCTTTTAAAGACATATTGCTACATTAAAAGGCATCAGAGCAAAACACAGTGTTATGTTTTTACAGGAGCATTCTTCAGTTTTCCTTTGTAATGGTGCGCATCTTCAAGCATGAGATCCTTAGCTTTCATGAGGCGTATCTGCGTTGAGCGTTCGTTTTCATCAAGCTTCATTGAGATGAACCTGATATTTTCCATCAGGTTTGGTATCATGACATACTCAAGCGCATTTACGCGGCGGCGGGTCCGCTCAATTTCTGACGCCATGAGCTGGCATGACTTTTCGACTTCCGCAAGTTTAAGCATATCGGGGAAAATATCAGAAAGGGATTTTACGGCATCGTCGAGGTCGCTTGAAGTGAATGCGAAGCCATAAGAATAAATATCATTTTTGTCAGGCGTGCGGGTTTTATATTTGAAAACAGGAATTTCGACGCTCATGGCATTGCGCTTTCCGACTTCGAGCGACACTGCCTGCTTTGGGGCCATGAGGGCGACATTCACTTCTTCGTCTGGCATTGATGCCCTTGCAAGGACAAAATTTTTGTCGGCGGCGCGGATTCCGGCTTCTACTTTCTCACGGAGAGCCTTATTTTTCCGCACGAGGTCGAGGAACTGCCGCATAAGCTCGTCACGTTTGTCTTTAAGCAACTTATGGCCGCGCAGCGCGAGCACAAGCTTTTTTTTCAGGCGCGTTAGTTCCATGCGCGTTGGGTTAACATGTGTGGTTGCCATGATGTCACCCCCTTGCTTTGACTTTGCCGTAGTACTTGTCGAGGTATTCGTCCTTTATGCGTTTAAGTTCACTGCGCGGGAGCAGCGAGAGAAGTTTCCACCCAAGGTCAAGCGTTTCCTCAATGTTGCGGTTTGTGTCATAGCCCTGTGAAACGTAGCGCCGCTCAAACTCGTCGGCAAATTTTGCGTAGAGCCTATCTATATCGGTGAGTGCGGCTTCGCCGAGCACTACCATCAGTTCCTTAGCGTCCTTGCCGCGCGCGTAGGCGGCAAAAAGCTGGTTCATGGTATTCGCATGGTCGGCGCGTGTTTTTCCTTCGCCGATTCCTTTGTCTTTAAGGCGCGACAGCGACGGTAACACATCTATAGGAGGCTCGATCCCTTTTCTGTAAAGCTCACGGCTAAGGATTATCTGCCCTTCTGTAATGTACCCTGTGAGGTCAGGGATAGGATGCGTTTTGTCGTCTTCAGGCATTGTAAGGATAGGGATAAGCGTAATGCTGCCTGGTTTGCCTTTCTGCCTTCCGGCACGCTCATAGAGTGATGCGAGGTCGGTGTACATATAGCCTGGATACCCGCGCCTGCCAGGGACTTCTTTGCGTGCGGCTGAGATTTCACGCAGCGCGTCGGCGTAGTTTGTAATGTCCGTCATAATTACAAGCACGTGCATATCCTGCTGGAACGCAAGGTATTCGGCGGCAGTCAGGGCCATGCGCGGTGTGGCGATACGCTCGACGGCAGGGTCATTTGCAAGGTTGACAAAGACGACGGTCCTGTCTATTGCGCCTGAGTCACGGAAACTCTGTATGAAGAAGTTGGCTTCTTCGTATGTTATGCCGATGGCCGCGAAAACAACGGCGAAGGGTTCTTTTGTCCCTATGACTTTTGCCTGCCTTGCTATCTGTGCCGCAAGCCTTGCATGCGGGAGGCCGCTTGCCGAGAAGATAGGCAGTTTCTGCCCGCGGACGAGCGTGTTGAGCCCGTCTATGGCGGAAATGCCCGTCTGGATAAATTCCTGCGGATAGTTGCGCGCAGCAGGGTTCATTGGCAGACCGTTTATATCAAGGCGCTTTTCCGGCAGAATCTCAGGGCCGCCATCTATTGGGTGGCCGAGGCCGTCGAAAACACGGCCGAGCATATCCGGAGAAACACCAAGCTCCATACTGTGGCCGAGAAAGCGCACTTTGCTTTCTTCAAGGTTAAGGCCGGCAGAATTTTCGAATAGCTGGACAAGCGCGTTGCCCTCATCTATCTCAAGCACTTTGCAGCGACGCTTTTCACCGTTTGAAAGCTCTATTTCGCCAAGTTCATTGTATGCTACGTCCTCTACACCCTGCACGAGCATAAGGGGGCCTGCAATTTCCTGAATAGTCCTGTATTCTTTTGGCATCAGGATTCCTCCTTCTTTCCAGCAGCGTCTGAAATTTCGTCGTGCAGTTCTTTAACAATGCCATTATATTCTTCCTGCACTTCTGCTTCTGGAACATACTTGAAACGTCCTATCCGCTCGCGCACAGGCAGGGTGACGACCGTGTCTATTGAAATGCCATTTTTAAGGCCCTCAGACGATTCGTCATAGTATGCAAGCACCGTTTTCATCATTAGATACTCTTTTTCAAGCGAGGCGTGCATATCGGTTTCATTAAAAGCATCCTGCTGTAGGAAGTCCTCACGGACTGAACGTGCGGCTTCCATTTTAAGCCTGTCTGGCGCCGAGAGGGCATCCATGCCTACAAGTCGCACAATCTCTTCCAGTTCAGATTCTTCATGGAGAAGCAGAAGAATGCGCCCGCGCAGTTTCATCCAGTCTTCATGGACGTTTTTATTGAACCATTTACCGAGTGTGTCGGTATAAAGGGAATAGCTTGTCAGCCAGTTGATGGCTGGAAAATGCCTCTTGTAGGCGAGGCTGGAGTCGAGGCCCCAGAAGACTTTTACAATGCGGAGCGTTGCCTGCGAGACTGGCTCCGAAATATCGCCGCCTGGAGGGGAAACGGCCCCGATGACGGAAAGCGAACCCTCACGGCTCTTTGTGCCGAAAGTTTCAACGCGCCCGGCGCGCTCATAGAACTGCGCAAGGCGGCTGCCAAGGTATGCAGGGTATCCTTCTTCGCCTGGCATTTCTTCAAGGCGACCTGACATTTCTCGCAAAGCTTCAGCCCACCGGGAAGTGGAATCTGCCATCAGCGCAACGGAATAGCCCATGTCGCGGAAATATTCTGCAATAGTAATGCCAGTGTAAATAGAAGCTTCACGGGCCGCAACAGGCATATCAGATGTATTTGCAATCAATACCGTGCGTTTCATCAGCGAGTAGCCCGTTTTAGGGTCTTTCAATGTTGGAAATTCATTAAGCACATCTGTCATTTCGTTACCGCGCTCGCCGCAGCCAATGTATACAACAATGTCTGCTTCAGCCCATTTGGCAAGCTGGTGCTGCACTACAGTTTTCCCGCTGCCGAAAGGTCCAGGAATAGCTGCCGTGCCGCCTCTGGCAATAGGGAAGAGCACGTCTATAACGCGTTGGCCTGTCACAAGTGGCATATCTGGCTGTAACTTTTTGGCGTAAGGACGGCCGCGCCGCACAGGCCATTTCTGCATAAGCGTCAGCTTATGCTTGTTCCCGTCGTCTGATCTGATGGAAGCTACATCGTCAATGACGGTGTAGTCGCCTTCTTCAATGGATGACACTGTGCCGGAAATGCCATACGGCACCATGATTTTGTGGGCTACTATCTCTGTTTCCTGCACAGTGCCTATAATGTCGCCGGTAATAACCTTTTGCCCAACTGTGACGGAAGGGACGAAATGCCATTTCTTTTTGCGCTCCAGCGCCGGTACTTCAACACCTCGCTGCAGGTTGTTGCCTGAGATTTCCATAATCTTGTCGAGCGGGCGCTGTATGCCATCGTAAATGCTTCCGATAAGGCCGGGGCCAAGCTCTACGCTCAGAGGAGCGCCGGTCGATTCGACCGGTTCGCCTGGCTTAAGGCCGGAAGTTTCCTCATAGACCTGAATTGAGGCATTGTCCCCGTGTATCTCGATGATCTCGCCGATAAGGCGTTCATTGCTGACGCGCACCACGTCGAACATATTGGCGTCCCGCATCCCTGTGGCGACGACCAGAGGGCCGGCCACTTTTTTAATCGTACCGCTGCTCATTATTTCACCTGCTTCATTTTGATTCGCCACTGAATATTATGTCGGAGCCAACTGCCTGCTCCACGAATTTTTTAACATTTGCAATTCCGGAGCCCGTATTGCCCGAAGCGCCAGGAATTGGTACAATAGCGGGAACAAGCCGTTCACTGTACCGTGCAATCTCGGGCACAATCTCATCCGCAACTGCTTCTGTAACATATATGACAGCGTACCCGTTTTCGGCAAGGCGGCGCAGCTCTTTCGCAGCTTCGCCAGCATTGCTGACGGGGCAGATATCGAGTCCAAGGGCTGCAAATCCGTAAATGCTGTCTCGGTCGCCAAGTACGGCAATCTTATACATAAGTTTCCCTCAGCCTTTCCCGAACGGAAGTGTCCGAAAGATTATTGAGTTTGCCTGAAAGTATTATCCTCACCATATTGATTTCGTTTTCACGTGCGAGAAGATATGCCGCAATTGGGGCGACGGTGAACGAATTGTACTTCTGCGGGCGGATACGCTCGATGAGGACATTGTCGCACCAGCATTCAAAGGCTGCGAGCGATTTTTTAAGCGCCGGAACGGCTGAATCGTATGGCGTTGCCGCCAGGTAGGCGCATATTTCGTCAATGCCAGAAGTGGCGGCACCGGCTAACTGCTTAACATCAAGCGTATCGCATGGGGCAAGTGCGCGCTCAAGGAAGTCACGCTTTTTACCGGTCTTTGCGGAACGCACCGCAATGCGAATATCGCTTTCGGCAACCGTAAGCTCAGCATACTGCTTTATAACTTCATTGCATGACTTTTTTCCGGCGCTGTAAACAGCGTCAAGTGCTGCGCGGTCCAAAATAACATCGCAGAGCTGGCCGTCATGTGTGTGCAAAAGTGTTTCATATGCTTTCTGGCCTGCGGCGCGCATTTGCTCAGGTAGCATCGAAAAATCGTGCTCCTTCACAGCCTTCATTATGATATCCGTGCTGACAGTGCCATGGCTGAAAAATATGCCCGGTGTCTCTGCCTGCGTGCAGACCTGCTTTATTGCTGCCTTTAAATTATGAAAATCGTTTTTATAAAGGAGCACGTTAAAATCAGGTTGCTTGCCGGCGATATCAGAGATGAAATCCAATGTTTTTTCGCGCTCTGAAGCGAGCATCCCTGCCGCACCGCCTTCGGCACCCGTATTCCAGCTGCGCTCAGCGAGAAATTTAAGGCATTCTTCATAGCTTTTACATGCCATAAGCTGTTCAACAGCCTGTGCATTGAGCAGTGAGAGCTCTTTTGTGCGGACGCGCGCCACAGCATAAATAAATTTGTCTTCGGCCATTTTTAAGCCTCCGCAAACAGAAGCGCCTGAACTTTATCTTGGAGTTCATCACGTTTCTCATCAAACAGAGCGGAAAAAGAACAGTTTTCTTCCACTCCTCCATAAACCAGGATAAAACCGCCGTCGATTTTGCGCGTCCGGCTTGAAATTTTCAGGGAAGAGCCCTTTTTAAGGACGGAATTGAGTTCCGTTTCAAACTGGCTTGGCAAACGGGAGAGGTCTTTTTCAGAAAATATGATTTCACCTTCACCGGGAAGTGCATATTTGGCTGCTATTTTCAGGAGAAGGCTAAAGTACTCGTCCTGCGGAAGGCTAACAAGCTTCTGATATGCCGCTTCCATAGTCTCGCCTATTATCTGTTGCTTGGCTTCAAGCACAGCGCGGCGTTTGTGCTGGTCTGCCGCTGATGCGGCACGTTCCCGCACAACCTCGGTTCCATGTTCCGCGCGCAGGCGTATCGCCTCACACTCGCCGGAAGCTTTGCAATGTGCATCACTGCGTATTTTTTCAGCCTCCTGCCTTGCTTTTTCAAGTGTGGCAGAAGCCGAATCTTTAGATTCATTAGAGATGTCCTGTACTATTTTTTCAAGTCCAGTCATGGATAGACTCCCCTCACTGCTGTGATATCAAACGTGTAGGTTTCCAACACCGCCGATTGACAGGATGGAAACCAGAAGTGCAAGGATAGCGTATGTTTCAACCATAGCTGGGAAAATCATTGCTTTGCCAAATTGGTCGGGGCGCTTCGCAACAAGCCCTATGCTTGAAATTGATGCCTTTGCCTGGTCAAGTGCCGATTTGTAACCGACTATTGCCATTGGCAGGCATGAGCACAGGTAAAGCAAGCCTTTAACGGCGGAAATCGGTGTGGTTGAGCCGCCCATGATGCCTATCTGCGAAAGTGTAATAAACGCTATCAGCAGGCCGTAAATGCCCTGCGTGCCAGGCAGTAGCTGAAGCACCAGCACCTTGCCGAATTTTGCCGGGTCATCTGTAACAACCCCTGCGGCGGCCTGGCCTGCTGCACCTACACCTTTTGCCGAAGCTATGCCAGGCATCAGGGCAGCAAGGACTGCTCCTAACAGGGCAAAAACAATTCCAAGGTTATTGAAAATATTCATGACTTGCGTTCCTCCTTAAACTGATAATATTTTGTGCTGCAATCTGCAGAGAACGGAGTGAATTTTTCACCGCCTCCGGAATAAAACTTTCCGAAGAACTCCACATATTGCAGCCTGTTGGTGTGCACATAGGCACCCAGCATGTTTATAAGGATATTCATCGTGTGCCCGACAAGGAATATCACGATGAATATAATCGCCCCGATAAATCCGCCAATTCCGCCGCCGGCCATCGCTGCCATTTTGTTGACGACGGAAGCAATGACGCTCGTCGCAAGCCCGAGGGCAAGCAGGCGCGAATAGGAAAGTACGTCGCTTAAGTAACCTGTAATATTGTAAAGGCTGTAAAGCCCTTTAAGGAAACGCTTAAATGGATTGCGTGAGCTGCGGCCGCCAGTCAGCACAATACCGATGGCACCGATTGCCGCGATCCATCCGGCGGCGTTGCCAACCGAAGAGGGCAGGGTAAAGCTTATACCGAATGTGCCTGTCATGCTCTTTATGCTGAGCAGAAGGACAACAAGGCCGCCGACAAGCATATACCAGAATACTACATCGTATATGGCATCCTTGTACTTCTTCGCTTTCCACGATTGATAAAAGTTTATGCCCAAACCGGTAAACAGGTGGATAAGCCCTACAAGGAAACAGAAAACAAGAAGCTTCATAGGCTTGTTTATCGGCTCAAACCATATAGGCGGCAGCGCTACACTGGAGTTAAAGAAGGTCTTGCTGATAACGCCTACGGCATCGCCGAAAAAGCTGCCGAACATAAAGCCCCAGAACGTTGTTGATATGCCGCAGAAGAAAAACATGCGCAGTGTTCGCTGCATTGTTTCTGCCATGTGTTTATGTTTGTGCATTAGAACAGCAGTGATAGCCATCATTATGATTCCGTATGCCGCATCGCCAAGCATCATTCCAAACAGGAAATAATAAAACACCGCCATAATTGCAGAAGGGTCAATTTCACCAATCCCAGGCAGGCTGAACGCTTCGAGCACACTTTCCATAGGAGAGGCAAAATTATTGTTTTTTAAGAGCACCGGCGGTTCTTCCTGTTTTGGCGGGTCGTAGAACTCGACGGCTGCATCGAATTTATTCGACAGTTCTTGCCCGAATGAGGCAGTTTTGTCAGCCGGAATATAGCCGAAGAGAAAAAAGGTGCGCTTGCCCTGCATCAACCTGTTAATAACACCGTATTTTTCATACCGCATGGAATCATAGTCTGCAAGGAATTCAAGATCGCTGCGGAATTTTGCGCACTCGCATATCGCGGACTTCTTATTTAAAATAAAGTCCTTTTTTGCGCTTATTTCCCTCTCAAGGGCGGAGCTTTGCTCTTTCGGCGGTTTTTCAGAATGTATTGGCGGATGCGAAAATCCACCGGCGGCCAGTGCCTTTTCTACCTCCGCACGATGCTCCTTTTCACACAGCACAAAAACGCATGTCTGCTCCGGACTTGAGCTGATGATTTCAGCCTCGGCGGGCCCACCCTGCGGAGCGTTATGCGCAAGCAAAGCTGCAATTCTCTCATATGTCCACTGGTTTGGCATTGTCCCTATGAAAGCTGCCGTTGACTTCGTACCTTGAAAGTCGAGCGGCACGTCGAGAGTGAACCACGGCTTAAGCGCCTCAAGCTGCACTTCTATTTTCAGGATATCTGCATTGGCCTGCGCTGTTTCATCTTCCAAAAATTTAATGCGCTTTGCAGTTTCAACTGTGCGGTCATGCTTTGCGCTGAATGATTCATACTGCTTGGCAGTTGCCTCTTTTTTCCCATCAAGTGAAGAAAAAGGCGACCTTTTCACTGAAGTTTCCGCATTAAGGATTTTAAGGGCATCGTCTGCATATTTGATGTTCTGAGAAAAAGTAGAGCGCTGCCCTTCGAGGTCGGGATTGCCCTTCTTGAAAATACTGTCTTTATGCAATGCGGGCTTCATAACTTCAACATCACCGCGCAGCTGAAGCCATTCCAAAATTTTTTTTCTGTCTTTTTTCAGCCCGCACAGCCTGATACATTTCATCTGCTCAATTGCCAAAAATGTCCCTCCTTTGCGTGACAGAATAATTGCCAAAAGAAACGCTCAGTAAAATTCCGATATGATCATGCGGATGGCTTCGGGCTTTTTCTCTGCGGCTTTGGCACGGAGCAATGCAATATCATTTTGTGCACCATCCATGGCCGCTTTTTCTTTTTGCTTGCTCTCATCTTTAGCGCGCTGTGTAAGCGTAGCTGCTTTCTTTTTTGCCTGTGCCTTCATTTCCGCAGCGGAAACATCGCCCTGCTTCCTGGCATCGCTGAGTATCCGTTCCCGCTCAGCTTCTGCTGAGCTTTCGGCGTGTGCGGCGTCTGTTTCAGCTCTGCGCACTGTCTCAACCATTTCTAATGCCATACTCTACCTCCTGATTCAAACTGCTGAAAACCAAGAATTGAAATAATTACTGTTATTATCTTACTGCCAAATTCGGAATAAATCAATATCAAAATATGAAAATAGTTATAGATTTTAATTTTTTAATAAGCCTGCATAAAAATGCTTTCACTATAAGCCGACAATTATGGATTTTATCAATAGATCTAAGCAAACTAAGCAAATATATAGAATATCTGTTTGCTTTTCCCAGAGAATCTTTGCAAAAACATTTTACTTTTTAGTAATGAAGATATTACTGGCGCTGCTATAATTTATATATGGATAATATTTA
>DHSD01000020.1 GCA_002411365.1 Ruminococcaceae bacterium UBA5295
CGGAATGTCAATCTTAATATGGTCGCCTTCCTGCACAAGCGCAATCAGCCCGCCCGATGCGGCTTCAGGCGAAATATGGCCTACAGCCGCGCCTTTTGTCGCACCGGAAAAACGCCCGTCGGTAATCAGCGCAACACTGTCGCCGAGCCCGTATCCGCAAAGGGCGGAAGTGGGGTTAAGCATTTCGCGCATTCCAGGGCCGCCTTTAGGGCCTTCATAACGTATGACAACAACATCGCCTGGCTTGATTTTCCCATCCATTATAGCGCTGCTTGCGTCTTCCTCGCAGTCGAACACCCTGGCGGGGCCTTCATGGCACATCATGCCCGGCGCTACGGCTCCTTGCTTTACAACAGAACCGTCCGGCGCGAGGTTGCCGTAAAGGACGGCAATACCGCCGTCCTGCCTGTATGGGTTTGAAACGTGGCGTATAATTTTGCCGTCTGCGTCGGGCGCATTGCCTATGCGTTCGCCAACAGTGCCGGAAACAGTAAGTGCGTCGGTACGTATCAGGCCGCCTTTTGAAAGCTCCTTTAGTACGCTCTCTATTCCACCCGCCTCGTCAAGATCTTCAATAAAATCGGTGCCGACAGGGCTCAGCCTGCATATCTGCGGCGTATCCCTGCCGATTTTGTCGAATGTTTTCATTGTAAGGCTGTACCCTGCTTCGTGGGCAATAGCGATAAGGTGGAGGACGGTGTTGGTCGAACAGCCGAGTGCCATATCTGTTCTTATGGCGTTTTCAATGGAATTTTTATTTATGATGTCAAGAGGACGAATATCGTTTTTGAGGAGCTCCATGACGCGGGCCCCGGTTTCCTTCGCAAGGCGCAGGCGTGCAGATTTTACTGCCGGAATTGTGCCGTTACCGGGAAGCGCCATGCCTATGGCCTCAACAAGGCAGTTCATGGAGTTTGCCGTATACATGCCGGAGCAGCACCCGCACCCCGGGCAGGCTTCGTTCTCCATTTCGCTCAGGTCTTTGCCTGTCATTTTTCCCGCGGCATAAGCGCCCTGTGCCTCTGATACGTCGCTAAAACCCACTTTTCTGCCTTTGTAATGGCCTGCAAGCATTGGGCCGCCGCTTACGAAAATGCTCGGCAGGTTCATACGCGCGGCTGCAATCATCATTCCGGGCACTATTTTGTCGCAGTTGGGGATAAAAACTGCTGCATCAAGCGGGTGTGCAGTGAGCATTACCTCGACTGAATCGGCGATAAGTTCACGCGAGCAAAGCGAATATTTCATTCCTTTGTGGTTCATTGCAATGCCATCGCATACGCCGATAGTCTCAAATTCGAACGGGATGCCGCCGGCCATGCGGATTCCGGCCTTTACCGCCTCGGCGACAGACTTTAAATTCATGTGGCCGGGCACATAATCGCTCTGTGCGCACACTACGGCAATGAACGGGCGCTTTATCTCGTCGTCCGTCAGCCCAAGCGCTTTCAGCGCCGCGCGCTGTGAGGCGCGCCCCGGGCCTTTTTTTATTGTATCACTTCTCAAAATATCACCTTTTCCGTAAAACGCAAGCCCGCCCTGTATGGGACGGGCTTATGTAGCATTGGACCGGCCCTTATGCTTTTACGCGTGAGCGTTTCGGCTGCTTTTTGTTGAGGAAAATCATATTGTCGCGGAGCTCTTTGCCAACTTTTACGCACTGGCTGTTTGCGTGCTGCTCGCGCATGGCAAGGAAATGCGGCCGCCCGGCTTTGTTTTCGAGTATCCAGTTGCGCGCGAATGTGCCGTCTTGGATTTCAGCGAGCACCTGCTTCATATTCTTTTTGACTTCGTCGGTGACAATGCGGTTTTCTGTTGTGTAGTCGCCGTATTCGGCAGTGTCACTTATATTGTCGCGCATTCTTTCAAACCCGCCCGTGTAGATCAGGTCGCAGATCATTTTCATTTCATGGATTGTCTCAAAATACGCGTTTTCAGGCGCATATCCAGCTTCGACGAGCGTGTCAAAACCGGCTTCCATAAGCCCTGTAAGGCCTCCGCAGAGGACTGCCTGCTCGCCGAAAAGGTCGGTTTCGGTCTCGCTGCGGAAAGTTGTCTCAATTAGCCCGGCGCGCGCCCCGCCTATTGCGGCGGCATATGCAAAAGCAATCTGGCGTGCATTGCCCGAAGCGTCTTTCTCAATGGCAACGAGGTCCGGCACGCCTGCGCCGCGGACGTATTCGCTTCTCACAACGTCGCCCGGCCCTTTAGGTGCAACCATGATGACGTCGACACCGTCCGGTGGGACTATCTGATGGAAATGGATGTTGAAACCGTGGGCGAAGGCGAGCACATTGCCCGGCTGAAGGCCCTGCGCAATATCATTGCGGTAAAGTTCGGCCTGCTTTTCGTCATTGACAAGAATCATGACAATGTCGCCCACTTTTGCCGCTTCGGCGGATGTCATGACTTTAAAACCGGAATCCTCGGCCTTTTTCCATGACTTGCTGCCTTTGTAAAGGCCAACTACCACATTTACGCCGCTGTCGCGAAGGTTGAGCGCATGCGCATGGCCCTGGCTGCCATAGCCAATAATAGCCACGGTTTTCCCTTCGAGATATTTCAGGTCGCAGTCTTTGCTGTAATAGATTTTTGCCATTTTTAAAACCTCCAGACGCCCTAAGGCTGTTTAGTATTTTGAATAGCCTGCCGCATGTAATTTTGGCAACAGCTAAACAATGCGATTTGCGGTTTCCCATGGCTTTTCCTAAAATCGGGCATAGGGTAAAAACAAAGCTCGCCCCAACCATTGGGGCGAGCTTTTAAACCCGCGGTACCACCCATATTCGTCATCGACGCACTCAAAAAGGGTTCAGTCAAACCCTTTGCCTTAACGCGGCATACGTGCACTCCTACTGTCTGTTTCAGGTGCCTGCTCCGAAGAGAGATAACTTTGGAAAAATGCCACCGGCTCTCATCAACCGCCCGGTCTCTGTATGGCATTTTATTGTCCTCAGTACACTTCATCACTGCATTTCGTTTATTTTCTAAAGATTATAAAGCCGGATGCTTTATTTTGTCAACCCTTTTTTGGAACTTTTTACAGATATGTGCATATTACCGTGAATATAACATGTTCCAATTAATAATCTGTGCAAATATTTTTATTAAGATAATTTATATCACGACTTGGAGTTTGAGCATGATAAAAGCCGCATATATGCTGCATTATGGCGCCAAATTAATTTTTTTCGCAAAACCACTTGACAAATCTGCCAAATGAAAATATTATAGAAGCTAAAAAACATACGGGAAAAGCTGTGAAGGGGAATCAGCAGACCATAAGCGTGTTTCAGAAAGCTGCCGGCTTCGATGTGAGGCAGCGCACGCAGGTTGCGGGAGTCGCCCCTGAGCTTGCCGCCGAAACGGTTTCACGCAGTAGAACGGCACGGTATTCCACCGTTAGAGGAAACGCTGCTTAAGCTTTCGCAGGAAGCGCGGCAGTGGCAGAGCGGGCAGCAGTGATGCTGCCAACCGGAGTGGTACCGCGGAGATTTACGACCTTCGTCTCTTTATCGAGACGGAGGTCTTTTGTTTTCTGCCACAAATCCGCTGCAGCATATCTCTAAGACCAATCATAAACGACAGGGAGGGCTATCATGATGTATTTGACTGGAGCCGAAATCGTAATCAGGTGCCTTATGGAACAGGGCGTCGACACCGTGTTTGGCTATCCGGGGGGAAGTGCGCTGAACCTGTATGACGCACTTTACAGGCACAGCGGAGATATCAGGCACATTTTGATGTGCCACGAGCAGGGCGCGGCACATGCGGCAGACGGGTATGCGCGCGCTTCGGGAAAGCCGGGCATCGCCATCTCAACTTCCGGACCCGGGGCTACAAACCTTGTTACCGGCATTGCTACGGCGTTTCTCGACTCTTCACCGCTTATCGCCATAACAAGCAATGTTGCAACGGGCCTTCTTGGAAAATCGAGCTTTCAGGAAGTCAACATCACAAGCATTACGCGCAGCATAACGAAAAAGAATTTCCTTGTGAAAGACGTTTCAAAGTTGGCGGGGACAATGCGCCTTGCTTTCAAAATTGCCATGTCCGGCAGGCCGGGGCCTGTGCTTGTAGACATACCCAAAGACGTTACCGGCGCAAAAGCAGACTATGAATCCCAAAAGCCTGAACCCGCCGTATCTTCTGAAAATGCTGTAAACAGCAGCGATGTGGACAGGGCGGCAGGCGCCATAGAAAAAAGCCGGTGCCCGCTGATTATCGCGGGCGGGGGAGTGAGGCTTGCGCACGCGGAAGCGGAGCTTGCGGAGTTTGTGCGCAGGGTGTCGGCGCCAGTTGCCGAAACGCTTATGGGCATTGGCTGCTACCCTGAAACGGAGCCGGACTTTACGGGCATGATAGGTATGCACGGTACGCAGGCTTCGGGCAGGGCCGCTTCGGAATGCGATCTGCTCATAGCGCTTGGCACGCGCTTTTCAGACCGTGTAACATGTGACGCGGCGCGCTTTGCGCCGAAAGCCAGGATACTCCATATAGACGTCGATAAACACGAAATAGGCAAAAATGTAAGGGCTGACGTTTCGGTCACAGGCGATGTGCGCGAGGTGCTGAAAATGCTTTGCTCGAGGCTGCCAAAACTCAGGCACAGCGAGTGGCTGAGCCGCGTGGCGGGCTGGAAAAAAGCTGAAAAAAAGAGCAGAAGGAATGAGCGGGCCGGTGTTACGCCGCGCAGGGTTATCGGGGAACTTTACCGCCTTACGGGAGGCAGCGCGACCGTAACTACCGAAGTCGGCCAGCACCAGATGTGGGCCGCGCAGTATTACCCGTTTGCAGAGGCGGGCAAATTTATCACTTCCGGCGGGCTTGGCACGATGGGTTTTGGCCTTGGCGCGGCAATCGGGGCGCAAATAGCAAAGCCGCGCGACAGGGTGGTGAATATAGCGGGCGATGGGAGCTTTTACATGAACATGGCTGAGCTTTCAACAGCAGTGAAGTATAATCTGCCGGTTGTGGAGCTTGTGCTTAACAACCAGGTGCTCGGCATGGTGCGCCAGTGGCAGAAGCTTTTTTATGGCTCGCGCTTTTCGCAGAGCGTGATAAAAAAGCCTACTGATTACGTGATGCTTGCCCACGCGCTCGGAGCGGAAGGCTTTGAGATACGCGCGCAGGGCGATATCTGCCCTGTGCTTGAAAAGGCGCTTTCATGCAACAGGCCGTGCCTTGTAAACTGCTATATTGGCATGGATGAGAACGTGCTGCCTATGGTGCCGGCAAGCGCCGCGCTCAGTGAACCGGTTCTCAGCCTCGACTGAAAAAATGTGCGGGAGCGCTTTCATACGCTCCCGCACATTTGCTGCTTTTGCTAAAATCAGACGAGCGATGCTATGGCCGCGCCCATCTCGCGTGTGCCGACTATTTTTTCTCCGGCGGAGCCGTCGGAGATATCCGGGGTGCGCAGCCCTTTTTCAAAGGCTTTGGATACGGCGTTTTCAACGGCTTTGGCCTCTGTTTCGAGATGGAAAGACATGCGCATCATCATGGCTGCCGAGAGTATCGTCGCGATTGGGTTGGCCTTGTTTTGCCCGGCAATGTCCGGCGCCGAGCCGTGGATAGGTTCGTAAAGGCCGCGCGTGCCTTCACCGAGCGAAGCCGAAGGCAGCATGCCTATAGAGCCTGTGGCCATAGACGCTTCGTCCGAAAGTATGTCGCCGAACATGTTCGTAGTGACTATGACGTCGAACTGCCCGGGGTTGCGCACAAGCTGCATGGCGGCGTTGTCGACGAGCATGTCGGAGTATTCGACGTCGGGGTTTTCCGCTGCAAGCCTGTGCATTACCGAGCGCCACAGGCGGGAGCTTTCGAGCACGTTTGCCTTGTCTATGTTTGTCACTTTGCGGCGCCTTTGCTTTGCTTCGCGGAAAGCGAGCCTGCCAATGCGCTCGACCTCGCCCACGCTGTACATCTCGGTGTCGTACGCGCCGTCGCCGAGCTTGCCCGGCTTTCGCCCGCGCTCGCCGAAGTATATGCCGCCGGTAAGCTCACGCACGATAATGAGGTCTATCCCGTTTTTTACAAAAGCGCTTTTAAGCGGGCATGCGTTTTTAAGCGGCGGGAAAAGCACGGCGGGGCGCAGGTTTGCGAATAGCCCGAGGGCGGAGCGTATGCCGAGAAGGCCTTTTTCAGGCCGCTTGTCACCGGGGAGAGTATCCCACTTAGGGCCGCCGACGGCGCCGAGCAGCACGCTGTCGCTTTTGCGGCAGATGTCGACGGTTTCGGGCGGCAGCGGCGTGCCTGCTTTATCAATGGCGCACCCGCCCATCAGCACGTCGTGGAAATGGAACGTGTGGCCGAACTTTTTGCCGGCTGCTGCCATCACGTTTTCGGCCTGGGTGACGATTTCCGGTCCTATGCCGTCGCCTTTTATAACTGCAATGTTGTACTCCAAAATGTTTGCCCCCTTCTCATATCCTGTGGGCGGCGATTGCATTCATAAGGCCGCCGCTTTCGATTATCTTTTCGATGAATTCCGGGAACGGTTCGCTGCGGTATGTCCTTCCGAGGGTTATGTCGCGGATAGTCCCAGTTTTAAGGTCGGCCTCAACTTCGTCGCCGGCGCGTATGCTTTCTGCAGCTTCCGGGCATTCGAGTATCGGCAGGCCGATATTTATCGAGTTCCGGTAAAAAATACGCGCAAATGTTGCGGCTATTACGCATGAAACGCCTGAAGCCTTTATGGCTATCGGGGCGTGCTCGCGAGACGAGCCGCAGCCGAAATTTTTGCCCGCAGCAATTATATCCCCGGGTCTGACTTTTTCGGCAAATCCGGCGTCTATGTCTTCCATGCAGTGTGAGGCAAGCTCCTTCGGGTTCGACGTGTTAAGGTAACGCGCAGGGATAATTACGTCTGTGTCTACATTGTCACCGTACCTGAAAACTTTTCCGCAGAGTTTCATTGCTGGTTCCCCCTTCCGGTGATTTCGTCAGGCCCTGCTATCCTTCCGGCTACGGCAGAAGCGGCGGCTACAGCGGGGCTTGCAAGATAAACTTCTGATTTTGTGTGGCCCATGCGGCCTACGAAGTTGCGGTTTGTAGTTGAGACAGCACGCTCGCCTTCGGCAAGCACGCCCATGTGCCCGCCAAGACAAGGCCCGCATGTGGGCGTCGAGACCGCGCAGCCGGCTTCAACAAACGCCTTAAGCAGCCCTTCTTCCATGGCCTGCATGTATATGCGCTGGGTTGCGGGTATGATTATGCACCGCACGCCGGGGGCGACTTCCCTGCCGCCTATGATTTCCGCCGCCGTGCGCAGGTCCTCGATGCGCCCGTTTGTGCAGGAGCCTATAACCGCCTGGTCTATCTTTATGTTTTTGCATTCGCTTACGGGATGCGTGTTTGACGGGAGATGCGGGAACGCTACTGTAGGCTCGATTTTCCCGAGGTCAATATCGTATGTCTTTTCATATTGGGCGTCCTCGTCGGCCTTAAAAATACGGTATGGCTTTTTTGAGTGCGATTTTACATAGCGTAAAGTAACGCCGTCAACTTCGAATATGCCGTTTTTGGCGCCTGCTTCAATAGCCATGTTTGCCATGCAGAGCCTGTCGTCCTCCGTGAGGTTAATGAGGCCGTCGCCACAGAATTCCATTGACTTGTAGAGTGCACCGTCCACACCCGTAATGCCTATTATGGTGAGTATGACGTCTTTGCCGGACACCCATTTTTTCGGCTTGCCGTGCAGGCGGAAGCGCAGCGCGCCCGGCACTTTGAACCAGCATGTCCCGCGCGCCATGGCGGCGGCCATGTCCGTACTGCCTACGCCTGTTGAAAATGCGCCGAGCGCCCCATATGTGCATGTGTGCGAGTCGGCGCCGATGTAGAGCCCGCCGGGGACGACGAGGCCTTTTTCAGGCAGGAGCGCGTGCTCGATGCCCATCTGCCCAACGTCGAAAAAATTTGTGATGCCGTGTTTCCGCGCAAATTCGCGCACGCATTTGCACTGCTGTGCCGCCTTTATGTCTTTGTTCGGCGTGAAATGGTCCATCACAAGTGCGATCCTGTCACGGCTGAAAACGGAGCTGAGCCCCGCTTCCTCAAAACGCTTTACCGCAACTGGTGCAGTGATGTCGTTGCCGAGGACAAGGTCGACTTTTGCCTGGATAAGCTGGCCGGGCTTCACGCTGCTAAGGCCGGCGTGGCCAGCAAGGATTTTCTGCGTCATTGTCATTGCCACTTCTGCTCAGCACTCCTTTTATAAAATTCGGGTGCGCTCCTGCGGCGGGAAGAAGAAAAAATGCCTCCGCCTCAGAAAAGAGGCGAAGGCACTCAAGCTCCGTGGTACCACTCTAATTGGCGGCTTTAGCCGCCCGCTCAGCCGCTGCTGCCGCGTATGCGGCAGCAGCGTGCCCGGTAACGGCGGGCTGCGCCGTGCAGGCTTACTCCTGAAAACGTTTCGGCCGCCCGCTCGGGGGTGAGGCTTGCGGCAGGCGCCATGCTGCCTCGCACCGCCCGGCAGTTCTCTTAAATTAACGCCTGATGCTTTATGGTCCCCGTCACAGCGTTTTATGGTATTAGAAAGCATTGTATTGCAGCGCGGTGGCTTTGTCAAGGGAAAAACAAAATAAAATTTTTCACTAAAAAATTTTGAAAAATGAATTGACAAACGCGTTAAAATGTGTTTCAATAGCTTAAACAAAAAAATATTTCGATTTAAAAAACTATGACGGGAAAAAAGGCGTGGAAAGGTTGCTGAAGCGAGCCGGCGGGCGATGCGAGCCGGTGCGGCTTTCCGTGCGCATTACTCTTCCCCGAGTTGCGTGCCCGAACTTCATGAGTAAGGCACGCCGCAGGGCAGCGTTACCAGAGCCGTGGCCTTTTTTGAGGCCGCTGAGGGCTGCAGTGCTGCGGCTGAATATGGGTGGTACAGCGTGGATAAGACCTCGCCCCTTTACTGGGGCGGGGCTTTTTTATTTATGCGAAAAATGAAGCTTTAAGCTGCAAAAAGGAGAGTCAGGCATGAAAAATTCTTACGAGAAATACATTCCTTTCTCCGGAGTGAAAATGGAAAGCAGGGAGTGGCCGTCAAAGGCAATCACAAAAGCGCCGGCATGGTGCAGCGTTGACCTTCGCGATGGGAACCAGGCGCTTGTTGACCCGATGGACCTTGAAGAAAAGCTGCAGATGTTCCAGATGCTCGTGAAAATTGGCTTCAAAGAAATCGAGATAGGCTTTCCTTCAGCATCAGACACCGAGTTTGAGATAACCCGCAGGCTGATTGAAGGCGGTTATATTCCGGACGACGTTGCCATACAGGTGCTTGTGCAGTCGCGCCCGCACCTAATAAAACGGACATTTGAGGCCGTGCGCGGCGCAAAAAATGTTATTATCCACTTTTACAACTCGACGTCGCCCATGCAGCGGAAAATCGTTTTTAGGAAAGATATGGACGGCATAGTTGATATCGCCGTCAAAGGCGCGCAACTTATTGCGGAGCTTTCCGAAAAAGAGGCCGGAAACGGCACAAACATTCAGTTTGAGTATTCACCCGAAAGCTTTTCGCAGACGGAACCCGACTTTGCCGTGCGCATCTGCAGCGAAGTCATGCGCGCGCTCGGCGCTTCACCGGAGCACAAGGTGATTTTAAACCTGCCGAACACCGTCGAGTGCTGCATGCCAAACGGCTATGCCGACGAGGTAGAGTATTTATGCAGGCATCTGCCAAACCGTGAAAGCACCGTAATCAGCGTCCATCCGCATAACGACAGGGGCACGGGTGTTGCTGCGGCCGAGTTCGCCATGCTTGCAGGTGCGGAGCGCGTTGAGGGCACGCTTTTTGGCAACGGCGAGCGCACGGGCAATGTTGACCTTGTGACGGTTGCACTCAATATGTACACGCAGGGCGTAGACCCGAAGCTCGATTTCCACGATATCCCGAAAATACGCAGCATATATGAAAAGTCGACGCACATGAAGGTGCCGCCGCGCCAGCCATATGCGGGCGACCTTGTGTTTACTGCGTTTTCAGGTTCGCACCAGGACGCCATAAGCAAGGGCATGTCTTATATGCACTCCGTGGGGAGCGATCACTGGGAAGTGCCGTATCTCCCAATAGACCCGAAAGACGTCGGGCGCGAGTATGAGCCTGTTATCCGCATAAACAGCCAGTCTGGCAAGGGCGGCGCATCATATGTGCTTGAAACAGGATACGGCTATAAGCTCCCGAAGGCAATGCAGCCGGAATTCGGCGCGGTTGTTAAAAAAACATGTGACGAAGCCGGCCGTGAGCTTGGGCCGGACGAAATTTTCAGCCTCTTCAAGAAGACATATTTTGAGCCGTGCAAAGGGTATGGGCTCAGAAAGTACAGCTTTGAGAACCTTGGCAGGGAGGGCGGCGCGCGTGTCGCTTTCCGTGGTGAGGTGGAGTTCGGCGGCAGGCATTACGGCATCTCGGGCACCGGGAACGGCCCCGTCGACGCATTTTTCAGCGGCCTTGCTGCGGCGGGCGTTGACGGGTACCGCTTTATTTCATACGAAGAGCAGGCTCTGTCCAAAGGTTCAGACTCGAAGGCCGTCGCCTATGTGAAGATAGGCGTACCGGATGGGAAAGAGGCTTTCGGCGTCGGCGTGGACGACGACATAAGCGCCGCGGCGGTTAAAGCTGTGATATGCGCGATGGTGCGTGCCGATACAGCCACGCGCGTATGATTCTCTCCGTATTTTCCGAAGGTTGCAATTTTAATGCGGCTGCACTTGTGTGTCTGCCGTTTACGTGATATTATTAAGCAATAAAGCTTCAGCACTTTAATGTGGAAAGTTATGCATTAATTTACCTTAATAAATGCAACTTTACGGAAAGGCGGAAAAATAATGGGGAAAGACAAACATCTGTCGCTATCTTCTTACATGTTTGTGGGCTCAATGCTCTTCGGCCTGTTTTTCGGCGCGGGCAACCTGATATTTCCTGTGCACATGGGGCAGGAGGCTGGAAGCTCCGTTGCGGCCGCAACAGTTGGGTTTCTTGTTACAGCCATAGGCCTGCCGTTTTTAGGCGTTGCGGCGATAGGCGTCTCGCAGAGCAGCGGCCTTTTTGAGCTTTCGAGCCGTGTGCACCCTGTTTTCGGCTATGCGATGACGATAGCGCTTTACCTGACGATAGGCCCTCTTTTTGCGCTGCCGAGGACGGCTACCGTTTCATACGAGATAGGCATATCGCCTTTTCTTGCCCAGGGGTCACAGGTATCGGGCCTTGCAGTATTTTCGGCCCTGTTTTTTGCGGCGGCTTTGTTTTTCGCCTTGCGGCCCAGCAAGATACTTACATGGGTAGGCAAAATACTTAACCCGCTGTTCCTTGCATTTCTCGCAGTGCTTATAATCATAGGCCTTGTGAGGCCGATGGGGGCAGTTTCCGCCGCGCAGGTGCACAATGCGTATGCGGCGGTACCCTTTTTTAAAGGGTTCACGGAAGGGTATAACACCATGGACGCCATCGCTTCGCTTGCGTTTGGCATAATCGTTGTGCAGGCGCTGCGCAATATGGGCGTCAACAGCCCCGGCGGCATAGCGTCTGGCACACTGAAATCCGGCCTTGTGAGCATGGCGCTGATGGGCGTTATCTACGGCTGCCTTGCTTACCTCGGCGCGTCGAGTATAGGAAAGGTAAAGTTTTCCGAAAACGGCGGCATAGCGCTTGCCCAGATAAGTCAGTATTATTTTGGGAGATGGGGAGGCCTTCTGCTCGCGGTGATAGTTATCTTAGCCTGCCTTAAAACGGCAGTGGGCCTTATTACCGCCTGCTCAGAAACATTCTGCGGCATTTTCCCGAAATCGCTCAGCTACAGGGTTTACGCTGTCATATTCACGGTTGTGCCGTGCCTCATTGCGAATGTGGGCCTCACGCAGATAATCGCGGGTGCGGTGCCGGTGCTTATGCTCCTTTATCCGCTCGCAATAGCGCTTATACTTTTAGCCCTGCTTTCACCGCTTTTCAAAAACAGCAGATATGTTTACCTGCCGACTATTCTGTTCACACTTTTCGACGCGGTGGCGGATTTCGTGAATGCTTTGCCACAGAATGTAACTTCCCAGCCCGCAGTCGCTGCATTCCTCGGGTTTTACAAAAAATTCGTCCCGCTTTTCAGCATTGGCATGGGCTGGATAGTTCCGATGCTTGTGGGCATGGCCGTAGGCTTCATACTCTATGCCGCAAAAGGCAGGAAGGCTGCCGCAGCCAGGTAAAAATTTATATGGGGCCTTTATTTTTAAAATGAAGGCAGCCGGCCGGAAGCACCCTGTATTCAGCATATGACTTTTCACATACTTTCCGCCACTAACCAAGTACAAAAATAGAAAATTTTGCAGAAATACGCGCCCGCTGAAAAAAATTCAGCGGGCGCGTATTTTATAAATCTTCAGGGAAATATGCTTAACAGGATTATATGGGTGGATTGTGTCAGCGGCCGGTTGTGCCTATCATGATTTCACCGGCGCCGAGTAGGAGCGGGGAGGAGGTTTCAACGCGGCGCGTGCACCGCCCGTCTCCATCGTAAACCACATTGGCGTTACGGCCATTGAAATAAACTGATTCCGGCAGCACGTCGCGCAGAGAAAACGTCAGCTCCTTTTTGCCGCGGTTTGCAATGCAGAATACCGAGGAAGCATTGCCCTGATAGCACAGGAGCGTGGCGCTGCGGTTGTCTGGAAATGTGGCCTGCGGCACAAATGCCGATTTGCTGCAGACAAGGCTGCTGAACTGCCCTCTCAGGGAAATTGCGTCTTTCAGCGCATCTTTTATAATGCTGTCGCCCCGGAGCCAGTGGAGGGAGCTGCTGTCAAAGAAAGCGAGCTTCCCATACATTTGGTCGGACTTCGGAAGCACGTAGCGTCCTTTCGCGTTGCTGTCGAGGCCGAGGTTCATGGGCTGCCTTTCCATAAGCACCTGCCCGTTGTTGATGAACGGGATTGAATTCGGCATGAAGCAGCTTAGCACTGCCATCATCTTGAGGTAGCGCTTGTCTTTGCAATTCTGCGCGGCGCGCGGCGTGTCAGGTGTTTCAAGCGAAGATATCATCGGCAGCGGCGAAGCGAGAAGCGTTTTGCCGATAAGGCTGTCGTTGAAATCCGCCTGCCGGAACTTTTTGTAATTGAAATATGTGGGGCCACTGATAAAATCGAAGCCGCCGAGGGCAGCCTGGCTGCCTTTTTTAGGGTCGAGTTCTTCGGACCAGAGTATAAAGTTTGGGTTGGCTTTCCGTGCTGCGGCTATAATGTCGCTGCACAGCTCATGTGGCAGCGAGTGTGCCATGTCTATCCGTGCCCCGTCTATGGCGTATTTTTCTTCGTAAAAAGGTATGACGCGGATTATATAGTCCCAAAGCCCATCGTTTTTGTACTGGCCGTGGAAAACATTCAGCGATGCGCCGTCCTGCATTATGTACGGGGGCTGGCCAGGCTTTATGTAAGGCTTGGCGCGCGCGTCCTGGTCAAAATACAAGCGCAGGTAGGTGATGTCCGTCCACGGCGGCTGCCTGTCGTTAATAATATCTGAAAAGCCCGGCGCCGTCGTGACGCCAATGCCATTGACAATTTCAGGGAAAGCGTCTTTACCGTGGCGGCGGTCGTTGCAGAGGTGTATCCATTTAACGCGGTCGAGCTTTTCGGGCGACTGCGTGAAGAAATCGAAGTAGCCTGATGACAAAGCTGCCTCATAAAGGCGCTTCAGCGTTTTAGGAGTTAACTCGGCTTTTTTCAGCGCCAATTTGAAAGCCGGAAGGCGGAAATCACTTTCTCTTTCGGTATTTATCCAGTAAAACCAGTCCGGGTGGCCATAGATAAGGTCGCTGTCGCGCGCAGCGGTTCTGAAAACAAAGTCGAGCATCACGCGCATGCCGAGCATATGGCAGGCTTCTACAAAAGCCTTAAACTCGAGTCTTATGTCCGCCCCGTCGAGGATTGGGTCGTGCAGCCCTTCGTCGAGCCTGTAAATGTTCCTGATGGAATAAACGCTCCCGAGGCTGCCCTTTTTATATTTGCTGCTGTATTGAAAAACAGGCAGCAGGTATATTAAGTTTACGCCGAGCTGCTTTAAAGGTGGCATAAGGAGCATGCACTTGAGAAATGTGCCCGACTGTATTTTGCCGTCTTCGCCGTGGGGCCATGCCGTGCAGAAGCGCGGCATCATGCTGTAGATTACGCTCTGCGAAAGACTTGCCGTGCTTTTTTGCGGTTCACGGCCCAGAAAATACTTTTTGATGTTCCATTTGTAAAATTCGTATGGGTCAACCCTTATTTCTCCCGGCCTCTCTTTTGAGACCGCATAGCCAGTAAAGCCTGAATAGTTCCATTTCTCGGGTATATAATATGTTCCTTCAAAATTTCCGGAATGTTCCTTTAAAATCTCATAAATTCTTTCAATGCTGTTCATTGTAAATATCCTTCAATAATTCTGTATCAGTTGATAATGACGGAGGCAAATCAGTCTGCGGGCTTAAGAATTTTGAAGGTGTCCGGCTGAAAAACAGTGTCGGCTCCAAGTGTAATTGTTTTGTCAATCCACAGATCGGTGTATTTGCCAAATAAGTCACTGCTATTTAGAGGCATTGCGTCGTCACTGCTGTTAAGGAATACTACAATGCGGTCGCCCTCGAGCATACGCTCGAAGACAAACAGACCGGCTGCCGATATTTGACGGTATCCGCCGTAGATAAGCGCCTTGTTGGACTTCCTTATCTTTATAAGTCTTTTGTAAAATTCCAGCAAGCCGGTGTTCTGCCGGTCAGGCTCCCAAATCATGCATTTGCGGCAGCCCGGGTCTTTGCCCCCGTCAAGGCCGACTTCATCCCCATAGTAAAAATACGGGATGCCAATGTAAGTGAACTGGAAAACTTCCGCGAGTTTCAGCTGTTCCACCCTGCCGCCGCAGGAGGTGAGGAAGCGCTCCGTGTCATGGCTGTCAATAAGGTTGAGCATACTGCGGTTAATGTTGTCTGGGTACAGCATGAGCTTTGAGACGATTTTGTCCGCAAAGCTCATACCGTCTATGCTGCGCTCGACGAAAAAACCGAGCACAGCTTCGCGCAGGGGGTAATTCATTATTCCGTCGATTTCGTCGCCGCGTAGGAACGCGCTTGACTGGTGGTATATCTCACCTATTATGATGGCATCGCTGTTTATGCTCTTTACATACTGGCGGAACTTTTTCCAGAACACATGGCTGACTTCGTCGCACACGTCAAGACGCCAGCCGTCGATTTTAGCTTTTTTCATCCAGTAGCCTGCAGCTTTTAAAAGGTAGCTGATGACTTCCGGATTTGACGTGTTGAGCTTAGGCATGTTTCTTAGCCTGTTTGAAAATGTGATGTAATTTACGTTCTCTTTGTCTACAGGGAACCGGTCGATAAAGAACCAGTCTCTGTACCTTGATTTTTCACCGTTTTTAACAACATCCTGAAAAGCAAAGAAGTTTTCTCCGCATGATTGAACACGGCGTCAAGTATAACCCTGATACCCAGATTATGGCACATTGAAACAAGTTTTGCAAGAGTTTCGCAAGAGTTTCGGCATCGCCGAAATGGGGGTCTATTTTATAGTAATCGTCAGTGTTGTACTTGTGTGGCGATGTTGACAGGAATATTGGCGTGAGGTAAAGGAACGTCACGCCAAGCTCGGAAAGGTAGGGCAGGCGGTCGATAATCCCCTGCAGGTCGCCGCCGTAAAATGTGCGGTACGCCGGCTCTGCCCCCAGGGCGACACGCCTTCAGGGTCATTTAGTTTATTGCCGTTGCAGAAGCTCTGCGGGAATATCTGGTAGCAGATGCCTTCCTGTGCCCACTTTACGGGCCTGTAGATGTCTGCCGTATGATATATGGGAACTGGAAAGCCCCACTGGGTTTCGGCATATTGTCCCAAAATCCGCGCTCATCATAATAAAAGATACTTCCGCCATTGTTTTCCAACCTGAAAATATAAAGGAAACGGCTTGTTTCGAGCGTTAATATCGGCTTCATAGAAATCGAACATTTCAGTCCGGCATATAAGTGCAAGGGGTAAAGATAAAAATTCTTTACCCCTTGCATACCTGTCCCTGTATAAAACTGAGCATACTGCCAAATCATTTTTTGCCGTTCTCAGGCGCAGCCGCAGTGTATTTTTTTGATAGGAAAAGAGTAAGGCGTATCCGATAAATGGTACACAGACTCTTTTTTTCATACGATGTCAGCCCTTCACAGCACCTCCCGTAACACCTGCAACATAGAATTTCTGCAGACAGAAGAACAGGACCATGATAGGCACGCCTACGCAGACGCAGCCCGCGTTGAACTGTGTGAAGTATTTGTAGACATTGTTCTTCTGGATCATCTGGTAGAGGCCGATGGCGACGGTCCACTTGTTGTAGTTGTCGCCCATGATGACGTTTGCGAAAATGTAGTCGTTCCACGGTGCCATGAAAGCCATAAGTGCGGTGTAGACGACTATCGGGCCGGAGTTGGGCATTATGATGTGCAGGAATACCTGCCCATTTGTTGCCCCGTCGATGCGCGCGGCCTCGTCAAGCGAACGCGGTATTGTGTCGAAAAACCCTTTCGAAATGTAGAACCCAAGCCCTGACCCGGCAGAATACTGTATGATAAGGGCCCAGAGGTTCTGCGTGAGGCCCACGGCTTTAAGGATAAAGTATACGGCAATCATAGACATGAAGCCGGGGAACATACCGAGTATCAGTGCAAAGTTCATATATGGCTTGCGGAACGCAAAGCGCAGCCTTGAAAGCACATAGGCAACTGAAAGCGTAAGAAATGTGCTTATAACGCACGAAATGCACGACACCCACAGTGTATTGAAAAACCATGCCTTGAATGGGAAGACAGCGTTTGCCCAGAGGCTTTTGTAGTTGTCAAGCGTCCAGTGCTCAGGAATGAAATTAGAGGTGAACGCGCCAGGCTCGGCGCGGAAAGATGTTAACACAACCCACACGACCGGTATAAGCCAGATGATTGATATGATGGTGAGGATTATGTAGATTACTACCGTGCCGGCTATCCTCCTTTTCCTTATGCTCGAAGTTTTTGCAGGCTTCGCGGCCTTTGCGGTTTTCTCAGTTTCGTCAGCACTTACAGCGTTTGCGGTTTTCATTGAAATTCCTCCTCCCTCTTGTAAGACGCAGTGTGATGATAGGCAATAAGCGATGTAACAGCGCAGATGATGAAGGAGAATATGCCGATCACCGATGCAAGGTTGTAGTCGTAATTGTTGACCGTCAGTTTATACAGCCATGTCACGAGCAAATCGGTTTTTCCTGCTTGAAAGTAATCTGTCGTGGTCGGGCCGCCGCCTGACAGGAGGAAGATGACGTTGAAGTTGTTAAGGTTGGCGATGAATTGTGTTATAAGGTAAGGCGCTGTGACAAACAGCACGTAAGGCAGTGTTATGTGGAAGAATATCTGGACGGGCGAAGCGCCGTCAATTTTTGCCGACTCATACATCTCGCTCGGGATATTCATCAAAATCCCCGATGTGATAAGCATGGTGTACGGAATGCCTATCCACAGGTTTACAATAAGCACGACGATGCGCGCGTTTGTGGCGTTGTTCACGAGGAAATCCACCCTGCCAAGACCAAGACGCACCAGCAGCTCGTTGATGGGCCCGTACATGCTGAACATGTTCTGCATTACGAGCAGGGAGATGAACTGCGGAATCGCAATCGTTGTAACGAGGATAGAGCGCCACATGGCTTTAAGGTGTATCTCTTTGTAGTTAATCATAAGCGCAACGATGATCCCGAGAAAATAGTTTGAAAATGTTGCTATTAAGGCCCACACAAGCGTCCAGCCTATAACGTGCATGAATGTGTATGAAAGGAGCTTGTTTGCGCCGAGTATTGCTGCGAAGTTTGTAAAGCCAATCCAATGGAACAGGTTGCCCGGCACCTGGTGGTTGCTGTCGTAGTTAGTGAACGCGATAAGTATCATGAAGATGATAGGCAGTACGATAACGAACAGGATGCCGAGCATAGGGAGCGTAAGCATGGCGCCGTGGAAATTGGTGTCGCCGAGACTCCTGAAATCCTGCGCGAATGTGTTTGGGCGTTTTCCAGCACGACGTAGGCTAAGAAGTTTCCGCGCGCTGGAAATGTTGACAAGGTAAACTACAATGAAAACGCCGGTGATTACAAGCGTCATTATGCCGTAGAGGAGGAAGAGCATGGAGTTGTCGCCAGACTGTAGAACCGGCAGAAGCTTCCCCGGCTCCGTAACCCAGCCCTGCTTTTTGGTGCCAAGGGTATAAAGACCGTGCAGAAGGTCTCCGCCATTCATTATCATGAAAGCTATGTATGCAATTTCAGCTGCAAGGAAGATAAATCCTTTTATGATCTGATGGTCCGCAAAGTTTGCAAATCCCATTATAAAATAAGAACCTGCTTCTTTATCTTTAAATGTCAGTTTTGGCAGGCTGTTTACTTTTCCCTTTTTGAGCGCCTTGCCATCTTTTTCCAAATTAAATCGCCCCCGCTTTTTTATAAGGCATGCAGCTAAACCCCTTCTCAGGAGCTTAGCTGCAGTTTATGAATCTATGGGAATGGAATATCAGAAGTTTTAAGGATTATTTCTTAACGGTAGCTTTCAGCGAGTCATTCCATGCATTCAGTTTAGTCTGGATGTCGGCTTGTTTAATCTTGCCTTCGAATATGTCTTTTGTGTAGGCCATACTCGAGTCTGACCAGAAGTTTGTCATCTGAGTGATGGAAGGCATTGGGATAGATGTTTTGGTCTGCTCAAGCTGAGCTGCAACTGTTTCATCACCTGTAACTGATGAATCGCTTGCAGCTTCTTTGTTGGCAGGGACAACTTTGCGGTCTTTGAAAGCCTTGAGCTGGTTGTCTTTCTCAGTGAGGTACTCAGCAAGTTGCATTGCTGCCTGCGGGAACTTTGAGTGTGCATTTACAAGGTAAAGGGTGTAACCTGCAAAAGAAACTATCTGTTTCTCTGCGCCACCGACGTTGATTGTCGGGAGTTTTGCAACAGCGTAGTTGCTGCCAAGTGCTTTCTTGAATGCGTCGGACTTCCATGAACCTGTTGCCTGTGCAACAAGCGAACCGTCTTTCAGAAGCTTTTCAGCATCGCCGTCGTTTACATTTTTCAAGCCATTTGCTTTAAGACCGGAGATGTATTTGGCAACCGCCACAGCTTCTGGGCTGTTGAAAGTGCTGCCGTTTACGTCTGTGCCCTTGTCACCGAAGAGCTTGACGCCGTTTGCAAGGTAGAACGGGGCAGTGTCGTAAAGGTTGGTCATGTCCCAGCCACAGCTCTTTCCGGCCCCTTTTGCTTTCTTCAGCATTCCGTCCATTGTCTTGACATCGTCTGCACTAAGGACGCTCTTGTTGTAGAACAGGAAAATCGACTGTACGGAACGCGGGTAGCCGTAAAGGGTGCCCTTGTATGTGGAAGCCTGCACGGCGTTTGCATCGTCGTTTGCCTGAACATCTTTGGCAAAAACAGTGTTCGGGTAGCATGCGCCAGCCTCGACAAGCGCCCCAAGCTGGTCGTGCGGCACGTCGAAAACATCGGCCGCCGCATCAACGTCTTTCAGAATAGCGGCTTGTGCCTTGTCTTCATCCTGAACGTTGACGGTAACCGTGTATTTTTTATCTGCGTATTTCTTTACGAAATCCCCCGCCAGTTCCTTTAGCATTTTCTGGTCGTCGGCAGAGCCCCAGAGCGTGATTTTTGCTCCCTGTTCGCCGAGCGCTGAAGAAGTGGCGGAACTCGCAGAGGACTGCTGGGACAACGTGCCTTTTGAAGAAGTGGCCGTCGTATTTTTGCAGCCGGTTCCCATAGCTGCCATGGATGCGGTCAGGGCACAGACAAGGCCCAATGAAACAATCTTTTTACCAGTCATAATCTGATCCTCCTTTAAATCCTTAATGAAATGATGTTTACCTTTTGCCTTTGTTTGAAAAGCCGCGGTGAGTTTTAATTTGCCTGCACCTTTTGTTGTGCAATCGGTTGCACAACAAAAGGTAGTAAGCACCTCCTTTTTACCATCGCCTCAGATCCACCTCCTTGAAAATCAAGCAACCGAAAGATTGCCCGTTTACTCGGTTGATCCTTTAAAATTGCGGGATGTTGATTCCCGCGGGACTATATTGATGCCCACAAGCTCATGGGTAGGCTTATAATCTTTATTCTCAATTTTTGCCCGGATAAGCTGAAAGGCTTTCCTTCCGAGCTCGAATGCGTTTATGTCTATGGAAGTAAGCATAGGCGTAAAGTAATCGTCCATTTTGGTGTTGTTGAAACCTGCGACGAGCACATCCTGCGGCACGCGTATGCCTGCTTTTTTAAGGACCTTTATGGCGTCGAAGGCCATGTCATCGTCGGCGGCCACTATACCGCTGAAATCCTTTTTCCTTGAGAGCAGCTCGCTCATCATATTGCCGCCGTTGCTCCTCATGAATGCGCCTTTTACAACAAGGCCTTTGTCAAACTCTATGCCGCTTTCGCCAAGGGCTTTCCTGTAGCCCTCAAAGCGGTCCTTTACAACAAGGTATTCATCTGTAAGGCCAATAAATGCAATCTTTCTGCAGCCGCGCGAAATAAAATGCTCTGTCAGTTTGCGGCCGGCCTCTATGTTGTCGTTATCTACCCATGTAACATTGCTTGAGTTTTCCGGGTTGCCTACAAGGACGAACGGGAATGAAATTTCGGTAAGTGCCTTTATCACTGTGTCGTTATGGCGTGAAGTCATAAGTATCAGGCCTTCTGCAACGCCGTTTTTAGCAAAGTCGAGCACTATCTTTTTTTCATCGGAAGGTGTGGCCGCACTTGAAATAAGTATGTTGTAGCCGCTTTTATAGGCTTCCGATGTGACGCCCCTCAGAATTTCCGGGAAAAAAGGGTGCTTAAAAGCATTCTCTTCTGTGCCGGGCATAAGCGTGCCAATAATCTTTGTGTCTTTTCTCGCAAGCGAGCGTGCCAGCATATTGGGGTGGTAATCCATTTCCTGCATTACCCTTTTGACTTTTTCGCTTGTCTTCTTGCTGATGCGCGGATTTTCATCGACAACCCTTGAAACAGTAGAAGGGGAAACGTCGGCCATTTTTGCTATATCCTTGATGGTAACAGCCATTTTCACTCAGCCTTTTTAAATTTATGCTGCGGTGCTTTAATGTCCTGCAACCGTTTGCAAAGCCATTATAGCACATTATCCGAAAAATACAATATAATTTTAAAAGAATTATGAATTATTTTAGAATTATGAATTATTTTTTATAAACTTCGCCGATTGTAAAATGAAGT
>DHSD01000013.1 GCA_002411365.1 Ruminococcaceae bacterium UBA5295
TCAAAAGGAGAAGGCTCCTCTATAGGCGGACGTATATCGGGTTCCGTTTTTGGTCCAGGGATGACTGCAGGATGGACGAGAGGCTCGGTTAAAGGCTGTGGCGGCTGTTGAGGCGCCCTGTGCACATCTTCCCGGATTTCGGCTTTTTCTGCGAACATTTCTTCAGCATTCAAGCCAGCTTTACGGAAAATCTTTTCAAGGTGCCCTTTCCGCTTTTCGGACATAGGTTCATTCCCAGAAACAGCTTCCGGAGCATTTTCAGGCGGGGCTTCTGTTTTAGCTGATGTGTCCTCAGCAGATGCTTCAGGTTCTTTATCTGGTCTGCTGCCTGCATTATCTTCTTTTACAGCATTTTCAGGCGGACTTTTCTGCCAGCCTTCGGCAGGCTTCTCTTCTTCAGGCGCCTTGGCTGTTTTTTCTGTGTTCTGCATTGCCGGAGGTTCACTTTCGGTCGGATGATCTTCTCCGGCAGATTCCGCCTTAGCCTCCTGTTCTCTGAGCAGTTCCTCTTCTGCGCTTTTTATTTCGTCGGGGTCAAGCCGGATTGTCTCTTCGTATTCGCGCCTGTACTCTTCCAGCGGCTTCAGCTGCAGGCCATAGTAAATATCGTCTTCGGGGACGGTATCCTCATCTTCGCCTTTATGCCGCCAATGGAAAAAAGAATGCTTTTTCTTTTTGCGCGGTTTCCCACTGGGCGAAGAAGGATCCATACCGCCGCTTTCCATGTTAAGGGCCTGATGTGCACTGTTGACGATTTCGTCGGCGGTAAGGGGGGCAGTGTGGCTTTTTCCCGCAGCCGGTTTGCTTTCGCTCTCCGACCTGCCTCTGGCTTCGGCTGAAGCTTTGCTGGAGGAATCATCATTGCGCGGAACGCTTTTTTCATCTTTCATTATGATCCGCTCCCATAGATTACTTTGCCCGAATGCCTTTTCGCTGCCGGACGACTTCGTAGCATATAACTCCGCAGGCTACAGAAGCATTCAGTGAATTTATTTTGCCCAGCATTGGCAGAGATATTATAAAATCCGATTTTTCCTTCAGCAGGTGGCTGACTCCGAAACCTTCAGAACCGATGATAATTGCCGTGGGATCTTTGAAATCAGTCTCACACCAGTTTTTGCCTTCAAGGTCTGCCGCATATATCCAGACGCCGCGCTTTTTAAGTTCATCCAATGTTGAGGCGAGGTTGGTTGCGCGCACAACAGGTATATACTCCACTGCGCCGGCGCTTGCCTTGCCTACGGTCCATGTAAGGCCGACGCTGCGGCGTTTCGGGATAATTACACCGTGCGCGCCGGTGCATTCGGCCACACGGAGCACCGCGCCAAGGTTGTGCGGGTCTTCGAGGCCGTCGGCAATTATCAGGAAAGGCGGCTCTTTCCGCTCGGCGGCAAGTGCGAACACATCGTCCAGCGAAGCGTATTCCTTAGCAGCTGCAACAGCCACTATTCCCTGATGGACTGAGCCGGCGCACATGTGGTCGAGTTTGCGCGGGTCGGATTCCTTTATGGTAATACCCGCTTTTCTGGCTTTTGCAGCAATGAGGCCAAGGCTTCCGGAGCGGTCGCCGCGTGCAATATAAATGCTGTCTATGGTTCTTCCGCTTTTAAGTGCCTCAGAAACGGCGTTCCTGCCTGCGATAATTCCATCTGGCGTGTCTTTTTCTTTCTTATCCATCTATTAAAAACTCCTTAAAATTTCTTATTTTTTAATTTTATATACATTATATCACAAAATAACTTCTTTCCATATTGCAGGCAGCGGAAATTTTCAGCATCTGCGCTCGGCGGCAAAATGGTTTTAAACGCGCCCTTAATTCCCACGTCAACATTAAAACAGCAGATTTTCAGTATTTTATGGTTTTTCGGGGCATTTATACAAATGGTAATTTCACAGCGGGCATAAAGCAGTTGATAACTTGAAAATAACTGTTGAAAACCCTGTTGAAAATGTTGATAAGTCCAGAGTACAACCCCTGCGAATTGTTGATAACAAAAAGTTGATACATAAAAATCCTGCCGGCAGGCCGGACGGGTTTCAATTACGTTCTGTATTTGTCAAGAGTTGTAGAGAAAAAATTTTTATGATAGGATAAATTAAGACATAAAACGTGTGGAAAGGAACAAAAATGAATACTTTGATGGGAAACCTTGCCCAGACCCTTGACTGCGGCCAGTGCTTCCGGTGGGACCGCCTTCAGGACGGCACATGGGAGGGTGTCGCATATGGGAGATACCTGCATATAACGGAAGAAAACTTTTCCGATGTGCTGCGCGACCCGTTCTGGGCAGATTACTTTGACATGGGCACTGATTACGCTGGTATACGTGCTGGCCTGTGTGAAAAAGACAGCACACTTGCGGAAGCGGCGCACTATGCGCCTGAAATACATATTCTGCGGCAGGAACCATGGGAAGCACTGTGCTCGTTTATCCTTTCACAATGCAACAATATTAAGCGCATAAAAGGCATGGCCGCCCGTCTTTGCCGGGCTTATGGCAGGAATATCGGTAACGGCAGGTTCGCGTTTCCGGAGGCTGAAACGCTGGCTTTGGCAGATGAAGGCGACTTGCGCGCGCTTGGGTTCGGTTTCAGGGCGCCGTATGTTATAAGCGCGGCGAAAAGTGTTGCACAGGGCCGCATTGATTTTAAGGCGCTGAAAGTCATGCCGCTTAAAGAAGCGCGCGATGTCCTTACCGGCCTAAGCGGCGTTGGGCCGAAAGTGGCTGATTGCACGCTGCTATATGGCCTTCACAAGATGGATGCATTCCCTATGGATGTGTGGATGAAGCGCGCGATGAAAGTCCTGTTCCCCGGGAAAGACCCGTCATGGTTTGGGCCGTATGCAGGTGTTGCGCAGCAGTACATTTTTCATTACAGCCGTCATCATCCGGAGCTTTTTCAGTGCGCCTGATAAAGTAAAGATAATCAGATTATTAACAATCTTGCTTTTATTTTTACCCAAAAAGAGGTATAATGAACTCGTAAAATGAATTTTTTGAGAAATATAGAACAGGAGTGACAGCCAATGTCTTTGGTAAATACTAAAGAAATGTTCAAAAAAGCCTATGACGGCGGATATGCAATCGGAGCATTTAACATCAATAACATGGAAATCGTCCAGGGCATTACGGAAGCCGCTGCGGAGCTGAAGGCGCCGGTTATACTTCAGGCTTCGGCAGGGGCACGCAAATATGCGAACCCGCCGTACCTTATCCATCTGGTAGAAGCAGCAAACGACGAGCATCCGGATATCCCAATAGTGCTGCACCTCGACCACGGCCCGTCTTACGAAGTCTGCAAAGAATGCGTAGACGACGGCTTTACATCCGTAATGTTCGACGGTTCCTCAAAGCCTTATGAAGAAAATATTGCCGAGACACGCAAGGTCGTTGAATATGCACACAGCCATTCCCCGTATGTAACCGTAGAAGCTGAGCTTGGCCGTCTTGCAGGAATTGAGGATGCTGTCAACGTGAATGCTGACAGAGCTCAGTTCACAGACCCTGACCAGGTTCAGGACTTCGTAAAACGCACAGGTGTCGATTCCCTCGCTATTGCAATCGGCACAAGCCACGGTGCATATAAATTTAAGCCGGGCCAGAAGCCCCAGCTTCGCTTCGATATTCTGAAAGAGGTTTCTGACCGCCTGCCTGGATTCCCAATAGTGCTGCACGGTGCTTCATCGGTGCCGCAGGAATTCGTTAAGATGGTAAACCAGTATGGCGGCAAGATGCCGGACGCAATTGGCATTCCGGAAGAAATGCTGCGCAAGGCTGCCACAATGGCTGTCTGCAAAATCAACATTGACTCCGACCTCCGCCTTGCAATGACGGCAAGTGTGCGCAAGCATTTTGCTGAGCACCCTGACCATTTCGACCCGCGCCAGTACCTCGGCGATGGCCGCGATGCCATTAAGGCTTTGGTTGAGCACAAGATAAAAGACGTTCTTGGCTGCGTTGGGAAAGCCTAATTTATTTTATAACAGTATAAATTAGCTTGCGGCGGATAATATCCTCCGCAAGTTTGTTTTAAGAACCCATTCAACGCATTAAGCGGAGGATGGGTTCTTTTCAGCCTTTTTACTGCCCACTGAATCGGGAAGGGCACAAAGATATGCAAGCCAAAAATGCAGGCTGAAGAGGTAAAACAAACTCAGTGCAAAATAGGCTCACCGGAAATAAATCCGATGGGCCTCTCAGCAGAATCAACTAAATCCCCATGCTATTAAATGGCAAAAAAGCAGGCACTGAACCGATTGTCCAGTGCCTGCTGTATATTTATTTCCTGAATCTCCTTAGATGTTAGATGCCATTACCTTTTCTATTGCCATGGACAAATAAACGTTGCTATAGCATGTAGCAGACTCCAAAGATCCCAATACTGTATCCAGAGTAAAGCAATCTCTGTGCTCTGGATATTTTTTGATTAAAGTTTAAAGCCTGTTAAACCGCAGCTTTTTTGCTGGACAAAACGGCACCAATACCTGCTAAAGAAGCACATGCAATTGCTGCTGCGTGTATAGCCTCATTAGTGCTGTCACCTGTTTTTGGTGTCACATCTTTGTCGGAAGGTGAACCATGATTTTTGCTATCCATAGGTTCCACCTTAGGCTTTGAAGAGACATTGGGTGTAGGTTTAGATGAGGCAATTACCGGTGTTGATGAAGCAATTTTCGGTTGTGAAGAAGTTGGCTGCGAGGAAACCGGCTGTGAAGAAGTTGGCTGCGAGGAAACCGGCTGTGAAGAAGTTGGCTGTGAGGAAACCGGCTGTGAAGAAGTTGGTTGTGAAGAAACTGGCTTTGAAGAAGTTGGCTGCGAAGAAACTGACTGCGAAGAAGAATGCCCACAATCACAAGATGCTACAGATGTGAGACATGCCAGTGCGGGCACAGATGCCATTGGAGCCATTGAGGCTAACATGGCAACTGCAATTAGGCCCGACGCCAACTTTTTGAGCCCATTAGATCCTTTCATTAATAAATCCCCTTTCAAAACAGAAAGATTATTTTAAAAAAGCCACTTGACTGTAGAGTCATGCGACTCTTTTTGCCACAATCACGAGACGCCCGTCTTCCACATAGTTATAGCATGTGGAGAGTGTAAGCAGCTGGTCGCCAAACGTTGCGGATTCATTAATACTGTACTCCGACATTTTTTTGACGTTGTCTACGTATGTGTTGAAATCTGATTCTGTTTCAATATCTGGGTATTTATAATATTTAAAAACATTATCGCCTTTTCTGTAAACTTGGGAACGGAAAACTGAAATGATTTTATAATTGCTTATTCCATAGAGAGTATCAAAATGAATCATGGGGTGTTTATGGTAGTAATCTTCATGCAGGTAGTCGATGGTATCGGCAAATTCTGTTCCATCCCTCATGTTGTGGCCATAAACGAGATAATTCTTGCTCTTTTTAAGATCCGACTTTGCGTCCAAAAATGGAAGCCCGCGTGTTTCCGACTGCTTGTTGAAATTCCGGTGCAGATAATATTCAGAATCCTGCGGTGTCTGCATAACAGGATAATTGACAGAAGTGCCGTCAATTTTTATCCATGCGACCGCATCTCCGTTTTTTTGCCTTAACTTTTGAAACTGCGGTATGATTGTGTTTCCGCTATTTCCTGCAGAAAGATTATTGGCCGAAAATGCCCACGAGCGGAGCGAATCCATCTGGTTTTTGCTCGCCACAACACCTGCATGGTATGCTATCAGCCAGCAGATGCAGCCGAGTAAAACTGCAAGGAGAATTATTAAAACAGTTTTTTTCGTTCGGCTCATACTGTTGTTTTTTGCGATTAAATGATTCATGTATCAATTCACCTGATTATATTATTTTTAAGTTCTGGAATAATATATCACTCGAATTTTGTAATGTCAAGCAAGAATATATAGCATTTAGTTTTATTTTAGAAAATTTATATGAAATAATTAAGCACAAAACATTAACTCGATAAGTTTAGTTAAGCTAAAAATATGTTATTTTGTCCCATAAAATCTGAATTTGTCGAATCATGATGATAATGTTAAGTGAACAGAAAACAATGTAGAAAATAATAAAATTGCAAATTATAATTATTTTATTAAACTTTTAAAGACTGTAATTTTGCATTAAATAATTATTAATTATCATTTAAAAGCTACAAAAAATAGCGCAACGCAAATAACGGGCATGGGCAAAATCACTTGCATGAAAAACCGGTTGCTGCTGTAAAGCTTTGAAAAACGCAAATCGCCCGCAGAGAAAAATACTTTCCCTGCGGGCGGTTGTGCCAAGAGAAGTTCACAATTTAGTGGCTACGAAGCAATGGATGAGGCTGCGTTTAACAGAATGCCCCTAAATTTACCTAAATGCGGCCAAATTCCCGCAGACGATAGGATTTTTCTATCACCGGCGGGAATCGACATTTTTGTTTATATTATTACAATTTTGTTATCAATTTATTCACACATACGACAAAGAAACTTCAAAAGGGATTCATTGCCATGTAATAATTTAAGGATATTATAAAACTGTTGGTGAAATAAAGCACACGGTTTATAAAAGATGAGAAGTGCTTTTAGTTAAATGGCCACAAGTCCCTCATGTGAGGATTTATATTTTCATAATTACTTCCTCTTTCTCCTGCAGAAACGCCGCCTTTAAGGCGACGTTTCTGTTATCTATACGTTTATCTTTTCGGAAGGCCGGGGTAATCGAGAGTTGCGAAATAGTCTGCCGGCGTTTCAGCGCGGCGGATAAGTTTCACAGAGCCGTCGGCCTTGAGCAGAAGTTCGGCAGAGCGCAGCCTGCCGTTGTAGTTATATCCCATAGAATGGCCATGGGCGCCAGCATCATGGATTATGATAAAATCGCCCATATCGATTTTTGGAAGCATGCGGTCAATGGCAAATTTGTCATTGTTCTCGCACAGGCCGCCGACAATGTCATACTTATGGTCGCACGGCCAGTCTTCCTTGCCGCTGACAGTGACGTGATGGTAAGCTCCGTACATCGCAGGCCGCATTAAGTTGGCGGCGCAGGCGTCAAGGCCTATATATTCTTTATAAATGTGTTTTTCACGTATGGCTGTTGCAACAAGGCAGCCATAAGGCCCAAGCATGAAACGGCCCATTTCCGTAAAAATTGCTATGTCGCCCATGCCTTCCGGCACAAGTATCTCATTGTAGGCCTGTTGCACTTGACGGCCTATGGTGAGGATATCGGCAGGTTTCTGCTCTGGTTTGTAGGCAACGCCTATTCCGCCTGAAAGGTTAATAAAATCGATATGCGCACCTGTTTGGCGGTGAAGGCTGACGGCAAGGCTGAAAAGCTGTTTTGCGAGGATTGGGTAGTACTCATTGCCGGTTGTGTTGCTTGCGAGGAAGGCATGTATGCCAAAGTGCCTGGCACCGAGCTGCTGAAGGCGCCGGAATCCCTCGAAGAGCTGGCTGCGCGTAAAGCCGTATTTCGAGTCACCGGGGTTATCCATAATCTCATTGCTTGCTTTGAACACTCCGCCGGGGTTATAGCGGCAGCAGATTGTTTCAGGTATTCCGCAGAGACGGTTGAGAATATCTATATGAGTGAAATCGTCAAGGTTTATAATTGCGCCAAGTTTGCGCGCAAGGAGAAAATCGGCATCGGGCGTCTCGTTTGACGAGAACATAATGTCGTTCGTCCTTCCACTGAAACCGACTGTGTTTGCAAGCATCAGCTCGGTGTATGAGGAGCAGTCAGTGCCGAAGCCTTCGCCTTTCATTATTTCGAGTATATATGGGTTCGGCGTAGCTTTCACGGCAAAATATTCACGGTAGCCGCGGTTCCATGCAAATGCCTGCTTTACACGTTCTGCGTTTTCGCGAATGCCATTTTCATCGTAAATATAAAATGGCGTAGGATATTTTTTTGCAATCTTCGTAAGCTGCTCTTTCGTAACAAATGGTCTTTTCACTGCAATCTTCCTTCTGTCATGTGTCGGGTACTATTATCGCTTTTATTAGCTGCCAACTAAAAGTAAAACATTATAATAAATCACTATAACGGAGGAGGTGGACTTTGTCAAGGAAACATTTATTTTTGTG
>DHSD01000029.1 GCA_002411365.1 Ruminococcaceae bacterium UBA5295
TCAATCAAGTGCGACAGCGAGGTAGAAATCCTCAACCCGGAAATGCACATTGCCACACTTGGCGACGGTGCAAAATTGTATATGGAACTTACACTGGACAATGGCCGCGGCTATGTGTCTGCCGAGCGCAACAAGCAGAACATGAGTGCGAATGTTATCGGCATGATTCCTGTGGACTCCATTTATACTCCGGTTTACAAGGTCAACTACAATGTTGAGCCAACCCGCGTTGGGCAGAGCATCGACTACGATAAGCTGACGCTGGAAGTCTGGACGAACGGCGTAATAGGTGCGCAGGAAGCCGTCTCGTTGGCGGCGAAAGTACTCACAGAGCACTTGAACCTTTTCGTCAACCTTTCGGATACCGGCAGCAACACAGAAGTTATGGTCGAAAAAGACGACAAGAGCAAGGAAAAACTGCTTGACATGACGATTGAAGAGCTCGACCTTTCCGTCCGCTCGTTCAACTGCCTGAAGCGCGCTGGGATCAATACCGTTGGAGATATTATCAACAAGTCCGAAGAAGATATGATGAAAGTTCGCAACCTCGGGCGCAAGTCACTTGATGAGGTCGTATGGAAAATGGCCTCACTCGGTTTTAATCTCCGCAAGGACGACGAATGATCCGTCCGCAAACCAAGGAAAAGGAGTGAAATTCGATGCCAGGAACCAGAAAACTCGGAAGAGCCACAGCAAGCAGAACAGCAATGCTGCGCGCAATGGTCACTTTCCTTTTCGAGAATGGCAAGATCGAGACCACCGTTACGCGTGCCAAGGAAGTCCGCTCTATGGCCGAAAAGATGATCACGATCGCGAAGGACGACAGTCTGGCGAACAAACGCCTTGCATACGGCTTTATTACAAAAGAGGCTGTTGTGCATAAGCTGTTTACCGAAATTGCCCCCAAATATTCTGACCGCAAAGGCGGCTACACCCGAATTACGAAAATCGGGCCTCGCCGCGGCGATGCAGCCGAAATGGCAATCATTGAATTAGTTTGATTTAGATTTTCTAAAAATTAGAGGCCGGCATCTGTTTTCGAAAACGAGATGGATGCCGGTTTTTTGTGATATATGGTAAAAAATAAGCAGTTGAACAATGCGGGAAGAGATAGTATAATAAAACCTAATATAATCTTGTCTTAAACAGCAGATAATTGCGCCGGAATTTTTTGAGATACAGAAAGGAAATCTAAAATGGACAGCTATCAGGTTATAACGGATTCCGCGGGTGCCCTTTCCCAGCAGATGGTGGATGAGCTCGGAATTGAAGTGATACCTATGGATATCACGCTCGGCTCTGATACGTTTAAGGATTACCCGGATAGGCATTGTATGCCACTTCACGACTTTTATGCCCGTATTGCCACAGGCGAACCTTTTAAAACTAACCAGGTAAGCCCGGCGGTTTACATCAGTACCTTCGAAAAATATCTGGAAGCTGGCACGGATGTCCTTTACCTCAGCTTTTCTTCCGGCATGAGCGGCACCTATAATAACTCAGTAATGGTAGCTAAAGAACTTTCTGAAAAATATCCGGACCGCAAGATACTCACGGTAGACACGCTCGGGGCGTCGCTTGGCCAAGGCCTTGTTGTGTGGCACGCAGCGCAGAAGAAAAAGGCGGGCGTGCCGATTGAAGGAGTGCAGCAGTGGGTGCAGGAAAACAACAGGCGCATGAACCACTGGTTCACGGTGAATGACCTCAACCACCTTAAGCGCGGCGGCAGGCTCTCGGCTTCTGCAGCGCTTGTGGGCACAATGCTCGGCATAAAGCCTGTACTGAATGTTGACGCCAACGGCAAACTTGCGCTTATAGAAAAAGTCCGCGGCCGCCGGCAGGCGCTTAACGCGCTCGTAAGTCATATGGAGCAGACGCAGGAAGACGCTGGCAACCAGGTGATCTTTATCGGGCATTCTGCCTGCCAGCAGGATGCGGAATATGTAAAGGACAGGGTCGAAGAAGAATTCCACCCTAAAAAAGTTGTCATCGGCGATCTGGGACTGACTATCAGTGCACATACGAGCACTGATACTATTGCGCTGTTTTTCCTTGGCAAAGAAAGAAAATAAATCGGCAATAATAAATAGCAATAAAAAGCTTCCACAGCAAAAGAGGCCAGGCTGCAGGAGCTTTTCCTTTTTTACTGCCTGCTGGACAACAGAAAAATAAAACAGTATAATAAAAGAATAAATTTTTTTGGAAAGAAAGGGACAGTGCTGCAGTATGAGCGATTATAAAGTGATAACAGACTCCGCAGGCGACCTTACGCAGGAGATGGTAGATGAACTTGATGTGGAAGTTATACCGATGGATTTTACCATTGGCTCCGATACGTTCAAGAATTACCCTGACTACCGCTGTATTTCACCGCATGATTTCTATACGAGAATAGCGGCGGGTGAACCTTCGAAAACAACGCAGATAGGCCCGTCCGTTTTCATCGAAACATTTGAGAAATACCTCAAACAAGGCACAGATGTGCTTTACATAGGCTTTTCGTCGGGAATGAGCGGTACCTACAGCAACTCGATGATGGCTGCAAAGAAGCTTTCTGAAAAATATCCGGACCGCAAGGTGCTTACAGCCGATTCGCGTTCCGCGTCGCTCGGCGAGGGCCTTCTTGTCTGGGATGCGGTCCAGAAGAAAAAAACGGGCGCATCTATTGAAGAAGTGCAGCAATGGGTGCAGCAGAACAATGTGCGCATGCACCACTGGTTCACTGTAGACGACCTGAATCACTTAAAGCGTGGCGGCAGGCTCTCAGCTTCTGCGGCGCTTATGGGCACATTGCTCGGCATAAAGCCTGTGCTTCAGGTCAATGGCTATGGTAAGCTTGAAGTTACAGATAAAGTGCGCGGGCGCAAACAGGCACTTGATATGCTTGTGAAGCACATGGAGAAAACACAGGAAAATGCCGCAGAGCAGTATGTATTTATAAGCCACACCGATTATCTTGAGGGTGCGGAATATGTAAAGGAAAAAGTCGAAAACGAATTCCACCCCAAAGAAGTCAAAATCGGCTATATGGGGCCAATCATAGGCGCACATACCGGCACGGGGCTTATCGCACTGTTCTATCTCGGCAGTGTAAAAAAGCATTAGAAATCATATTTGTGTTTTACCCTCGGGCGAATACTATACTGTTTTGCCTGAGGGTATTATTATGCATAAATAAAAAACCGCTTTCAACGGCTTTTTTGGTTTTTGCGATATGTGAGGTAATCCTGAAGTATCACAGTCGCAGCCACTGTGTCTATGACCGATTTTCTCTTTTTGCCGCGCGTGTTTGTGTCATTAAGGTAGCTGTGCGCGGTGATGGTTGTCCCGCGTTCGTCCTGCATAACTACCGGCACCGAAACAAGGCTGCGGAGCTTTTCGGCAAAGTCACGGGCGCTGCGTGCGCTTTCACCTTCGGAGCCGTCCATGTTGCGCGGTAGGCCGACAACTATCTGCCCGGCTCCGCTTTTGGCGGCTTCCTCAGCTACCCTTTTTATTACCCTTTCTCGGTTCCAGTCTGATATAACGCCGGCAGGCGAGGCGAGTATCTCGTCTTTATCACATATTGCCAACCCTGTGCGGGCTTTACCGAGGTCAACTGCGAGTATCTTCATCGTTTTTCCTTTTGCGGTAAACTGACAGCTCGGGCGGGATATGCGAGGCGTCGTTCATCGAAAGCACGTTTGCTTTGCCGTTTTCCATTTCGACAACGCTTACCGCGGTGTTGTCGCTCCATGGAATATCGTTCATAGGCCTTTCCAGCGCCCTGCTTAAAAACGAGCGTATGGCGCAGCCATGGGAAACTATGCACACGGTATTACCCCCGTTGTGCGATGCAATATCGTTTACGGCTTCCCACATGCGTTCGCTTACATGGACTATGGATTCGCCGCCCGGCGCCTCAAACTTCCACGGGTCCTCATTCCATATGCGGAGTTGCTCCGGGGCCTCTTTTTCGATTGTGGCCCACGGGAGACCCTCCCATTTTCCCATGTCTATTTCGACAAGCCTTTTATCTTTTATAATTTCGAGATGGTGGTATTGGTTTATGGCCTGCGCTGTTTTATATGCGCGCTTCAGCGGGCTCGAGTAAATAGCGGAAAATGGCTCATTGCGCAGCCGGAGACCCACAAGGTCAAGCTGTTTTTGCCCGTTGCCGCTTACGTCACAGTCTGTGCGCCCCTGAAGAACGCCGAGAGTATTTCCCTTTGCCTCGCAGTGCCTTACTAAGAACATTTTTGTTTTCATGCTTTAAGTATTTCCTTTCCCGGTTTTACTGCCGATAGATTTATTACCATGGTATGGCTTTCCCCGTAAGCTCCGAAACGCTGCCCATGCCGTTTTCGTCAAGGTAGCGGCTTAGGCCGTCTGTTATCTTTACAGGCGCGTACGGGTCACGGAAAAGGACCGTGCCTATCTGCATGGCGGAAGCGCCGGCAAGCAGAATCTCGGCAGCGTCCTGCCATGTGCTGATGCCGCCGATGCCAATAATTGGGATTTTCACGCGCCTGTATGCCTGCCAGACCATGCGCACTGCCACGGGGAAGACGGCGGGCCCGGAAAGGCCGCCTGTGTTGTTGTGCAGCACAGGCCTTTGCGTCCGTATATCTATGCGCATTCCCATGAGTGTGTTTATCATGGATATTGCATCAGCGCCTTCGCTTTCGACTGCCGCCGCAATGTCGCCTATGTCTGAGACGTTGGGGGAGAGCTTCACGGTGAGCGGCTTTGTGCAGTGTTTCCGCACTTCTTTTGTGATTTCTGCCGCGCTTTTACACGTTGTGCCGAACTGCATTCCGCCCTGCTTGACGTTTGGGCATGAGATGTTGAGCTCTATCATGTCTACAGGTGAATCCGAGAGCTTTTCGGCAATGCTGCAGTAGCCTTCGGGTGTGTTCCCTGCAATGTTGGCTATAACCCTTGTGCCTTGCTTTTTGAGCCACGGCAGGTCGTTTTTGATGAAGTAGTCCGCACCCGGGTTTTGCAGGCCAACCGAATTCAGCATGCCGCTAGGCGTTTCGGCTACGCGAGGCGGCGGATTTCCAGCGCGCTTCTCGAGCGTGAGCCCTTTGCACGAAACGCCGCCGAAAACAGACAGCGGGTAAAATTCCGAAAATTCGCGCCCAAAGCCGAATGTACCGGAAGCCGCGATGACCGGATTGTGGAATTTAACACCGGCAATGTTTACTTCAAGATTTGCCATTTTTGCTCTCCTGTTTTTATTGGAATATACAGTTTTCTGCATAGTATAAGCGCCGTTGGCCTTTTTAAGCATAGAACATGGCTTAAATATCTCAATGTGTATATTGAACTGTATTTTATACTTTACGAATTAATATAACCCGACCATGACCTGTAATTATTTTGGCACAGTCAGAAGTTTTTGTCCAGCATACGTGAATCGAACACCGGCCCGTCACGGCATACCCGGCCATAATACGGCGTGCCGTCTTCATGGTGCAGTTTTACAGCGCACCCAAGGCATGCACCGATTCCGCATGCCATGCGCTCTTCAAGCGAAAGCTGACATGGCACGCCGCGCTCCGAAGCCATGAGCCGGACGGCGCGCAGCATTGGCAGAGGGCCGCAGGCAAAAACAGCGTCAAATTCAAGGTTGCCGAGCAAATCGGTCACAAGGCCGTGGTGGCCGTATGAGCCGTCATCTGTTGCAATGAGGACTTTGCAGCCGGAAGACTCGAAATCGTCTTTCAAGATAATGCTGCTCCTGGTGCGGAAACCGGCGGCGAGCATGGAGCTTTTTCCGAAAGGCTTCGCCGCCCATAGAAGCGGCGGTACACCTATTCCGCCGCCGACAAACAGCGCGCGGCGCGATATGTCGCCAAGCGAAAAACCATTGCCGAGGGGTGCAAGGATATCAAGAAAATCACCCCCATGGAATTTTGAAAGGGCAGCGGTACCCTCACCGCGCACGCCGAACACAAAACGCAGGGTTTGGTTTTGCCTGTTGGCTTCGCATATGGAAATTGGACGACGGAGTGTTTTGCCAGGTACGGCTACCTGCGCGAACTGGCCGGGTACAGCTTTTTCCGCAAGCTCTCCGGCTTCGGCGGTAAAGTCAAAAATATTATTTGAAAGTTGCCTGCGCCTTATAATCCTGCATCTGCGCACATCATACTTTTTCAAGGCTTATCTTCCCCACTTGCTTTATAATGCTGTCGCGCATAGAGATTGCTTCCCTGCGTGCGCACTCGGCAAAATTTTCCTGCGAATCGTTTTGGGCTTTCCACGCGCATAAGATGGAGCGGGAAGCGTTTACAACGGCGCCGCAGCCGTTTTTGCCAAAGGCCGGTGCGACACTTTCGGCGCTGCCGCCCTGCGTGCCATAGCCTGGAACAAGGAAAAAGGCATGCGCCATGCTGTTGCGCAGTTCCGCAAGCTGAGCAGGGAAAGTGGCGCCCACAACCGCGCCTACGCCGCTGTAGCCGTATTTTCCCGGGAGAGAAGCGCCCCATTCTTCGCAGAAACGCCCCATGGCTTCGTAGAGAAGTTCTCCGCCCTCGAAAGCCTGGTCCTGAAGTTCGTCGGAAGAAGGGTTGGACGTTTTTACAAGCACGAATATGCCTTTATTCTGCTCCCTGCATACATCGAGGAGCGGCTGTATCCCGTCGGAGCCGAGATAGCCGTTTACCGTGAGCGCATCTGCACCAAAAGCGGAAAACTTTTTGCCGCAGACATCTGTTTCGCCGAGATGTGCCGCGGCATATGCCGCCATGGTGCTGCCGATATCATTGCGCTTGCCGTCGGTAATGACAAACATGCCTTTTGATTTTGCATAGGCGACAGTGTCATGGAGCGCCTTCATGCCCTGCCAGCCATACATTTCGTAATATGCGCACTGTGGCTTGACGGCCGGCACAATATCACAGAGCGCGTCGATTATTTTCCTGTTAAATTCGAGTATTGCAGATGCTGCTCCATCAAGCGTCCTGCCATATTGGCTAAATGCCTTACTGCGGATTGATTCCGGCACATACTCGAGTTTCGGGTCAAGGCCCGCTACGGTCGGGTTCTGCATTTCGGCGATCCTTTCAATCAGCCTGTCGAATGCCATGGCTCTTCCTCCTTAATATATTTTCCGGCTTTTTATAAACCGGTGTTGCTGTAAACAATTTTTCCGCGGCAGACCGTAAGCTTAACTTTGCCAGTAAGCCTGCGGCCTTTAAAAACAGCGTTGCGGCTTTTGCCGTGCAGCTTGTCCGGCGCTACGATCCATTCTTCGTCAGGCGCAAACAAAACGATGTCTGCGTCCGCACCGGGCCGCAGCGTACCGGTGCCTATGTGGATAATATTTGCCGGTGAGCATGTCATCAGCCGCAGGAGCTGCATGAGCGTCATATATCCAGGTTTGACAAGGTACGTGATGCCTGCGGCAAGGCTTGTCTCCATACCAATAACACCGCTTGGCGCGGAAAGAAAATCAGCTTTTTCATGCGGTGTGTGCGGGGCATGGTCTGTCGCTATTGCGTCTATGGTCCCGTCGCGCAGCCCTTCTATGACGGCAAGGCGGTCTTTTACAGTACGGAGCGGCGGGTTCATGCGGAAGTCGGCGTCACGCGAAAGCAGTTCGTTTTCCGTAAGGCTGAAGTAGTGAGGTGCTGTTTCGGCCGTTACGGGAACACCGTGCTGCTTTGCACAGCGCACCATCTGGGTGGAAACGGCTGTGCTGACGTGGCATATGTGAACCGGCACACCGTATGACGCGGCAAGTGATATTTCACGCGCTGTGCCGCAGTTTTCGGCAGCGGCGGGAATCCCATTTACGCCGAGCTCAGCCGAAATTTTCCCCTCATTCATCTTTCCGCCAGCGGAGAGTGAAACATCTTCGCAGTGGGCGCACACTGCAAGGCCAAGCAGCTGCGCGTCGCGCATGGCGCGTGCCATAAGCGCGGAGCTTGCAACAGACCGGCCGTCATCGCTCAGCGCGACGGCACCCGCTTCTTTAAGTGAGCGCCAGCAGGCGGCTTCCTGCCCGCAAAGGCCTTTTGAAACTGCCCCGCAGACGTAAACGCGGGCGTCGGCTTTTTCTGCTTTGCCCAAAACATATTTTACCGTTTCGGGGGTATCTATAGGCGGCGCAGTGTTCGGCATGCACATAAGGCTTGTCACTCCGCCTGCGGCGGCAGCGCGGCAGCCGGAAAAGATATCTTCTTTTTGTGCTTGGCCGGGGTCGCGCAGATGGACATGGATATCTACAAGGCCTGGGGAGGCAGCGAGGCCGCGGCCGTCGATTTCACGTGCACCGCAGCACGTGGTGTTTCCACCCCTCTGCACAATTTTCCCGTTTTTCACAAGGATATCCCCAAATGTGTCTGTATTATCCGAAGGGTCTAATATATGTACGGAATGTATCAGCAGATTTTGCATGAGTCCCTCCGTTTTAAAATCAGCCGATGAAAAGGAAGTAATTTGTCAGCGCGAGCACTTCGCGTGCCCAACAGGAAGAAACAATATACCATGGTGTTTCTGCCGGAACGGCATACGGCTCAATGTGCAGCGAGCGTGCTATGGAGCACGCCCGGAATTCGTGGTATTCGTCCGTAACTATGGCGGCGCGCCGCCCGAAACCGTGCTTGTTAAGTATATTTCCCGTATTCTGAAGGTTTTCGAAGGTCGTGCGCGACAGGCCTTCTGTAATTATGCGGGAAGGCGCAATGCCATCTGAAATAAGGGCGTTTTTAATCGCATCAGCTTCGCTTATGTTTTCACCCGGCCCCTGCCCGCCGCTTGCAATGCATTTGGCACCGGGATGGGATTTGAGGTAAACAGAAGCTTTGCCTATGCGCGCCTGCAGGTCAGCCGACGGTGTGGTGCCGTTTACCATGCTGCCGAGGACGATGGCCGGTGCGCTTTCTGGCGGTTTCTGAGCCTTCTGGGACACGATGAAGCATGTCATTGCAAAACTCCAGCTGGCGCCTGCGCAGAAGATTATGAGGGCGGCAATAAAAAACCGTCGCGCAGCTTTCGAGCTGCGGCTTGCCGAGAGGATCCTGCGGAAAAACAGCGCGCCTGCCATAAGGAGGAGGCATACTGCAATGCCGAGCCGCCCGGCAAAATTAAGCGCATGCCACCATGCGGGGATAAGGAACCACACAAAGCCTGCAAGCGCAGCCGCAAAGACAAATATGCTGAATATTTGAATGGCTTTTTTCACAATATCACACCACCCTGCCGCCGTTATTGCCATTAATTATATCATACTTGCGGGCCCAAAACTACCGGCATATTCCGAAAGAATTATACTTTGAGCCTTTAGATATAAAAGAATATACAAAAGTCGACTAAATTTGTAGATTTATTAATTGACAACTTTAAAACATGACACTATAATGAATTTATTGTCTGAAAAAAATTCAAAAGTCACAGGAGGCTAATCATGAAACGAGTTTACAACTTTTCCGCAGGCCCCTCAATGCTGCCAGAACCTGTTCTCCGCCGTGCAGCGGATGAAATGCTTGACTACAAAGGCAGCGGCCAGTCAGTTATGGAGATGTCCCATCGATCTAAAAATTTTGAGGACATCATCTGTTCTGCGGAGAGTTTACTCCGTGAAATGATGCAGATACCGGATAATTATAAAGTCCTGTTCCTTCAGGGAGGTGCCTCCACGCAGTTTGCAATGGTGCCCCTTAACCTTATGAACGGAAGCAATAAGGCCGATTTTGTGCTTACGGGCCAGTGGGCAACGAAAGCTTACAAAGAAGCAGCCCGCTATGGCGACGCGCATGTTGTGGCTTCTTCAAAGGATAAGACGTTTACATATATCCCAAAGCTTGACCCGTCAACGTTCACAAAAGATGCTGATTATTTTCATATTTGCATGAACAACACAATTTACGGCACGGTTTACCATGAGCTGCCGCAGACGGGCAACGTGCCGCTTGTAGCTGATATTTCTTCGTGTGCTTTAAGCCAGCCGATGGATGTTTCAAAGTTCGGCGTGCTTTACGCTGGCGCGCAGAAAAACATGGGTCCGGCAGGCCTTACGGTCGTCATCATACGCGAAGACCTCATAGGCCATGCTATGGAAAAAACGCCTACAATGCTTAATTACAAGACGCATGCCGACAATGGCTCAATGTTTAACACTCCGCCGTGCTATGCTATTTACATTTGCGGCCTTGTGCTCGACTGGCTTAAAAATACGGTTGGCGGCCTTGGCGAGATGAAGAAAATCAATGATAAAAAGGCAGGTATCCTTTACAATTTCCTCGACAGTTCTAAGCTTTTCCACGGAACGGTCGTAAAAGAGGACCGTTCCATCATGAATATACCGTTTGTAACGGGAAATAAGGAAATGGATGCCAAATTCATAGCTGCCGCTGCCGAAAACGGATTTGTAAACATCAAGGGCCACCGCACTGTAGGCGGCATGCGTGCTTCTATTTACAATGCAATGCCGGTCGAAGGCGTTGAGAAGCTCGTAGGCTTTATGAAAAAATTTGAAAAAGAAAACGGCTGAAATGGAGGCTGCATAGGAATGTACCATATTAAATGCCTTAATAAAATATCGCCTGCCGGAACAAGGCGTTTCGGGGAAGGGTATACGGTAGACAGCACGGAGGAAAAACCCGACGCCATACTTGTGCGCTCGGCTTCGCTGCATGAGATGGAGTTCCCGAAAAACCTTCTTGCCATTGCGCGTGCCGGCGCGGGCGTGAATAATATCCCGCTCGACCGCTGCAGCGAAAATGGCATAGCCGTTTTTAACACGCCGGGCGCGAATGCAAACGCCGTAAAAGAAATTGTTGTTGCAGCCCTGCTTTTGTCATCACGCCGTATTATACCTGCTGTTGGGTGGGCGTCTTCGCTTAAAGGCAAAGGCGGCGAAGTAGGCAAACTTGTAGAAAAAGGGAAGAGCAACTTTGCAGGCCCGGAGATTGCAGGCAAAACGCTCGGCGTTATAGGGCTTGGAGCTGTTGGCACGCTTGTAGCAAATGCGGCGTCTTCACTTGACATGGCCGTTTACGGGTATGACCCTTACCTTTCTGTAGATGCAGCGTGGGGGCTTTCACGCTCTGTGCACCATGCACGCTCACTTGACGAAATATTTGAGAAAAGCGATTATATTACGATACACGTTCCGTTTATGCCAAGCACTAAGAATATGATAAATGCGGATGCTATCGCGAAGATGAAAAATGGCGTGCGCCTGCTGAACTTTGCGCGCGGCGGACTTGTTGACAACGGCGCTGTGCTTGAAGGTGTCAAAAAAGGTAAGGTCGCGTGCTATGTTACGGATTTCCCTGATGACAGCCTGCTTGGCGTGGAAAATGTAATAGCTGTGCCGCACCTTGGCGCTTCGACGCCGGAATCGGAAAACAACTGCGCGCGCATGGCGGCGGATGAGCTTAAAGAATATCTCGAAAACGGCAATATACATAATTCCGTAAATATGCCGGCTGTTTCAATGCCGCGCGGGGGCTTTATGCGTATCTGCCTGTTCCACCGCAACGTGCCGAACACTATAGGCAAGCTGTCAGGCCTCCTTGCCAACTCGGGCATCAACATTGAAAATATGCAGAGCAAGGCAAAGAAAGATTACGCTTACACTATAATTGATGTGACAGGAAGTACGGAAAAAGTGACGCCACAGAAACTTGAAGATATCGAAGAAGTTATCAGGGCGCGCATTATTCCTGCCTGAGCAGACACAAAAATAGATAATAAAAAAGGGCTGCTGCAAAGCTTTCGTTTTGCAGCAGCCCCGTATTTTTTCAATAAAAACCCGCCTGACCGTAAAGTGCTGAATAACCTGCTACCATAAGCAGGTGGGTGCCCGCCCAACGGTTTCGCACTCCCTTCGTCCGGCAAAAGCCGGGAGGTCTGAAGTCCGCCGCCGGAGCCAAAGCTCCCTATTAATAATTGTAGGGTTATTTATACACTGGTCCGCGCATCAGGCAGGATGTTTTCTGTCTGTTATTTGCCGTTGCCGTCATCACTGCCATAGAAATCATCAAAATGGCTTTCAAATTCTGCCGACAGATTCTTGAGCAGCGCCTCATCTTCGACTTCTTCAAACTGCTGCTCACCGTCTTCTTCGACGGCTTCAAATATATAATATGAGCCTTGTGCATCGACCTGCTCTTTCGGGTCGCTGTAAATTGGCTGCAGAGCATAAAAACGACCTTCATCGTTTTCGATTGCGTCAAGGATTTCAAATTCGTGCTCTTTGCCGTCTTCATCAATCAAGTTGAGAAGATCAGGACTATACTCATCGTGCATTCGGTCAAAGGCCCCCTTGTACGGCAAACTGTTAATCACGCTTTGTACATCGCTGGTACTTATTCTATCCCGGCATCCGGCTAAAGTCAACAGGAAAATAGAGGACTGCAAAACTATACTAAAATATTTTAAAAATATCAGAAATACTATTGACATAGGCAACAGAGCGGCTTATAATAAAACCAGAAAAAAGAAAAGGGACGATTTAAAGAGATGCGGGCTTGGCCTTGGCAATTCGGATACAGTAGCTTAATAGATAAAGGGCAGGCGGATGGCGCATCAATGAGGATCTGAACTTTTCGTTGAAGGGAGTGAGTCCAATGGGCGAGGATGAAGAGGCCTCACAGTTTCGGTTGGGTCTGTTGGGCCATAGCTGTTTAAAATGAATTGAAAGGAATGAGGCCCAAATACAGCTTATCTTCCAGTTGCTCTGCAGCTTTAATTTTAGAAGTTAAAGGAGCAGATACCAATGCAGTACCAAAAAAATGTTTTCAATTACAAGGGGCCGGTATGAACTGACTTTGCAGCCTGATGCAGCTTCCATTAAGAAGCTAAGAAGCGCCGTATCTAAGGAGAACGGGTTTTAAACTGGCGATTGAAAGGCAGCCGACGTACGTAAAAGGTTCCGGAGTGTTACTAAAGGTGATTCCAATGTACATACATTAATTCTGCTGAGAGTTTAAGCTTGACTGCATTTGACATTGCGCCATTGCATGAAAAATGGTCTCGAAACTGTAGAAATAAATAAATTTGGCTCCGGCTTCTGCCGGAGCCTCCTTTTTATGGCACAAAAGCCGTAACTTGAAATTGCCTTTAACGAAGGCTGCTTTTGACGATATATTTTTTCACACGGCCGGCGAGGCTGTGCGGTATGCGTGCCGTCAACAGGCAGCCTTCGGGTGTGAATTCTTCTTTTTTCACTGCGCTGCATGAGCGTATGCATTCTGTGAGGGTGGCTTCTGAGTATGGCACAAGAAGCTCTATGGGGTCGGAAATTGGCAGGCGTGCTTCAGTGGCATTGAGGAGGCTGTCTATCCCATCGCCGGTTTTTGCGCTTATGCGCACGGCTTGCCCAATCATTGGCATGGATTTTATCTCCGGCACAAGGTCGCATTTGTTAAGGACTGGGATAATCGGCCGGCCGGCACAACCGAGGCTGCTTAGGGTGTCATTTGTAACTTTGAGATGTGCAGGGGCTTCAGGGTTTGAAGCGTCGCAGACGTTCAGTATTACGTCTGCAGAAGCCGCCATTTCAAGCGTAGAGTGGAACGCTTCTATAAGCTGATGCGGAAGGCGGCGCAGAAAGCCTACTGTGTCTATCAGCATTACTCTTTCGCCGCATGGCAGTTTCAGGGCACGCGCAGTGGGGTCGAGCGTGGCAAAAAGCCTGTCTTCCGCAAGGACGCCGGCGTTTGTAAGGAAATTCATAAGAGTGGATTTACCTGAATTTGTGTAGCCTACGAGCGCAACAGTGATTATTCCCTCTTTTTTGCGCCTGCGGCTTGTCTGGTCACGGCGCTTTTCCAGTTCTTCAAGCTGGCAGTTAAGTGAGTCAATTCTACGGCGTATGTGGCGGCGGTCGGTTTCAAGTTTGCTTTCGCCTGGGCCGCGTGTGCCTATGCCGCCCCCAAGGCGTGAAAGCCCACCATGCTGCCCTGAAAGCCTCGGCAGCATATATTTAAGCCGTGCGAGTTCTGCCTGGAGCCGCCCTTCGCGGCTTTTTGCGTTCAGCGCGAAAATATAGAGGATGAGCATAGTCCGGTCTGCCGTGCTCACACCGGAAATATTTTCAATGTTTCGAAGTTGTGTTGGGGAAAGTTCGCAGTCAAAAATCAGCAGGTCGATATCGTACTCTTTGCAGAAATTTGCAACCTGCTCCATTATGCCGCGGCCCACACATGTGGCAGAGTCAGGCGACGGGCGTTTCTGTGTGATTGCACCGAACGGCTCTGCGCCCGCGCTGCGGGTTAGCGCGTAGAGCTCTGCAAGTGAAGATTTTGCATCCCACTGGCCAAAGTCCGGCTCTATAAGCAGGGCAGTTACCCTCCTTGCTCCGTTTTCATGCATTTCCACAAAGAACACCCCCTTTCATGAATATAACAGCATTCTACAAAAATCGACTTATTTTACGGAACTATAGGCATTTCATTGATGCGCTGTATTATCATTTACAAAAAATCGTTGAGAATTGATGGCTAAAATAAGAAATGATTGGCAATATAAAATGTAATTTAGAATACTATGTAACTTAGTTAATTGACAATTCTGCAAAATGCTGTAAAATAAATTTATTAGATCTTAATCACTACTCTTAAAATATGAAGTACATATATTCTTTTGACAGTGATTTTATTAAGAGGGCATTTCTATGAAAAATAAAGTTGTACAGCCAGTTTTAAAATGGGCAGGCGGGAAAAGACAATTACTGCCAAAAATAAAAAAATTAATCCCTAAAAATATTGGTACATATTATGAACCGTTTTTAGGTGGTGGCGCAGTCCTATTTTCTCTTCAACCTGGTCATGCGATAGTAAATGATAATAATACAGAATTAATTAATATGTATGATGTAATTAAAAATAATGTGGATGCCATCATTTTAGATTTACGCAAGCATAGGAATGAAGCAGATTATTTTTATAAAATACGTGGATTAGATCGTACACCGCAGTATAACGAAATGAATAATGTCCAAAGGGCTTCAAGATTAATTTACTTAAATAAAACTTGTTACAATGGCTTATTCCGTGTTAATAAAAATGGAGAGTTTAATGTCCCATTTGGGCGGTATAAAAATCCCAATATTGTTAATGAAACAGTGCTACGCGCCGTTAGCAATTATTTAAATACGGGCCGTATTGAACTCCTTAATATGGACTTTGAGCAAGCATTAATCGGATGTAAACACTCCTCATTTGTTTATTTTGATCCTCCATACTATCCAGTTAGTGACAGCAGCAATTTTACTGGTTATACAGTTAACGGATTCACAAAAGAAGATCAAATCCGGCTTAAAAGTTTATGTGATAAGCTTACTGATAAGGGAGTGCGCTGGCTGCTCTCCAACTCTTCGTCGCCTTTTATTATTAGTTTATATAACAGCAAAAAATATCATATTGATTATGTCACGGCAAACAGATCAATTAGCAGCAATCCTGATGCAAGAGGAGAAGTAAAAGAGGTACTTATAAGAAATTATGAAATTGAGACAAATAGATAAAGACTGGGATTTGTTATTTGCTGACTATGGCATTTTAAATGCTATAAATTCAAATGGCTTTTTCATAATTTCCTCAAAACAAATTAATAAAGTGCTTAAAGAATATTTTATAAAATTGGCACCTTTAACAACTTGCGAAATTTCTAAGATCATGCAAAAGAGTACGATATATCATGTAAACTCATTAAACACAATAGAACGCCGTTTGCGTACCATTGAAAAATGGATTGAATGGATATTGGATCTGCGGAAAATTAACAATTGCCAATAATATATTTTGGTTAAGCAGATATATAGTTTTATGATAATTGTGTATATGCGGCAGTTGATGCTATTTGCTTGCATGGAAGATTAAATTAAGTTATAATGGAATAGATATTTTTTATGTGGAAATTATAAAAGGGGTGAAGTTTAATGAAAAAGATTGGCTTTATCGGCTGCGGCAATATGGCTAATGCCATGATAAGCGGTATCCTTGCTTCAGGTGCACTTAAACCGGCTGAAATCATTGCCTCAAACCATACTCTGCCTAAGCTTAAAATAGCACATAAGAATTTCGGGATTGACGTTACGCCAGACAACAAGAAAACGGCATCGGAAAGCGAAATCCTTGTGCTTGCGGTTAAGCCGCAGGTTTGTAAGGACGTTATAAAGGAGATTTCTTCAGCAGTGCCTGAAAACTGCATTGTGGTTACGCTGGCGGCCGGTATGACCATTACACAGCTCGAGAAACTTTTTGGCAGGCCTGTCAAACTGATACGGGCTATGCCGAATACGCCTGCTTTGGTGAGAGAAGGCATGACAGCCCTTTGCCCCGGCAAAACGGTAACGCCCGTAGAACTTGAACAGGTGCGCAGCCTTTTTGAAAGTTTTGGCAGGGCCGAAACAGTCAGCGAGAACATGATGGACGCTGTCACAGCAGTAAGCGGAAGCTCACCTGCTTATGTATTTATGTTTATTGAGGCTATGGCCGACGCTGCCGTTATGGGCGGTATGCCGCGCAATAAAGCTTATACATTTGCGGCGCAGTCTGTCTTCGGCAGCGCAAAAATGCTTCTGGAAACTGGAAAACATCCTGGGGAGCTTAAAGATATGGTATGCTCGCCTGCCGGCACTACTATTGAGGCTGTGGCAACTCTCGAAAAAGACAATTTTCGCGGTGCCGTTATCGACGCAATGCAGTCTTGCATTAAAAAGTCAGAATCCATGTAATATGTAATTTTAAATTTACTCCACGGCATACGGCTGATTAATTGCATTGTTTATAAATTTAGTAAAGTCCTTTATAGTGTAAAACTCAAAATTTGCTGAATTCTCATCTAATGTTAACAATTTTGATAATTGAGATTACAGATAAGGTGAAAACATTGACTCCTATTACTCTTCAGAATATAATCCAGATGTAAAGGACAAATGGAGGTAGTCTCATTGACAAAAAAAGCAAAGTGGATAATCTTGGCAATATTTTGTGGCATTGTTGCTGTCGCATTGGCAATTTTTTTACCTCGCTATTGCGTGAAACAGCTTTCTGCCACTCAGTCTGCCATTCAAAGTGACTCAAGTACCAGGTCTGTTCCTAAAATAGCTGCGGCTAAAAAAAGCAGTTACTCAAGCACCAGGCCTGTTTATAAAATAGCTGCGGCTAAAAAGAGCAGCAGCTCATGTATTCCTTTAAAAAAAGACGGCATCCCTGCAAAACCGAAAAAAGATTTTCTGGCACTGAAAAGCCGCTATAATCTTTTGCTGGTTCCGACATATGACGGTTCAAACCAGGAGACGCACCCAAAACTCCTTTATTTCAAAAATGGGTGGAATGGCTACCGTTACTGGATGTCGATGACGCCGTATCCATCGACTAATGACAAATTTGAAAATCCGAGCATCGTTGTTTCAAATGACTTGAAAACATGGGTGGTGCCTAAAGGGCTTAAGAACCCGGTGACAGGTTTGCCATCAGATGTAAAGCATGGTGGTTACTATTCTGATCCTCAGCTTGTCATGAATGGTGATACAATGGAACTTTGGTTTCGTTATGTGCGTGGAAATCCCAAAACGGGCGGCGCAAACTATCGGTGTGACTATTACTACCGTATGAAGAGTACTGATGGTATCCATTGGAGCAGGCCGTGCCTCATGCAGTCCTCCAAAAAAGCAATTCTGAGCCTTGCAATAGTTTACCGTGAAGGAAAATATCAGTTTTGGTACAGAGATAATACAAATCACCTGATGTATGCGGAAAGCGTAAACGGTGTAAACTGGGTAAATTTCCATCAATGCCAGATACCTTTGCCGAAGGGCTTTGTTCCATGGCATCAGGATGTAGTGCTTTATAAGGGTAAATATTATTTGCTTCAGACAGCACTGTATAGGCCACATTATTCTTTTTCGCTGTTTCTCGCTGAATCGACGGATGGAGTTAATTTCACGCGCGGAGTAAAATTTTATCCGAGTGAAGACCCCATAGTGCTTCATAAAGCATGGCTTTACCGCAGCACGTTTGTGCCGACTGCAAATGGATTATTCCCAATGGTGGTTTCTTATTGCTTGCCGGGGCGTAAGTGGTTTATGACACGATGCACGATTTCACGAGCCATATGGGACAATGCATGCATGACTGGAAAGGCAGTTACACTGAGAACTGTTTCAGCTTGACATACCTTATATGAATGCACCTGCTGCTTCAAAATAGAATAAAATGCGCCTTGAGTTGGCTTTATAACCACCTCAGGGCGTATTTTATGTTGCTGCATTGTGAAGCCGCTTTCTTTGAGAATATTCGCCAATGTGCACTAAAAAACAATATGCACAGTAAAAAATACCAGTTAATAATTTACAAGCAATTGACTCACCATAAAATGCGTGATAGAATTAAACTGTTATCGAAAATATCGAAAATTAACTGAAATGCAGGTACAATAGTATGACTACAATCCGGGATATCGCAAAGAAACTGAACCTTTCAATAAGCACGGTTTCGAAGGGCCTGAGCGGCGCAAGCGATGTGAGCAAGGAAACGCGCAAACTTGTACTGAATACTGCGCTGAAGATGGGCTATGTGCCGCGCCGGACACGGCCTGCGTCGCCTGTAAAAATATGCGTATTCATTGAGAACATGGGCTATGAGCGTGTTGAACAGTTTGGCTATGATATAATTATAGGCTTTAAGCTTGCAGCGGCCACAAAACAGTGGGACGTTTCCATTGTTCCAATGTCGCTTAATAAAAGCAATGGGATCCAGTATGAAGAATATATGTATTCGAACCATTACGCAGGGGGATTCCTGCTTGGGTTTGACCTGAACGACGATTTTCTCCGCCAGCTTAAAAAGACAACAATTCCCACAGTGCTGCTCGACAATGTCGTTTATAACAAATATGTTTCATGCCTTGGTGTAGACAATCAGGAAGGAATTTTCTGCGCTGTTCAGTACTTGGCGGGACTGGGTCATAAATCTATCGCAATGCTTAACGGCGACCCGCAGAGCTGGGTTTCAGCCGAGAGGCTGAGCGGTTTCCGCTTGGGGATGTCATACTATGGCCTTACAGTGCGTGAAGAGCTGATTGCTAACGGTGACTTTACTCTTTCTGACTGTGCAACAAAATTTGTAAGCCGGTTTATTAAAGCGGGCGCCACTGCCATAGTGTGTGCAAGTGATGTCCTTGCGCATGGAGTGCTCTGTGAGCTCTACCGTCTTGGGCTTCGTGTGCCTGACGATATGAGCGTTGTTGGATTTGATGACCTGCCGATTGCCGCCTATGCAACGCCTCCGCTTACAACGATCCGCCAGGACCGCCTTGCCATTGGGAAGAATGTCTGCCTGCTGCTTGAGCAGATAATGAAAGGCAACCGCATTAACCGCCTTATGCTTATCCCTGAGCTTGTTGTGCGCAGCTCCACAGGAAGGCCGAGAACACGTGAGATCCATCTAAAATAGCCTATGAATGAAAATCTTACTGCACTTTTATTTATAAAAATTAGAGTAAAAGATCTGGCCCCTCCCAAAAATGAAGAGGCCAGTGATGAGGAATAAATATGAAAAAAGAAGACCAATAACTTATAATCGGTTTATATACCCTCTGCTTTGCAGAGGCTTTTTTTGGCCATTTAATGAAAAACTGTATTGCACTGATTCATAATCAGCCCTTTACAGCTCCAGCAACTACGCCTTCAATAATTTGCCTCTGGCAGAGTGCGTAGAAAATGATGATTGGTATAATTGCGAGGATAAGGACTGCCATCATTGCGCCCATGTCAATGCTGCCATAGCCGCCCTGCAGGTACTGAATGGCGACCGGAATGGTAGGATAATCTTTGCCCATTACCAGGTATGGCATGAGGTAGTCGTTCCATATCCACATCGTATTCAAGATAGCGACGGTTATAGACGTTGGCTTCATAATAGGGAACACAACCTTAAAGAAGCACTGCAGAGGATTGCAGCCGTCGATTATTGCCGCTTCTTCGATATCAGTGGGGATCCCTTTTACAAAACCGGAGAACATGAAAACAGACATGCCGGCACCAAAGCCAAGATACAGCACAAGAATGCCGACCGGGTTGTCAAGGTGAAGGACATCTGCAATCTTTGTCATGGAATACATGACCATTTGGAATGGAATAACCATTGAGAAAACGAAAAGATAGTAAAGGACGTTGGCGTAGTGGTTTTTGGCGCGGGTGATGAACCATGCTGTCATGGATGTCAGGACTACGATAAGCAGCACGGAAAACACAGTGATGAAAACAGAACGGCCAAAAGCACCCCAAAAATTAGTCTTTTCAATTCCGGAAACGTAATTCTTTGTACCGACGAATGTTTTAGGCATTATTCCGGCTTCACCGAGATCTTGTTGCTTGAAAGTCGGAAATTTGAAAGGCTCACTTGAAATGAACAGCTTCCCTTTGAAGGAGTTCATCAGCACCATTAAAATTGGGCCGATAAAGATAAGAGACAGGAAAGCGAGAATAATGGTGATAATTACATTTGCAGTTTTCCTACTTCTATTCATTAAGACTCGACTTCCTTCCTGCGTGTGGAATGCAACTGGATAACAGCTATAACAGCCAGAATAATGGTGAAGATTACGGCTTCTGCCTGACCGACACCAGCATAACCGGTAGTCCCGTAAAATGTTTTATATATATCCAGTGCAACCAGTGAGGAGTCATTGCCAGGGGCACCGTTTGTAAGGGCCAGGTTCTGGTCGAACAGCCTAAAGGAATTAGTCAGTGTAAGGAAAGTGCAAATAGTGATAGCAGGCATTATCGTGGGGATCTTGATGTGAATAAGTGTCTGCCATGAAGAGGCACCATCAATTTCAGCTGCCTCAATCATGTCGGGGTTTATGTTCTGGAGAGCAGCTATGTAAATTACCATCATGTAACCTGTCATCTGCCAGCACATCAGTATAATTAAGCCTATGATACCATAGCTGCCTTTAGTTGTCAGCGTCTGGTTATATTTCATCAGGATGCCATTTAATATAAGCTGCCAGACATATCCGAGAACGATGCCTCCAATGAGGTTAGGCATAAAAAATATTGTGCGGAAGAAACTCGTGCCGCGCATCTTCCTTGTGAGCAGCAGGGCCAAAATAAACCCCAAAAGGTTTATAAGCACCATGCATATAATCGTGAACAAAACTGTCCGGCCCAATGAAGGGAGAAAATCGGAATCACCCGAGAAAGCTTTTTTATAGTTAGCGAATCCGACAAATTTCGCGTCATTAACAGTTGTAAAATTTGCGAATGAAAGGCCGATGCCGGTAATAAATGGTATTAAAAATGCGATTGCAAAACAAATAACTGTGGGAAGAGTAAAAATAGCCCAGTATTTTCGCAGGACTTTTTGCATTAAAGAACCTCCTAACCGGGATTGATATAATTTTGTTTAATGGGCACATACTTTGTACGGCTCCATGGCGCCATTTAAGCGGCCGTGAAATAACTTTATAAAAAATAGTGAGTGAATTATTATCTCCACCCACTATCTTTACAAAATGCTGAAAACTTTAAGCCTAATGCTCAGCTCTTTGAAGATGTTGCAGATGCTGCCGCTTCAGACTTCCATTTACTTACAACACCGCTCTTTACATCATCCCAGCTGCACTGGCCTTGTGCATAAGCGAGAAGGCGTGAGCCAAAGTAATCCTTAAAGTTCTGGCTTGGGAAGCATGTGAAATCCCACGGAATTGTCTTGATGCCGCTCTTGTTTTCCCATTTTCCAACTTCCTGTGCAAGCGGGTCATCAGGAGATTTGCCTTTAAACGCTTCGTATGGGGCAATAAATCCGAGGCCGCCATCGCTTGGGCTCTTTGTCACATAATCTGTTCCTTCACCGGTGTAGAGCCAGTTGAGAAAATCGATTGAGGCTTTCTGGTCATCGGCAGAGGCTTTCGAGTTTATGCATGCGAAGTTTTCAGTGCCCATGCAGATTCCCTGTGTTTCTTCACCGCTGTGGCCTGTGTAGATAGGCATGAACTTGATGTCTTCTTTCTTCACGACATTGCCATCGGTCTTGCTTATGTCGCTCCACACCCAGTTGCCGTTCTGCACCATCGCAGCTTGCCCAAGGGCGAATTCGCTGGTGGAGTCACCTACGCTCTTGCTGCCGAGAAGCTTTTTGTTCGTAACTGAATTGTTAAGATACAGGTCGAAGATGTTTTTGAATTCGTTGCCATACTTAAACTGGATTTCATTTACACCTTTTGTTAAGTCGGTTTTGTTGTCCTGAAGCTCGTATGTGATTGGAATGTTTGCAAGGTGAGTCTGCCAGCGCCAGTCTTCGCCTGATTTGAGGGAAGTGCTTGCAAATACGCCTTTGATTCCAAGCTTGCCTTTTTTGGCGGTCATGTCTTCAACAACATCTTTGAATTTTGCGAAGCTGTTGATTTCGTCCATGCTCTTTGCTTTAGCGCCGTCAAGCTTGAAATATTTATCCATTATTGCCTGGTTGTAGATAAGGCCGTAGCCTTCTACTGCCAACGGGAGACCGACAATTTTACTGCCATCCTTTAAAGCCAGTGACTGGCTTGTAAGCTGTTTGGCCATTTTCGTGTCAGTAAGGTCGGCGCAGTAGCTTCCCCATGTTTTATAGCCTACAGGACCGTTGCAGATGAATATGGTCGGCGCATCGCTCTTTGCCATCTCAGATCTCAGGGACTTTTCGTAAGTGCCGGCTGCAGCCGTCTGGACTTTTACCTTGACGCCTGTTTTCTGTGTATATGCCTTTGCGATGCCTGTAAACTGATCTGCCTGCTCAGGTTTAAAGTTGAGGTAATAAACCTGACCTTTAGTTCCAGTTCCGGAAGACTGGACTCCTCCTTTTGCTGTAGATGAAGTGTTGGTAGTCTTATGGCAGCCTGCAAACGTACCTGTGACCATCAATGCCGCAAGTGAAGCTGCAACTATCCTTTTTCCACAATGCTTCATGACCAATATCGCTCCCTTCATTCTGCGCTTATTAATGAAAAATAGTTTTACTGGCGCTTGCTATTTCGAAAAATAACTGCCAAATAATTTCGAAATAAAACACCGCAGTAAATATAACACAATTTTTTTTAAAATGCAAGAGCTTTTGTTTAATCTTTTCCAATTTTTTTTCATTTTTCTAATTATCAATGCGTAATAAGGCCGCAGATGAATAAAGATGCAAAGCATTTTTTTCTGACACAATTATAACCGCATAATACAGTGGGTACCGCGGTGCTTAAGATTAAGCATAAAACTTTGGAATTATCCGGAATATCCCATCCGGTGATTTCTGCCAAGCTGCAATAAAATAAAATGATATCGAAAATAAGTATTGAGATTATCGAAAACATATGATATACTTCAAGAAGTTGGCTTTTAGGTTATTAGAACATGAAGTTTTGGAACGTTTTTTAAGGGGGATTTTTCGTAATGACAGATTGCTTCGACGCAGAGTTTACGGACGAAATGAAACGCAGCCTTCTGCTTGACTTTGGCCGAACGCCAGATAAGGCTTCTCCGCAGGAGCTTCACAGCGCATTTTCCAGATGCCTGATGGAGCGCATTGCCCCCGTGTGGCAAAAATGCAGAGAGTGCTATGCGGGCAAAAAGCAAGTGTTTTACCTTTCAGGTGAATTCCTTGTTGGGCGCGCAGTTTATAATAACCTGCTTGCCCTCGGCCTTCTGCAGAAAGCTGATGGCTTTTTTAAAAACATAGGCGCAAAGCTCAACTCTATGGAAGAAGTAGAAGATGCAGCGCTTGGTAACGGCGGGCTCGGGCGCCTCGCCGCATGCTATATGGATTCGGCAGCCACGCTCGGCCTGCCGGTGCAGGGGTACGGGATACGCTACCGCTACGGGCTGTTCCGGCAGAAATTCGAAAACGGTTTCCAGAAAGAAGAGGCCGACGACTGGACGCGCTGGGGCGACCCGTGGTCAGTCCGCAGGGAAAAAGATGCCGTAACCGTGCAGTATGCCGACAGGAACGTCAGGGCCGTGCCGTACGATATGCCGATTATCGGTTATGGCGGGAAAAACATAAATACGGTGCGCCTGTGGCAGAGCGAACCTGACATACCATTCGACTTTGGAAAATTCAACGACCAGCAGTACGACGCGGCGGTGGAAGAAAAGAACCGCGCGGAGGACATATCGCGCGTGCTTTACCCAAATGACACGACCGACGAGGGCAAAAAGCTCCGCATACGCCAGGAATATTTCTTCTGCAGCGCCTCCATGCAGGATGTGATGCGCTCTTATACGGCGCGCTGGGGCAATGATTTGGCAAAGTTCCCTGAAAGGAATGCCATGCAGCTTAATGATACGCACCCGACAGTGGCTGTGTGTGAGCTTATACGCCTGCTCGAAAGCCACGGCGCCGATTTTGAAACGGCGTTTTCAATTACAAGCAGGACGTTCCGCTACACAAACCATACGGTTATGGCGGAAGCCCTCGAGCAGTGGGACGAAAATCTTTATGCTTCAATCCTTCCGGGTATATGCGGAATAGTTGACGAGATAGCGAAGCGCCAGAAGAAAGAATTCATGTCGCTTGGCGGAAAATTCGCGGGTGACCTTCCGGCCTGCTCCGTAGTAGATGCTAAAACAGTGCGGCAAACTGTAAAAGATGCGGATGGCTCGGAACACACGGAGGAAAAAGAGCAGAAGACAATACGTATGGCGAACCTTGCCGTGTATGCTTCATGCCATGTGAACGGCGTGGCAAAACTGCACACGGAGATACTTAAGAACCGTGTGCTGAAACAGTGGTATGAACTTTACCCTGAGCGTTTCTGCAATGTGACTAACGGTATTACCCAGCGCCGTTGGCTTGCACTCTGCAATCCGGAGCTTTCAGCTCTTATAACGCGTATTTTAGGCTCGGACGGGTGGATAACTGACCTGGATATGCTGTCGGGGATTAAGCGCTTTGCGGACGACAATGGCGTGCTTGATGATTTCGCAGGTGTAAAAAAGAAGAAAAAGCAGCAGCTTTCACAGTTCATTGAAAAAAATGAAAATGTGAGTATACCGCCAGACTTTATTTTCGATATACAGGCAAAGCGGCTGCATGAGTATAAACGCCAGTTTTTAAACGCGCTTTCAATACTCGACCTGTATTACGAAATTAAGGAAGGCAGCATATGTGACTTTACGCCTACGGCATTTATATTCGGTGCAAAAGCCGCACCGGGCTATGTGCGTGCCAAGGGTATTATAAAACTTGTGAATGAAGTGGCGCGCCTCGTAAATTCAGACCCGAAAGTCAGTAAAATGATGCGCGTGGTTTTCGTACATAACTATGATGTTTCGTATGCTGAAAAGCTTGTTTGCGCAGCAGATATCTCGGAGCAGATATCAACAGCCGGCACGGAAGCCTCAGGCACAGGGAACATGAAGTTCATGCTCAACGGAGCCCCTACTTTAGGCACTTACGACGGCGCCAACATCGAAATTGTGGAGCGCTCGGGTTCTGAAAACAACTATATTTTCGGCGCGCATGTGGAAGAGCTTGACAAAATCAGGGAGAGCTATGACCCAAATGAAATCTACAGGAAAAACGACCATGCCCGCCGTGCTCTTGATGCGCTTGTGAACGGGACACTCGACGACGGCGGAACAGGTGTCTTCCAGGAACTCTATGACTCCATACTTAAAGGCGCAAGCTGGCACAGGCCGGATCAGTATTTTATACTGTATGATTTCCATTCATATCAGGAAGCGCGCCTGCGTGCGAACCGCGATTACCGCAACAGCCGTGCCTTTGCGCACAAAGGGCTTATGAATACGGCAAATGCCGGATATTTCTCCAGTGACCGCAGTGTTTTGGAATATGCTAAGAATATCTGGGATCTCAAGAAATACTAAACGCAGTTTTTGATGCGTAAAAAGGTAAAGGGAGTGGTACCAATTCGCACGAGTGGAGTTCTTCTGCCAATAAGCAGCCTCCCTTCTCCCTATGGAATTGGAAACCTGGGGAAGGAATCGTTTAATTTTATTGATTTTCTAAAAGATGCCGGCCAAACATACTGGCAGATACTGCCTATTGGCCAGACCGGATGCGGCGACAGCCCTTACCAGAGCTTTTCGGCGTTCGCGGCCAACCCTTACTTTATCGACCATGAGCAGCTTGTGCAGGACGGACTTCTGAAACGTGAAGAGCTTGGGCAATTCCGGTTCGGCGATAATCCTGACAAAATCGATTACGGCGCGCTCTACAGCAGCCGCTTTAAAATGCTGCACATTGCTACAGGCCGTTTCCCTGAAGGGGACAGCGGTTTCCGCAGGTTTAAAGAGTCAAGCAGTGAATGGCTTGAAGACTATGCGCTTTTTATGGCTCTTAAGGCTGAGAACGGCATGGGTTCCTTTCAGAAGTGGCCTGACGAGATTCGGCTGAGAAAACCGGAGGCAATGGAAAAAGCCCGCAAACGCCTTGCACATGAGGTGATGTTCTGGGAAAAATGCCAGTATTTTTTCTCTGTGCAGTGGAAGAAATTCAGGCAGTATGCGTATAATAAAGGCATATTCATTATTGGTGACCTGCCAATATACGTCTCTCCGGACTCGGCAGACCTTTGGGCTCACCCTGAGCTGTTCCAGATAGATGGCAATGGCAGGCTGACCGAGGTTGCCGGGTGCCCGCCTGACGCATTTACAGCCGATGGCCAGCTTTGGGGAAACCCACTGTATGACTGGGAAAAACATGCGCGCGACGGCTACAGCTGGTGGCTGAAGCGCCTTAAGGCCGCTTCAGGGTTTTATGACGTTACGCGTGTTGACCATTTCCGCGGCTTTGCCGGATATTATTCTATCCCTGCGGGAAGCCCGAATGCGGTGCATGGAAGATGGCGCAAAGGGCCGGGCATGGACTTTATCACAACGCTGAAGAAGAAGCTTCCCGGATTGTCACTCATAGCTGAGGACCTCGGATTCCTTACGGACGACGTGCGCAGGCTTCAGAAGGCGAGCGGATATCCGGGGATGAAAGTGCTGCAGTTTGCCTTTGATCCGCGGGAAAAAAGCGACTATCTGCCGCATAATTACGACAAAAACTGCATTGTTTACACAGGCACGCATGACAATGCCACAACTGAAGAGTGGGTGAACACGTCGCCCGCAGAGACGGTTGCTTTTGCAAGGCGCTACCTTCACGCAGACCCGCAGGAAGATCTTACTGATGCAATGATTTATGCTGCACAGGCCAGCGTCGCCAATACATGTATAATACCGATGCAGGATTACCTGCACCTTGGTGCAGAAGCGCGCATGAATATCCCCGGCACTGTGCAGGGAAACTGGCGTTGGCGTGTCAGGAAAGAGGCGCTTACACCAGAGCTTGCCCGCAGCATGAGGGAGACAGCCGAGCTTTACGGGCGTATCCCACCTGATAAAAAGATAAAAAACAGCTGATTTTCAAATAATTTTCCTTAAAATGACATACGAAAAGCGCTCCGGACAGTTTAAAAGCCATCCAGAGCGCTTTTTATACTTTTAAGTAATATTTGGACTTCGGCTTCCATACAATAAACCGATTGAATTTGAATTTTTCGGCGGGGTGATAGCATTGAGGACTCTCAGGCTTGGCTCGGAATGCAACGACGTGGCACAGCTCCAGTCAATTTTGCACAAGCTCGGCATTTATCCGGGCAATGTTGATGGTATATTCGGAACTCAGACGCAGTCGGCTGTTAAGGAATTCCAGAAGATGCACGGCCTTTCGCCTGATGGGGTAGTAGGCTCTCAGACATGGAAAGCCGTGGAGCCCTATTTGCGCGGATATGATGCCTATACGATTAAGCCAGGCGACACTTTTTACCTCATCGGGCAAAAGTATGCGGTGGATCCCGCACTTATCGCAGTGGCAAACCCGGACATTGACCCGCAGAACCTTGCGGCCGGCGCAAAAATTGCCGTGCCGTTTTCATATGGTATTGTAATGGAAAATACCGGCTATACATATGAAGTGCTGGAGCGCAACGTACAGGGGCTTAAAGTGAGATACCCTTTTCTGCACGTTGGGGCGGTAGGCTCAAGCGTCCTCGGCAAGACGCTTTTTGCACTGCGGTTTGGCAGGGGCCCGCACCATGTGCTTTACAACGCGGCTCACCATGCACTGGAGTGGATAACGTCGCCTGTGCTGATGAAATTTACGGAAGATTTTCTGAGGGCATATGCGCTCGGGGTGCAGATTGGCGGATACAATCCGCGCGAAATATGGGACAGCGCCACAATATGGATTATACCGATGGTGAACCCTGACGGCGTGGACCTCGTCATTAATGGCCTGCAGCCGGACAATCCATACTACAGCCAGCTTATCCGCTGGAATGGCGGAAGCAGCGACTTTTCGAGCAACTGGGAAGCAAATATCCGCGGCGTAGACCTCAACCATAACTACGATGCCGCATGGGAAGAATCTAAGCAGGCAGAAGCCGCGCTCGGAATAACGGGTCCTGGCCCAACGCGGTACTCGGGCCCTTACCCTGCTTCCGAGCCTGAAACCCGTGCAATGGTGAATTTCACACGGGACCATGACATCGGCCTCGCAATGGCATATCATGCGCAGGGGCGTGTGATTTACTGGAATTTTCAGGATATGGCCTCGCCGGAAGCAGAAACCATCGGCCGCCAGCTTTCGCTAATAAGCGGATATTCCCTTGAAGAAGCTACGGGCGTTTCATCTTATGCCGGATACAAAGACTGGTTCATCAAGAATTTCAGGCGCCCCGGTTACACAATAGAAGTAGGCAGCGGAAAAAACCCGCTGCCTGTTTCACAGTTCCCTGAGATATACATGGAAAACCTCGGTATGCTGCTTTATGCCGCAAGCACTAAGTAGATATTCACAGGGCTTTGCGGAACCATTTTGAGATTTCACGGCGCGTGATTAAGAATACAACGGCAAGGAGTATGAGTGTCGTCCACCCGCAGAACAGGTAGCCGGAGTCACCTCCTGTGCGCTCCATTACCGCACCAGCAAGAAAATTGCCAATTGGCGTTGAGCCGAGGTTAAGAAATGAGTAAACGCTCATCACACGCCCACGGTATTCATTGGAAGAGTTGGTTTGAAAAATAGAATTTGCAGTATTGAGAAAGATAAGATTGCAGAATCCAATGAGAGCGACGACAATTAAATTGAAGATGTACTTGTTTGTAATGCCTGTGGAGACCTGAAGCAGGCCGATTGCGACGGAGCTTATTACAAGCAGGCGCTTGTTTACACCCTTGCTGCTGCGGTACGCCATGAGTATTGCTGCGCTGAAAGCGCCCACGCCCGCTGCCGCAAGGAGGCTTGAGTACCCGTCAATGCCGCGCCCGAGGTACTCATGCGCGAAAACAGGTATGATAACGTCGTTGTTAAGCGCAAACGTGCACACTACGGTCATCATCAGTACATCGGCGACAAGCGTTTTGTCTTTTTTGATGTACCGCATTCCGTCAGAGATTTCCGGAAGCATATTCCTGCTGTACGTAACTGACTGTTTCTCGTTGACGCGTATCATCATTATGCCGATAATTACAGGTATGTAGCTGACGGAGTTGATTAGAAAACATGCTGTGGCGCCAAGCTTCATCATTAAAACGCCTGAAAGTGCGGGCCCGATTATTCGTGCGAGATTGACAATGGTGGAGTTAAGGGAGATGGCGTTCGTGACATTTTCCGGCCCGACGAGGTCGATGAAAAAAGACTGCCGTGCGGGCATGTCGAGCGTTTGTGTAACACCGAACAGAAAACTTAGCAGGAGGATATGCCAGTACTGAATTATATGTGTGTAGGTAAGCAGCGTCATAGCCACGGCCTGTGCGAGGAAAAGCGCCTGAGTAAGGACGAGCAGCTTTTTCTTGGAAAAATGGTCCACTACTACGCCGGCAAACAGCGACAGAAACAGCATCGGCAAAAACTGCGCAACTCCAACAAGGCCAACTTTAAACGGCGAATTAGTGACCGAGTAGACAAGCCATGTCTGCGCGGTTTGCTGAACCCATGTGCCGGTTAGCGATATGCATTGGCCAAACCAGAAAAGGCGGAAATTGCGGTACTTGAGTGAGCGGAATGTTGTTTTAAAAAAATTGGCTGCCTTTTGAAACAACTTTACTGGATATCTCCTCTGCTTTCAACGTAAATTTATATTTAAAATTATACTCCCTTTTGTATAATAGTTCAATCTTCAGCACTTTAATGGTGGGATTCAGTTTACAATTTTGATACTCTTTTTTTTAATTGTTTATGTTATAATAACCTTGAATTTATTTTAACTATTGAATCGTAAGGGAGGCGGGGCATGTGAGGGGAAAAGCAGCCATTGCGGCACTGCTGCTTTCTGTGGCTTTGCTGTTTTCAGGATGCTCATTTGCAGGGCTTGACGCACAGACACTGATGCATGCCCCAAAGCCAACGGGGACTGATGAAGCGGATATCCAGAGTCTGCTTGACAAAACTGCGGGCGGCCAGCTCACACTGAAATATCCGTCGCATGGGGAGTACCGCTCGGCGATAATCCTGCACAGTATGCGCGGCAGCGGTTCGGATGAGTCGGTGGCTTTTTACCAGAAGGGCGACGATTCCTCAGCTACGAATATAATGTTCATGCAGAAAGACAAGAAGAGCGGAAAATGGCAAAGCATAGGCTCATTCAGCAACCCGTCTTCCCAAGTTGACAGGATCTGCTTTGGTGACATAAACGGCGACGGCAGTGATGAGGCTGTGGTGGGTTGGGGCAGCAGCCTTAACAATGCGGGAGTTATCTGCATTTATTATTATGATAAAGGCAGTATGCATGAGCTGAAACTTAACCAGAACTACACCGATATGGAGCTGATGGATTTCGACGGCGACGGTAAAGACGAAATCTTTACAGCTGATGTTACTGTAGGCGACCAACCGGCCACTGCACACCTGCTTCGCATAAAAAACGGCGGTGTTGAAGTGATGGGCACGGCACCGCTTGATACCGGCGTAACAAAATACGCTTCCGTCCGCACAGGCATGATAAATAAAGAGCAGAACGGCGTAGTGCTCGACGGTGTAAAAGCTTCGAACTCAATGGTTACAGATATTGTGTACTGGGACAGAAAGAGGAAAACGCTGGAGGCACCATTCTTTGACAGCGAGTCAAAGACGGCCAAGAGCACTGCGCGCAACACTTCAGTCGTTTCAAAAGATATAAACGGGGATGGCATAATCAATATACCTATAGTAGTGCCGATGCCTGGATACAGCGGAACAGCGGCAGATGAGGCGGACAACCTCACGGACTGGGAGCGCTATGACACGGATACCGGCACACTTACGCGCATTGTAAGCATGGTCATTAATTACACAGACGGCTACCGTTTTATATTGCCGGAAAAGTGGCGCGGAAAGATAACAACGAAAATTGACCCGGCCACACGTTCGTTTTCGTTTTACCAGTGGCAGAAGTCGCCTAAAAACCCGGGAGGTGCAGCCGGGCCACAGCTGCTTAGGATACAGGTGTTCACGAAAAAAGAATGGGCAAAAAAGTCTGAGTCAGGCGCTTATTTCCTTCTCAGCGAGAAAGACAGCATTATCTATGCTGCGGAAAGGCCTGCGCCCGGAAATGCAATGTCGCTCACAAAAGCAGAAACCCAAAATGCTTTCGAACTGCTTTCCACGGAATAGAAATTCAAAAGAGAGCTGGGAGGAATTCCTTGAAAACGATTCTTGTTGCGGAAGACGAACAGGCCATCCGCGAGTTTATAGTAATAAACCTCAAGCGTGCAGGCTACAAGACGCTTGAGGCTTCCGACGGAGACGAAGCACTGAAAATCTATGACAAAGAGGGCGGCAACATCGACGTTGCCGTTCTTGACATCATGATGCCGGGGCAGAATGACGGGCTTGCCGTTTGCAAGGAGCTGCGCCATCGCAGCGGCTCGATAGGCATTATCCTGCTTACTGCCAAGACGCAGGAGATGGATAAGGTCGGTGGGCTTATGATGGGCGCCGACGACTATGTTACGAAACCGTTCAGCCCGAGTGAGCTTGTGGCGCGCATTGATGCCGTTTACCGCCGCGTGGCGCTGGAGCGTGAGCGCAGCAAAAAAAACTTCAACGAAGAGCTGCACTCGGGGAGCTTCGTGCTCAACCTGCGCAACCGCACACTGCTGAAGAATGGCCAGCCGGTTGAGCTTACTCAGGTTGAATTTCAGATAATGGAATATTTTTTCTCAAATCCCGGCACAGCCATGAACAGAACCGATATTCTGCGTCATGTGTGGGGCGATTCATATTACGGCGAAGAGAAAATCGTGGATGTGAATATCCGGCGCCTGCGCATGAAAGTTGAGGATGAACCTTCCAACCCAAAGCATATTATCACGGTATGGGGCCTCGGCTACAAGTGGGAGGCATAGCCTTAAAAACTATGGCTGGAGTTTATTTTTAGCAGGTTGATCTGGCAGGGGGAAAAGCGTAATGGCAAAAAAACGGAAAAGCAAAAGCATTGCGCGGCGCTGGATTTTTAACAGCGTCGGCTCTCTGCTTATTATTGTGGCGGCGCTGGTAGCGACGCTTTCCTTCTCGGTGCAGGGCTATGTTTACAACGGGATACAGTCGGCGCTTAACGGGCGCTCTGACGAGCTGACAAACGTCTTTTCAAGCTATGGCAGGAAATCGGAGGAAGATTTTCTTGCTGCTGCGCGCGGATATGTGGAGAATTTCCCAAACAAAGAGAGCATGGAGCTGATGGTGATAGACCAGAAAGGCCGCATAGTCACCACGTCAACAGGTTTCGCGCCGGACCAGAAACAGGAAATGCCGGATTACAAAACGGCTTTCGCCAATTCAGGTGACTATGGCACATGGACGGGGAAACTTTCGAGCGGGGAGCGTGTGATGGCCGTAACGCGCGTAATACGCAACGATATCGGTTCGCCCGTAGGGTCGGTACGCTATGTTGTTTCGCTTGAAGAAGCCGACAGGCAGATATTCACAATAATTATCGCACTGGTTCTGGCAGGCACCGTTGTCATTTTGTTCGTTTCAATTTCGAGCCATTATTTTATCCGCTCTATCCTGACGCCAATAAAGCAGATAGGCGCCACGGCGAAGATGATTGCGCAGGGCGACTTTAAAGCGCGTATACAGAAAACGAACGATGACGAGATAGGCGAACTTTGCGACACGATAAATGATATGGCGGATGAGCTCGGCCAAAGCGAAAAGATGAAGAATGACTTCATCTCATCTGTTTCGCATGAACTGCGCACGCCGCTTACGGCTATAAAAGGGTGGGCCGAAACGCTTCAGTCCGGTGAAACAGATAAAAAGACTTTTAACCGCGGCATGAAAATTATCGTGAGTGAAACGGAGCGCCTTGCGGGCATAGTCGAGGAGCTGCTCGATTTTTCACGAATGCAGAGCGGCCGCATGACGCTTACAATGGACAAAATCGACATACTTGCGGAACTCGACGCGGCAGTGTGTATGTTCAGCGAGCGTGCGCGCCAGGAGAATAAATTCCTTATTTACGACGGGCCGCAGATGCTTTCGCCGGTGCTCGGCGACATAAACCGCCTGCGGCAGGTGTTTGTAAATGTGCTTGACAATGCCTTGAAGTACACAAAGTCCGGAGGGACGATAAATGTTTCTGCGGAAGAAGAGGGCGGCTTTATACGCGTGGTGATTGCTGACGACGGATGCGGAATACCGGCCGAACACCTGCCTAATGTGAAAAAAAAGTTTTACAAGGCAAACCAGACTGTCCGCGGTTCAGGGATAGGCCTTGCGCTTGCGGATGAGATAATGGCACTACATTCGGGTAACCTTGAAATAGACAGCCATGAAAATGTGGGCACAGTCGTAACCATAAGCATACCGACGTTTAAGAAGCTTGAAAACAAAACGCTTGAAGCAGGGAAAAAAGGAGGCGGCACTAAATGAGCAGGGAAAAGACGAAGTGCATTACATCGATAGGCGGGCAGGCCCTTGTTGAAGGGATAATGATGCGCGGACCGCAGAAAACCGAAACTGCGGTCCGTATGCCTGACGGGAGCATTTCGCTTGAAGAGATAAAAAGCAACTCCGCAGGTGAGCGCAGTAAAATATGGAGCCTGCCGTTTTTCCGCGGCATTGCAAACTTCATCGATTCGCTTTCGGTAGGCTACCGCGCGCTTTCCCTTTCTGTAGAAAAATCAGGTGTGGAAGAAGAGGGGGAAGACGAGTCAAAATTTGACCGCTGGATTGAAAAGACATTCGGGGACAGGGCACTCAGCGTGATTTCCGGGGCGGGCACAATCCTTGGGCTTGTTATTGCCATCGGGCTGTTTTTCGTTTTTCCCACATGGCTTTTTAACATGATACAGAAGGCCGCAGGCCCGTCTGTTGCAGGTTGGCGCTCGCCGCTTGAAGGCGCCATGCGCATAGTAATTTTTACATTGTATCTCGCATTATGCGCTGCAATGCCTGATGTTCGCCGCGTCTTTGAATACCATGGAGCAGAGCACAAGACGATTTTCTGCTACGAGAACAGTGAAGAACTTACTGTGAAGAATGTGCGGAAGCACCAGCGCTTCCACCCGCGCTGTGGAACGAGCTTCATAGTCCTTATGCTGCTTATTGGGATACTTATCGGATTCATTATTCCGTTCACAAATCCGTTCCTGCGCACGGCAGCAAAGCTGCTGTGCATACCGCTTGTAGTAGGCATAGGCTATGAGCTCATCAGGTACTGCGGCCGCAATGACAATCTGCTCACGCATATAATCTCGGCGCCCGGGCTTTGGATGCAGCGCATTACAACTAAGGAGCCTGACGACAGCATGATTGAAGTAGCCATTGCCGCCATGCGCGAAGTAATACCCGAAGACGGTGAAGACCGTATAGAGATTTCTGAGGATGCAGCATGAACGTCGGGCAAGCATACCGTACAGGCAGAAAGATCCTTGAGGATGCCGGCGTAGATTCGCCGGCTTTTGATGCCGGCTGCCTTTTTAAGAAAGTCTTTGGCCTCAGCCTTCAGGAGCGAATAATTCAGTCCGAAAATGAAGCTGGAATGCAGAAAACAAAGCGCTTTCTTGCCCTTGCACACGAGAGGGCCGGCGGCAGGCCTCTGCAGTATATAATAGGTGAATGGCCGTTCCTCGATTTTACGCTGGAAGTCGGCGAAGGCGTGCTTATTCCGCGTGAAGAGACAGAGCTCCTTGTGCGCACAGCGGCGCAGATGCTTAAAAACGTGGAAAAGCCTGTGATCGTGGATTTGTGTTCCGGCTCTGGGGCAGTTGCCATAGGCCTTGCCTCGCTTCTGCCCGATGCGCGGATAGCAGCGGTGGAAAAGTATGGCGAGGCACTCTCATACCTTCGTCGGAATATTGAAAAAACGGGCTTCCGTGAGGTGCGGCCGGTGCATGCTGATGTTTTTAGTGCAGAAGAAGCGCGCAGGTTTCCGGCACTTGATGCAGTAGTTGCGAACCCGCCGTATGTGCGCAGCGGGGAGATTGCGTCGCTTCAACGCGAAGTGCAGAGGGAGCCGGAGCAGGCGCTTGACGGCGGTGAAGACGGCCTGGCGTTTTACCGTGCGATTGCAGGGCTTTGGCTGCCGCACATAAAACCCGGCGGCGCAGCGGCGGTAGAAATCGGCGAAGGGCAGGCTGAAGACGTAAAAAAAATATTGGATCATTTTATGGAAAATGTCCGCATTATACGTGATTTTAATGGCTTTGAACGCGTTGTGTGCGGAATACGCAGGCATACATGACGGTATATGCCATTTGCTTTTAAGGTAAAAATAAATTATAATTATTATGTCTCTATTACAGTGTGATGGGAGGAACGTATATGTCAGAAAAGGGTACAGCAACCAGAAAACTGACCAAAACGGTCAACACGAGCGGTGATAAAAAGGTTGCGCTTGAAACGGCGCTTGCCAATATAGAAAAGCGGTTCGGAAAAGGCGCTGTGATGCGCCTTGGGCAGGATCAGGCTATGCATGTTGAAGCAATTTCAACAGGTTCGCTTGGGCTTGACCTTGCGCTTGGCATTGGCGGCCTTCCGCGCGGACGCATAGTTGAAATTTACGGCCCTGAAAGCTCAGGCAAAACGACCCTTGCACTGCACTGCATAGCTGAAGGCCAGAAAAACGGAGGCACAGCCGCATTTATAGATGTGGAGCATGCCCTCGACCCTACTTATGCCGCAGCTCTTGGCGTAGACGTGGATTCCCTCCTCGTTTCACAGCCGGACACGGGCGAGCAGGCCCTTGAAATCACGGAAGCGCTTGTGCGTTCCGGAGCGATAGATGTCATTGTAATAGACTCTGTTGCAGCACTCGTCCCGCGTGCCGAAATCGAGGGCGAGATGGGCGACAATGTGGTGGGCCTTCAGGCAAGGCTCATGTCGCAGGCACTGCGCAAGCTTGCGGGGGCTATCTCAAAATCAAACTGTGTTGCGATTTTCATCAACCAGCTGCGTGAAAAAATAGGCATAAGCTACGGCAGCCCGGAGGTTACAACAGGCGGGCGGGCGCTTAAGTTTTATGCTTCTGTGCGCATAGACGTGCGCCGCGGCGACCCGATAAAGACGGGCGGGGAGCAGATAGGCTCGCGCACAAAGGCGCGTGTGGTAAAAAACAAAATTGCGCCGCCTTTCCGTACGGCGGAATTTGATATGATATACGGCCATGGGATATCGCATACCGGCGAAGTGCTTGACCTCGGTGTTGAGCTTGATGTGGTCCAGAAAAGCGGCTCGTGGTATTCATATGGTGAAACACGCCTCGGCCAGGGGCGCGAGAATGCGAAGGTTTTCCTTGATGCGCATCCGGAGATGGCCAAAGAAATCGAGGGGAAAATACGCGCGGATTCCAGCAAGCTGTTTTCACCTTCTAAAGCATCTTCTAATAATACATCGCCTTCAGCCGGCGGGCAGGCTGAAAGCAATGGCGTAAAACCTGTGGAAACGGACGGAAATGCCGTGCAGGCAGGCCAGGAAAAAGATGAAGACAGCCGCCGCTATGGAGCGGATATAGATATTGAGGCGGACGACAAATGATGCTTTCGGCTGTGGAGCCGCGCAGGAAGAGTCTTGTGGCGCTCTTTATTGACGGTGAAAAGGCTGCGGATATCGACAAGGAAACATACCTCAGGTCCGGCCTGAAGCCTGGCGACAATATGACTGATGATGCGCTGCACGAACTGATACGTGCGAGCGATGCCCGCAGGGCAGAGCAGAAGGCAATGTACCTCCTGAGCTTCAGGGCACATTCCGAAAGGGAGCTTGCCCAGAAACTGAGCCGTACGTTTTCCCACGAAACTGCCGAAGAAGCCGCACATAAAATGAAAGAGCTCGGCTTTATAAGTGATGCTGAGTATGCCCGCTCTTTAGCAAAAGAGCTTTACGGCAGGAAGCACTTTGCATTTTCGCGCGTGCGCATGGAGCTTATGCGCCGCGGGATAGGCCGTGAGATTGCAGAAAAAATCGCTCGGGAAGAAGAGCCTGACGCCGGTGAAGCCATACGCGAAGTAATAGCGAAAAAATATCAACGCTGCCTCGGCGACGAAAAGGGACGCCGCAGGACGGCCGCCGCGCTGCAGCGCCTCGGTTACCAGTGGAATGAAATCAGGAGCGCACTGCGCGAATTTACAGCAGATGAGGATGAATAAATGGCACATTCTGTAGGACTTGTCAATCTCGGCTGCGCAAAAAATCAGGTAGACGGCGAAATAATGCTTGCCGCCCTGAAAAAAGCCGGATATATAATAAAAGACGACGCCGCGCTTGCGGATGTTGCCATTGTGAATACATGCGGGTTTATAAATGCCGCTAAACAGGAATCAATAGATGAAATATTGGAACTTGCACGCCTTAAGTCAGAGGGGCGTATAAGCGCTATTATCGTTACGGGCTGCCTTGCGGAACGCTACCGCGAGCAGGTACAAAAGGAAATCCCCGAGGCCGACGCCGTTGTTGGCATAGGCGCCGACGGTGACATTGTTTCCGTTGTGCAGAAAGTAATTGAAGGGAAAAAGCTTCAGTCTTTTCCGGAAAAGACACACCTTCCCATGTGCGGTGGGCGTATGCTCCTGACGCCGAGTTGGTCGGCTTACCTCAAAATTGCGGAAGGGTGCGACAACCGCTGCGCTTACTGCGCTATCCCGTTTATACGTGGAAAATATCGCTCACGCCCGATGGAGAGCATTGAGCGCGAAGCGCGTACCCTTGCGGAAAATGGTGCAAAAGAGCTTGTAATTATAGCGCAGGACACTTCAAAGTACGGCATCGACCTTTACGGCAGGCTTATGCTGCCGGAACTCCTGCGCCGCCTGTGCCGCATAGACGGTATAGAGTGGATAAGAATTTTATACGGCTATCCAGACGGGATGACGGACGAGCTGCTCCGCACGATTGCGCAGGAAGAAAAAGTCGTCCCTTATATAGATTTGCCGCTTCAGCACTGCAACAGTGAGATTCTCCACTCAATGCGGCGCGGCGGCAGCCGTGAGCAGCTTACAGGCCTGATTGCGAAAATGCGCAGCATGGTGCCGGGCCTTGTGCTGCGCACGACGCTGATAGCAGGATATCCGGGGGAGACGGAAGGTCAGTTTGACGAACTTTGCTCTTTTGTGCGCGAAATACGCTTTGAACGCCTCGGGTGTTTTGCATATTCACAGGAGGAAGGCACGGCGGCGGCGGAGCTGCCAGACCAAATAGATAAAGAGGAAAAGCAGCGCCGCGCGGAGTTCGTCATGGAAATCCAGATGAATATCATGCAGGAGAACGGCGAGAAGATGGCCGGAAGGAAGCTGCGCGTCCTTACGGAAGGGTTTGACCGCTATGCGGGCTGCTGGTTTGGGCGCTCTTACATGGATTCCCCTGATGTTGATGGAAAGATATATTTTCACTCTTCCGGCAAAAATCCTGTGCCAGGGCAATTTGAAACAGTAAAAATAACCGGCTGTGTTGACGGTGACTTGACGGGTGAGACCGTCGGATAGGGGGCGACGGAATGAATCTGCCGAATAAGCTGACTCTTTTTCGTGTCTTTTTGATTCCAGTGTTTGTGGTATTTGTTCTGTATCCGCAGATACCGTATAATTTTGTGTGGGCTTTCCTTGTTTTCGTCGCTGCGGCTCTCACGGACCGCTGGGACGGCAAGATAGCACGCAGCAGGAATCTTATCACGAATTTTGGTAAATTTCTCGACCCGCTGGCAGACAAAATGCTTGTGATTTCCGCTCTTGTCTGCTTCCTGCAGCTTGGCTTTGCGGATGTCTGGTGTGTGCTTATTATCATTGCGCGTGAGCTCATGGTGACTTCAATACGCCTGCTTGCACTCGAAAGCGGGGGCACGGTTATTGCCGCGAACAAGTGGGGCAAGGCAAAAACAGTGAGCCAGATGATTACAATAATTTTTATCCTGTTTTTCAAGAACCTGAGGCAGATTTTTATGTTTACTGGAGGAACGGCACTAATAACTTCCATAGGGAATGTGCTTCTCTGGATTGCTACAGCCCTTACAGTTATTTCCGGCGGCATTTACCTTAAAGAAAATATTCACCTTATCAACGCAGCAAAGTAAAATTGGCTATTTACATAGTGCCTTTTATGTACTATACTATTTTAGTAGAGTTATGTGAATAACGGCTGCTTTGCAGCTGGCATATAATGTGTTGCAGAGTAAAATGCATTGAGCGGGAAAAGTAACTGCTGCAGAGGCAAAAGAGATAAAGCGCCAACCGGGCTGAAAGCGCTTTTTACCAGGCAACAGCGAAAATGCATCCGTGAGCAGGCAGGGGGAATTTAAGTATCCCTGCACGTCAGGCTACGTTACCGGCCGCAGTGAGAAATAAAAGCGGAGTGGAACCGCGAATTTTTTATTCGCCTCCGTCCTCGAAAAATGAGGGCGGGGGCTTTTTTGTAGGCTTTACTAAGGAGGCACTTTTTTGTATGTTTGACAAACTGAAAGCTGAGCTTGACTCAATTATGGATCGTGACCCGGCAGCCCGCTCGAGGTGGGAAGTGTTTTTCCTCTATTCAGGCTTTAAGGCGGTGCGCTATTACCGCAGGGCGCACTGGTTTTACGGGCATAACCATAAATTCATCGCGAGGTATATTTCACAGCGCGCGCGCCATAAAACAGGGATAGAGATACACCCGGGCGCGAAAATAGGCAAAGGGCTTTTCATTGACCACGGTATGGGCGTTGTAATAGGTGAGACGGCGGAAATCGGCGATAACTGCACGCTTTACCAGGGAGTGACGCTCGGCGGCACAGGAAAAGACCACGGCAAGCGCCACCCTACGCTTGGCAACAACGTGCTTGTGGGTGCAGGGGCAAAGATACTCGGGCCGTTCTATGTAGGCGACAACGCGCGCATTGCGGCAGGCGCCGTGGTGCTCAATGAAGTTCCGGCAAATGCGACTGCTGTTGGTGTGCCGGCAAGGATAGTCAGGCTTAACGGTGTGAGGCCTAAGGACCTCGACCAGATCCATATCGGCGACCCTGTTTCGCAGACGCTCTGCCGCATGGACTACCAGATCTCATGCCTTCAGAAACAGGCCAAAGCTTTGCAGGAAAGCGGCAAAGCGGATGATGGTAAAGAAGAGGAGCCGAAACCACACAAAAAGATGAGAGTATAGGAGCTTTAAAATACTTTAGAATATAAGGTAAGGCATTGAAATATGTTTTGAAAAGGGCAGGAGGAAGCAAAGTTGAAAATCTACAATACACTCACGCGGAAAAAGGAAGAATTTGTCCCAATAGTGCCGGGGCAGGCGCTAATTTATTCCTGCGGGCCAACGGTATATAACTATATCCACATAGGCAATGCGCGGCCTATGTGCGTGTTCGATGTGCTCCGCCGCTACCTTGAGTTCCGCGGCATGAAAGTTAGGTTCGTGCAGAACTTCACAGATATAGACGACAAGATAATCCGCCGCGCAAATGAAGAACATTCGGATTATCTGGCTGTCTCAAACCGCTATATAAACGAGTACAACAAAGATGCCGAAGGCCTGAATGTGCGGCCTGCTACAGTGCACCCGCGGGCGACGGAAAATATAGATGAGATGCTCGACATAATATCGACGCTTGTAAAAAAAGGTTATGCATATGGAGCATCTAACGGCGATGTGTATTTCCGTACGCTGAAAGACAGGGAATACGGGAAGCTTTCGCACCAGCCAATAGATGACCTTAAATCCGGTGCACGCATAGCGGTAGGGGAGCAGAAAGAACACCCCCTCGACTTTGCACTGTGGAAAGCGTCGAAGCCAGGCGAACCGAGCTGGGATTCCCCGTGGGGAAAGGGCCGCCCGGGCTGGCATATTGAGTGCTCAGCCATGGCGCGCCGCTATCTCGGCAAAACCATAGACATACACTGCGGCGGGCAGGACCTGATTTTCCCTCACCATGAGAACGAGATTGCCCAGAGCGAGTGCTGCAACGGCGTGCCGTTTGCGCATTACTGGATGCATAACGGCTATATAAACGTAGACAACCGCAAAATGTCAAAATCGCTCGGCAATTTCTTCACAGTGCGCGATGTGGCAGAGAAGTACGGATATGAGCCTATACGCTACCTCATGGTGTCGTCGCATTACCGCACGCCCATTAACTACAGCGTGGGTATTATCGAGCAGTGCCGCGCGTCGCTTGACCGCCTTTACAATTGCCGTGACAACCTGCAGTTCCTCATGGAGCGTGCACCTTCAGGTGAAAAAGAAGGGGAAGCCGAAATACGCGCACGCATGGAGGAATACAAAAATAAATTCATAGGGTTTATGGACGATGACCTGAACACAGCCGATGCACTTTCGGTGCTTTTTGACTTTGCGAAAGACATCAACACAAACTTGAACACCGCATCAGCGCCTTCAAAAGAGCTGTGCAGTTTTGTGCTTGGCCTTTTCATGCAGCTTGCAGATGTGCTTGGCCTGCTGTATGCTAAAAAGGATAGCCATTCGCCGGATGCGGAAATAGAAAAGCTCATAGAGGAGCGCACAAAGGCGCGCCATGAAAAAAACTGGGCGGAAGCCGACCGCATACGCGATGAGTTGAAAGCACGCCATGTTGTGCTTGAAGACACACCGCAGGGCGTAAAATGGAAAATAGTTAAATAGTGCCGACAAAATCTCCGTAACAGAAAAACACCCCCGGGCATAACCTGCTTTGGGGGTGTTTTCATGCGCGGGAAAAAGCGGCGGCCGCTGCCTTTTTTGTTATGCCTTGGCCCAGGCGTGCTTGCCGCCATGGCGGACAACGACGCAGGCGGGCTTATTTCATACACTGTAACAGGCGCAAAATTCGGCTGGGCGGTATTTATCCCTCTCGCCATGCTCCTCACCATTGTGACTTATACGGTTCAGGAAATGGCCATGAGGCTTGGTGTGGCTTCAGAAAAGGGATACATATGCCTTCTGCGCGAACAGTACGGCAAAGGGTGGATGGCGTGCCAGGTTGCCGCCCTGTTTACGGAAAACCTGCTTACACTACTCACTGAATTTGTGGGTATGTCGGCAGGCCTTGAACTGCTTGGGATCCCGGCTGGAGCGGCCGTGGCGCTGAGCGTCTGCCTTGCACTTTCGGTCGCGTTCCTGAGCGGGTACCGGGCAAAAGAACGCTTTGGCCTGACAATCGGACTTTTCAATATGCTATTTGTGGTTTTTGCTTTTTTTGTTCATCCGGCAGTGGGTGTGCAGCAGAGTATGGCACTGAGCACGGGCACAAGGTTTAGCTGGTATGCTGCGTCTATGGCCGGAAACGCCATTGCGCCGTGGATGATTTTTTACCAGAACGGGGCATATTCCGAGAAAGGCAGCAAGGAAAAACATATAAAGGGCGGCCGTGCTGATACACTTACAGGGTGCATATGCCAGGTGCTTGTAGCGTCGGCGCTTATATTTATCGGTTCTTCGATTTACGGCATGGTGCCTGATGTGGAAAATGCGGGTGCTCCGCAGATAATGGCTGCGCTCGCGCAGGAGTACGGGCCGTTTGCCGGTGTGTTGCTTGCGCTCGGCATGTTCGGTTCCGGCCTTCTCGCCGCTGTCACTGTTTCGATGTCTTCGTCATGGAGCGTTGCCGAATCCTTCGGCTGGTCGGGGAATATGGACGATACGTTCAAAGAAGCGCCGGGTTTTTACGGTATATATGCTGCGAGCGTTCTGCTTGCGGCGGGGGCGGCACTTGTGCCGGAGCTGCGCGTTAATGCCGTCGCCGTTTTCGTGCAGGCCGTGAGTGCAGTTTTGATGGCGCCTATAGTCGTTTTTCTCATGCTGCTGACTTCAAGCCGAAAGGTTATGGGGGAATATGCCAGCGCAAAAGGGCAGAAAATCCGTTCTTGGTTCTGCACAGTAATTATAATGGCTGCTGCTGTTTTTACAATTTTAGATATAGCCGTTTAATCTGCAGCTTAGGAACGGGGGAAAATCAATGGCAAAAGAAATGAAGACAAATGTCATGAGGATTCTCGAACAGGCGAAAATCCCTTATAAAGCGTGGTATTACGAAAATAAAGACGGAAAAATAGACGGTATTTCCGTTGCGCACAAACTCGGGGAGAATGTAGAGCAGGTATTTAAGACCCTTGTAACGCGCGGTGCAGACCATGATTTTTATGTGTTTGCTGTGCCTGTGGCAATGGAACTCAACCTTAAGGCCGCCGCAAAAAGCGTAGGTGTGAAGTCGGTAGAGATGATACATGTAAGCGAGATAAACAAAGCGACCGGGTATATCCGCGGCGGATGTTCGCCAATAGGTATGAAAAAGCAGTACAGAACGGTAATCGACAGCAGCTGCATGCGGTATAATACGATACTTGTCAGCGGCGGCAGGATAGGCACGCAGGTTGAAGTTGACCCGCGGCAACTCCTTAATTTTATAGGTGGGGCAGCCGCAGACATAGCGGAGCCCTTATGAGGTACGTCTCGCGTGCAATCATTCATCAGCCGGCGGCTCTCTGGATACAGCAAAGCCTACGCCATTTTCATTTTTTCGCATTTAGGGTTTATTGTGCTTTACAATATGGCATTCCAGAAATTTTGTCAATAGATTTAAAGAAAAATTTTATTTAAAAGCCAAATCAATCAAATTTAACAGTTTAATTTGCTAAATCAGAAAGCCAATTTGTGCTTTCCCACAATTCGTAAAAAAAGTATTGACAATGCCAATGAATGCGTGTTACCATGGAGCACAAAGAATATGGCAAATGCATTGAACGGGTAAAAATTCTGAAGCCTCTCCTCAAAGAGAGCCGCCATCAGGTGAAAGGCGGCAGGATGCTGTGGAATGACATCGCCCGCGAGCAGCTGCACTGAAAACGGAGTAGGCGCAGCCGGTTCCGGACCGTTATCTTCGGGCGCATTAGGTGGGCCCGCCCGATGCGGCTGAGAGGCTGCAAAGATGCAGCAAACAGAGTGGTAACGCGGAGATTTATCCCTTCGTCTCTGATTCAAAAGTCAGAGACGGGGGATTTTTTTATACCATTTTTCCGTGCAGGCCAAAACAATTATGCAGCCGAAAGCCATAAATCCAGAATGATTTTCTTATGAGGAAGGAAGAAGAGCGTTATGAATGGTTTGGCAATTGTACTGATTTCCATAGCCGTGCTGGGCGGCGGCTACCTTTTCTACGGCAGATGGCTCGTTAAGAAGTGGGGCATTGACCCCAAGAAAAAAACGCCTGCCTATGAGCATGAAGACGGGCAGGACTATGTGCCGGCCCCAAAGCAGATAGTTTTTGCGCACCAGTTTTCTACCATCGCAGGCGCAGGGCCTGTAACAGGCCCCATCATCGCGGCCGCATTCGGCTGGGTGCCGGCGCTGCTGTGGATACTTGTAGGCGGCGTGTTTTTCGGCGCCGTGCAGGACTTCGGCGCCCTTTACGCTTCGGTAAAAAATGAGGGCAAGTCGATTGGCCTCATCATAGAAAAATATATAGGCAAAACAGGCAAGCGCCTTTTCCTCATGTTCTGCTGGGTGTTCTCGCTGCTTGTTGTTGCGGCGTTCAGCGACATGGTAGCTTCGACTTTCAACGCTTCGCTGTCGAAGGCATATAGCATAGGTGCCCCTGTAGCTGTTACGGCAGCTACGACACCGGGCGCTGCGGCTGGCTCAATTTCTATTTTCTACATTATAGGCGCAGTGCTTTTCGGCCTTTTCCTGAAATATGTAAAGCCAAATCAGGTGGTTATGTTTTTCTCCGGCATTGCGATGTTTGTCGCAATGATGGCCGCAGGCATGGCTTGCCCGATTTACCTCAATAAAATGCAGTGGCTCCTCGTGGTTTTTGCGTATATTTTCTTTGCGGCGGTAGTCCCAATGTGGATCCTTATGCAGCCGCGCGACTATTTAAGCTCTTTCCTGCTTATCTTCATGATACTCGGTGCTGTAGTCGGCATTTTCATGACGCGGCCGGATATGAACATAAATGCTTTCAACGGTTTCAACGTAAATGGCAAGATGCTCTTCCCAACGCTGTTTGTCACCATTGCCTGCGGCGCGGTTTCCGGATTCCACAGCCTGGTTTCTTCAGGCACCTCCTCGAAGCAGGTACGCAACGAGAAAGATATACTGCCAATCGGATATGGCGCCATGATGCTTGAGTCGCTGCTTGCTGTAGCAGCCCTTGTTGTTGCCGGCGCGGCAGCAAAAGGTGGAAAGCTTCCTGATGGCACGCCGTTCCAGATTTTCTCGGCTGGTGTCGCTGGATTTTTTGAGAAATTCGGCATGTCGGCATATGTTGCAAAATGCAGCATGACAATGTGTGTTTCGGCTCTCTGCCTTACAACGCTTGACTCTGTTGCGCGCATCGGGCGCATGTCGATGCAGGAGCTGCTTTATGATGAAGACGGGAAGGCCCATACTCCTGTGACAAAATTTCTGACTAATAAATATGTTGCTACAGTTATAACGCTGGCGTGCGGCTTTGCACTTTCGCTTGGCGGCTACAATAATATCTGGTCGCTGTTTGGCTCTGCAAACCAGCTTCTCGCCGCGCTTGTGCTCATTGCGCTCGCGGTGTTTCTCAAAACTACAGGGCGTGAAGGCTGGATGCTCTATGTGCCTATGACTTTCATGCTTGTTGTTACAATGACAGCGCTTGTTATGGCTGTTGTCAACATATTTGCCAAAGCTGGAGCGGGGAAGTTTGTATTCCTTACGGACGGCCTGCAGCTTATTATCGCCGTTATGCTTATGGCACTTGCCGTTATGGTGGCTTACCACTGCCTGCGCAAGCTGTTTGAAAAGCCAGAAAAGCAAAGCAAAACAAAAGCATCTGCAAAAAATGCAGATGCCGAATAATTAAGGGAATCCTCCATTTATATATCGCCATGCGGGTTTTTCCCACATGGCATTTTTTAAGCTGTGCAGCTTCACAGATGGCGGTATGCTTAGCTGTTGCTGTTGAATGCGTTGAGCAGCGAGCGCATATCCTGCCATGTTGGCAGCTGATAGTGCGCGTGTGTTTTGCCGGGGCCGATTTTTACTGTGAAAGCGTTCTGCGGAAGTGCAAGGAACAGGTCTTCATCGGTATAATCGTCCCCTGCGCCGAAAATGAAGTCGAAGTCCGCGTTCTGGATAAAAAGAGATGACACAATGCCTTTGTTTACGCGTTTGTCCTTTACCTCAAGCACCTTGTGCCCTTCCTGAAGGCCGAGGTTTTTGAACTGGCCCATCAGGCAGAGCAGTGCCTCTTTTATAACGGGGTACTTTGCCGCAACGACGTGCGGGTCGCAGCGCCTGTAGTGCCATGCGATCGAAACGTCTTTTTCTTCTATGAGCGAGCCGGGAATATTATATGTGTAAAGCTGAAGGATATGACGGACAGGCTCTTTCCAGTTGACATCGACCGACACTTCAGGCATTGTCATCAGCCATTTTCCATTCGGGCGCCTGAAATACATTCCATGGGAAGCGACGAAGCTGAGGTTGAGCCCACTGAGCCATTTGTCGAGTGTGCCGCGGTCGCGTCCGGATGTGATTACAACGGTGTTTTTGGGGTCGTTTGTAAGTGCCGAAAGCGCCTGCCTGAGCTCATTGTCAGGGCTTGCCTTGTTAGGTGTAGGCTGAAACGGCATTAGTGTGCCGTCGTAGTCGAGAAAAAGCAGACGCTTTTTCACGTTGCGGTAGGCATCCCTTATTGTCCTTATCTCACCTGCGGTCTGCTCGCCGTTTGCCGCGTCCGCGCCAATCTTTATTTTTCCCAAAGTCAACAAAAATTTGTCTGCCCAGAAATTCACGTCGTATTCTTTCAGGTGCGCGTGCATCATCCTGTTGCGTGAAAGTTTTTCTTCGATAGGCATTTCAAGGGCTGACTTAATGCCGGCAGCTATGGTGTCATAGTCGTTTGCATTTACGACTATTGCCTCGCTCAGCTCTGCCGAAGCGCCTGCCGTTTCGCTTATGACGGCCATGCCGCCATAGTCATTGCGGGAGGCTATGTATTCTTTGCACACGAGGTTCATGCCGTCGCGCAGCGGTGTGTCGAGAAGGACGTCGGAATGGCGGTAAAGGGATATGAGGTCTTCCTGCGAAAATGCGTGGTAATAATACCATATCGGCATCCAGTCGAGCGTGCCGAATTTTCCGTTTACCTCGCCCACAAGCTGATTTATTTCCTTTTTAAGCGACGCGTAGGAGTCTACTTTTGCACGCGACGGCGCAACAATGAGGTTGAGGCGGACTTTTCCCCTGTACTGCGGATACTGCGCGAGAAAATGGCTGAAAGCGAGTATGCGCTCGGGGATCCCTTTTGTGTAATCGAGGCGGTCGACTGAGAGGATCATCTTCATCTTTGGCTTTGCGCCTACGAGTTCCTCAAGGCTTTTCTGCGCGGTTTTGTCTACTCCCGAGGGGGCACTGTCTGGCGCACTGAAAAACTGGTTATAGTCTATGCCCATTGGGAACGCGTCGACTTTGACGTGCCTCCCGCGATAATTTATCACATTATAATTGTATTCCGTGCCGAGAAGCCTGTTGACGCAGTCGAGAAAATGGCGCACATAGTCGTATGTGTGGAAGCCGATTAAGTCGGCCCCCAAAAGGCCTTTCAGGATTTTTTCACGCCAGATGAGCAGCCTGTAAACTTCAAAAACAGGAAATGGAATGTGGAGAAAAAAGCCAACGTGCACATTTGGGTGTTTCTCCTTTATCATTTGGGGAAGCAGCATAAGTTGATAGTCATGTACCCAGACTGTATCGCCGTCTTGGATTACGGTATCTGCCATCTCAAAGAATTTTTGGTTGGCTTTCTGGTAAGCGTCCCACATCTTGCTGCTGTATTCCACTTTCGAAAGGAAATAATGGAAAAGCGGCCATATTGTCTTGTTGCAGAAACCATAATAATAGTTGTCAACTTCCTCTTCGGTAAGGAATACCGGAAGGCATCTGTATTCTTTTAAAAGCTTGCCCTTAACCTGCTGCTTTTCTGTTTTGTCCAGTACGTTTTCAGGTAGGCCTGGCCAGCCAATCCACAGGCAGTTGGACTTGCTGTAGACACTTTTAAGGCCGGTCGCAAGCCCGCCAACACTTTTCCGGTATGAGAGGCCCTTGCCGTCCTTAACGATTGTTACCGGCAGACGATTCGATATCAGTATAATTTTGCTCATGTTTTCACCCCTTGATACAATGATAAGCAAGCGGGCACAGTACGGAAAAGCGCCTGTGCTTCCGCTTTTGTCAGCCTGCAGGCCGGATGCCTGCAGGTGCCTGATAGTAAAGAATTAAGAGGATAAAATACCCCTTATACCAAGGTATCACTCAAATAAGAATAAAATATGAACGAATTTTCTCAGACTTTGCATAATTCGTGCAATATTCCAAAATTACGGCTTATTTCTTGAAGATTATTATACCAATAATTTTTTTAATCAGCAGCATAATATAAAATGCAAGGCTTCCACACACAGCCGGAAAGATTATCCAGCTTATGATGTCAGCCTGTAGGCCTGTGACTTTCAGTAGCCTGCCTATGCTGAGGGCGGCGTTGAAAATTTCGCTTGCAAAAAGTATGACGATGTAGGCGCGTATGCCGAAAATAGGTATGGCGACAGCAATGAGGGCGACACGCATGAGGGAGTCGCAAAGGTTGATTTTCAGTGAGAACATCTGCTGGTCGAGGCCTTTCAGCATATTGTCGACTACATTGTCGATATACATGAGCGGTGCGAGCGGTGCCATAATCCGGAGAATCTGTGCGGCCTGCGCGCTGCCGAAAAATATTGTGCCGAGCTCTTCGGCGAAGACCATGAAAAACGCCGCGGCGGGGAACCCAAACAGCAGCGTGAGGCGGAACGCGCTCTCGGCCGCATGCTGTATGCCTTTTTCGTTATGCTTTGCGGAGGATTCGGCAATTTCCGGTATCATTAAAGTGGCTGCTGAAGTTATAAACGACATTGGAAAGCAGATAATAGGCATTACCATTCCCTGCACTATGCCGTACTGCGCGAACGAAGTGGCACCGTTAGCCCCATTTTTCCTGAGCCCGACGGGAATCAGGATATTTTCAGCGCTTAAGAGGCTGTTACGCAGGAACGAGCCGGCAAGCATGGGCCCGCCTATATGCACAATTTCGCGCATGATTTTCCCATTCTCTTTTGCCATGGCGTGCTTTCGCGTATAGGAGAAAAAAAGCGGCACAATATATATGACTGAGGCAATTTCACCGAGGGTGGAACCTGCCATGAGGCTTTCAAGTGGCGGCAGGCCGGAGTGGTCGAGCAGCAATAGAGAAGTGCCGATTGTTACGCATTCTTCCCAGAATTCGCCTATTACGGGGACGACTGTGTTCCTGTGGGCGAAAAAATACCCTTTAAGGCATGCGCAGCATGCTATGAATGGCAGCCCAAACGAGAGTATGCGCAGTGGGCACACCGCAAGCGCGCTGCCTATAAACCGCGCCGCAATGAAATCGGCGCCGAAAAACAGCGCACAGAGCGCCGCCGCACTGAGCGAGAGGGCGAGCCCAAGGCAGCGCATGATGCAGCCGCGCGAAGCTTTGCCTTCTGCCGTGAGGCGTGTCATGGCAAGGCCAAACCCGGAAGTGCATACGGTGATGCCGAGCATGAAAATGGAAAAAATTAGCTGGTAAAGCCCCATGCCGCTTGCGCCGATGCGCACGGTTATGACGGAGCGGAACCACAGGCCGAGCATGCGCATGAAAATATTGCCTACGGTAAGCACGGCCGTGTTTATCAGGAACCTGCGCTTTTTCTCCATTTGACAGACCACCCGAAAATTTCTTATAATCATATCAAATGTATTCGCCTATGGAGAAAATCAGTCTGGCTTTTTTGCAGGCGGTTTTTAAAAATCGGCCGCATAAACTGCGGCAAAGCGTAAAGGAGAAAAAAATGGACTGGACCGAAGTAAAAATCACAGTGGACGCAAAAGATGTTGACTTAGCGGGAGCTATTGCGCATATGGCCGTGCCGTACGGCATTTATATCGAAGACTACTCGCACTTGATGGAGGATGTGGAGGAAGTAGCGCATATTGATTCGGTGGACAGTGAGCTGCTGAAAAAAGACCGCACTAAAGCCGTAATACATATATATGTCAGCCCGGAGGAAAATTCTAAAGAAGCTGTAGCATTCCTGACGGAACGCTATACGTCGGCGGGGATAAAAAATAAGATTGAAACGGATATATGCGTGCAGGAAGACTGGATGAACAACTGGAGAAAATATTTCCATCCCGTCAAGGTCGGCAAAAAGCTGCTTATACAGCCAGACTGGGAAAAGGCCGACAACCCTGAAGGCCGCATAGTGCTTGATATGGAGCCGGGCGCTGCTTTCGGTACAGGAACGCATGAGACGACGCGCTTGTGCATGCAGTTCCTTGAAGATTATGTGAAGCCGGACTGCAGTATGCTCGACGTCGGCTGCGGGAGTGGCATACTTTCAGTAGCCGGGCTGCTCCTTGGAGCCAAAAGGGCAACAGGCGTCGATATTGACCCGCTTGCCGTGAAAACGACAAAGCAGAACGCTGAACGCAACAATGTGGGGAGCCGCTTTACAGGCGTCTGCGGCAGCCTTACCGAAAAGATAAGCGGAAAATTTGATGTCGTAGCCGCAAATATCGTTGCTGATGTTATAATCGAGCTTTCAAAAGACATTGAGAAATATCTGGCACCTGGTGCGGTGTACATAATGAGCGGCATTATCAGCGAACGCGAAAAAGACGTCAAGAACGCCATCGAAGGAAAATTCAGCATTATCAGCCGCCGCGAAGAAAACGGCTGGGTTGCCCTCGCAGCAAAACTTACGTGATTCCGGCAGAAATTGCTGCAAAGCGCTGAAAAGCGATCTGAATTTATGGCTTTAAATATTGTACTATTTGACAGTATGCAAGTAAAAAGGTATAATTCGAATAACAAAAATGAAAATTCGCACCTGACAATAAAAGTGCGGATTTGGGAGGAACAGTGATATGGGCAACTTGCAGGAGTCCCGCCAGGTCCTTCATAATATAGTGGAAAACATAGGCAAAGTAATCATCGGGAAACGCCATACTGTTGAGAAGATAGTCCTTGCCATGGCGTGTGGCGGCCATGCGCTTATTGAGGATGTGCCGGGCGTTGGTAAAACAAGCCTTGCGTGCGCCCTCGCGCGCTCTGTGGACTGTGAGTTCCGCCGGATACAGTTTACGCCCGATATTCTCCCTTCTGATGTTACGGGGTTTTCCATTTACAATAAGGCAACTGGGAAATTTGAATTCCGCCCGGGGCCGGTAATGAGCAATTTTGTGCTTGCGGACGAAATAAACCGCACTTCGCCTAAAACGCAGGCAAGCCTGCTTGAAACGATGGAAGAAAAATGCGTCACTGTTGACGGAAGAAGTTACCATTTGCCGCAGCCGTTTATGGTGCTTGCCACGCAGAACCCTGTTGAGTACCAGGGCACGTTCCCGCTGCCTGAAGCCGAACTTGACAGGTTCGCTATCTGTGTTTCGCTTGGCTACCCTTCAGAAGAAGACGAGCTGCGCATAATTTACGGGGCACAGGTGCGCAATGCTGAAAGGCTTTTGCCTGTTGCCGAAGCTGATGATATCCTGTTGGTGCAGCGGCAGGTTTCGAAAATCCATGTTGAACGGGAGGTCGCGATGTATATACTGGCGATTGTCACCGCTACGCGGAACAACCCTGAAATCGCGCTCGGGGCGAGCCCGCGCGCCTCTATCATGCTGTACAGGATGTCACAGGCACGCGCCCTTTACATGGGCAGGGAATATGTTATGCCGGATGACGTTAAGGCGCTTGCGCCGTGCGTGCTCGGACACAGGCTGATACTTTCCCGCGAAGCTAAAATCTCAGGCAGGAAAATTACGGAAATATTCGGCGGGATAATGGAAAAGGTCCAGGCGCCTTCCTTTCGGCACGCGGTGCCGCAGTTCGGATGAACAGGCCTACTTATTTTTTCCTGCTTGTGCTTTCGGCGGTGGAAGCATACCTGATGAACAACCGATTTGGGTACCTGCCAGTTTTGTTCCTCGTTTTGCTGATTCCGGTAGATGCGGCCTGCACGCTGTGTGTCGGAAGGAACCTGAGCGGCGGCGCTCCGCTGCCGGCTTTGCATGAGTACGCACATGGCGAAACAATGTCATTTTCGTGTGCTTTCAGCAATAGCGGTTTTTTTGTTGTATGCCGCATTCAGGTAAACCTTTGTGTTTCAGGGCCGGAAGGATTTGTGCCGGTTAAAAAGAAAGCATGCCTCAGCATTGCGCCGAGATCGCGCGGCACACTTAAGTTTTCATTTACGCCTGGTCATATTGGCTCATACAAAGCGAAGGTGAAAAAAGCTGTCGTTTACGGGCCGCTGGGACTTTTCGGCGTGCGCCTGCACATTGAGCCGGCCGCGGAAGGCGCAGCGGTGCCTTCCATGATGTATGGAAAAAACAAAAGGTATTTATCGGGGGCGGACCGTACTGAATGCGGTTACGCAAAAAGCAGCGTAAAAGAAGAGGAAAACTCTTATAACGGTGTGCGCGAATATATGCCGGGCGACCCTATGAAAAGCATACACTGGAAGCTTTCGGCGCACAGCCTGAAAATCATGACGCGCCTTTGTGAGGGAACGGCCGAAAACCGCTCAACAGTGGCGGTTGACCTTCGCCGGATTCCGGCAGCGGCTGAAAAAGCTTTGTGCCTGCATGACGCGCTCTGTGAAATGGCCTTTTTTGAGGCTGCATGCCATGTGAAAGGAGGAAAGTCTGTGCGCCTGATTTCGTGCGGGGGAAAAGAGCTGTGCGCAGGGCGGATACACTCCGAAGAAGAACTTCCGGGCGCTGCCGTGTCCCTTGCCGTCGCAGGCATAGAGAAAAGCGGGCTTGACGAAAAAGTTTCCGAATCCGAAAACTGCATATCGGTAGTTACTGCGCGCCTTGATGAACGGCTTGCGCGCATGCTGGCGTTTTCCGCAGGAAAAGGAGCGGACGTGACTTACTGTTATGTTTCGCCAGGTGAAGGGAACAGCAAAGACGAAGCCGGTTTTTCAGAAAAGTTGAAAAAGAACGGCATAAGGTTTTTGTCAGGGACAGCGGCGAAACCGGCCGTGGTGGCTGACCGGCTTCAGGCAGCAAATGAATAAAAAACGGCAGGCGAAGAAGATGGATGGTTATTCTGCAGGCAACAAGGCTGCCGGATATATAATCGATGTTGCGGCGGGCTGTTCGGCGGCATATAATCTGCTGCTTTCGTTTTCATCTGCGGAATCGCTTAAGCGCCAGATCATTCCTATGGTTGTTTGCTGTGCCGCTGTGCTGTTACTGCCATGCTTTTCCCAAAGAATGGAGAAAACAGCGGCATGCGGCATACTGCTTCTTATTTTCTATGGCCTTCTTGTACAGCCGGAAAACAACCTGCGCGCATCATTATTACTTATGCTCCAGAACCCTGCGCAGTCGTTTGTGCGCTTTTTAAGCTCTTTACCGTCGATGCCTGCGGTAGCGGGAATTTTTGCCATCACTGCGTTCCTCTGCGGCATGCGGCGTTTGGCGTCGGCGCTTTTTTGGGCTGTAAATATGGTGTTTCCATGCGTGCTGTTTATGATGGGCTACCATGTAAGCACGCTGGCGCTGGCGATTATGACGGGCTGCTCCACTGTAATGCTTTTGCGGGCGGATATGATGTTCCCTGCCTGCGGAAAGCCGGCAGGCGCTAAAGCATCGCTGCGTTCCACTGCCGTGGCTGCCGCGGCCGTAACCGGCGTCCTTATTTGTTCGCAGTTCGCGTACAGTGGCCTGCACAGCACATTTGGCGGCCGGGATAAAATCGATATTCCAGGGATACTGGCGCAGTGCCGGAAGTCGGTGCTCACAACAAGCGGCTTTTCGGATTATGACAAAGACTATGTCCTCGGAAGGAAAATGTCGGTCGACAATACGCCGGTTCTTGAAGTGAAGGCAAACGGCCCAATATATCTGCGTGGCCGCATTTACTGCAGCTATACCGGCAGGTCGTGGCAGGCTGGCGTAAATGGAAGCAGATACTCGGATGCCAATACTGCGGAAATCGGCACTTTTTCACAGTGCTATTCGAAAGCAATAACTTATTATGAAGTAAATGTGCTTGGGCACAGCTCGCTCCAGGCAGGTGACTTAAACAGGGCGGATTTCCCGGTGCGTATGTGCCAAATGAAAGTAACAACGCTTACGGAGGATCAGAAATATCTGTTTTTGCCGGAGCGCTGGTTTTACACTTTGTCCCCAAAATTGAAAATCAGGCAGTCATACCCATGCGTGGAGCTTTCAGCCCCGGTCACCGAGGGCACAGAATATTCATTCGGGTATTTTATACCGAATACCAAAAGCGGAGCTTTTGATTTAGCAGAAACAGATATGAGCCAGGAGCTGCAGAATCAGAGTAATGCGGCTAAAGTACTGTACGGTTCTAATGATGGCATTACGCCGAGGGTGGCAGCACTTGCAAAGAATATTACGAATGGGATTGCAGGTGAAGAGCAGAAAGCTGCCGCAATTTCCGCGTGGCTGAAGAAAAACTGCACTTATACGCTTTCTCCGCCGCAGCCATGGGCAAGGCAGGACTTCGCCGAATATTTTCTGCTTGATTCCCACAGGGGATACTGCCAGCATTTTGCCACGGCAATGGTGCTGCTTTTAAGGGCGAGCGGCGTGCCCGCAAGGTATGTTGAAGGCTATGCCGTGCCTTCGGCGAAGGCTTCTAATGTTGAGAATATTTATGAAATAACGAATGCGCAGGCTCATGCGTGGGTGGAGTACTATTCGCCGAAATGCGGCTTTGTTACGGCGGACCCGACGCCGGGCACATCACTGCCAAAACCTGCCGCATTGTTTGATACGGAAAGCGGCGCGCCGCATGTATCTGCCTCGTCTGTTCCAGCAAGGAAGCCGTCTTCAGTTCCATCAAAGCCTGACGCTTCTCCGTCATCTTCGCTTTCAGCATCGTCCGCTTCACATTCTGGCGGTAAGGCAGAAAACGCTTATGGCATGCTTTTCTCATTCCTGCGTGCGGCAGCAGTAGCCATTGCCATCGCCGCGGCTGTGTATTTTGGCAAGGTGGCATACCGCGCCGTCTGGTTTGCGCTCTTAAGGCACGGTGACAGCAGGAAGATGGTGCTTACGCTTTACCAGTACTTTGCACGTGTATTTTCAAAGCTTGGCTTTAAGACGCCGCCTTCCGGCACTCCCAATGAACTGGCCGCCGAAGTGCGCAGGAAAATACCTTTTAGCCCCGTAAGCTTTAACAGGGTAACAGAGATATACTGCAGCGTGCGCTATGGAGGGCATGCTGTTACGGAAAGCGAACGCAGTGATTTTATCTGCTTTTACCGTTCACTGCCTGGCACATGCCGCAGGCATTTTGGCCGTTTCCGTTGGTTTGAGGTTTCATGAAGCCATCTGTACACAGCATAATTTCCGCCGGTACTATGCTACACAGCCAAATGCTTGATTAAGAATATAAAAAACATCCGCAGCGATTTTTTCGCTGCGGATGTTTTGCTGCCATAATTTATTCTACTGTAACCGATTTTGCAAGGTTCCTCGGTTTATCGACATCGCATCCCCTGCGTACGGCTGTATAGTATGCCAAAAGCTGCATGGGGATAACGGCAAGCACAGGCTCGAGGATATCCTGCACTTTTGGAATGTAAAAAGCTGTTTCAGCTAAATCCTCTATGCCCTTGTTGCCTTCGGTCGTAAGGGCAAACACTTTTGCACCCCTTGTTGTGACTTCACGGATATTGCTGACCATCTTTTCGTACAGATTTTTCTGCGTAGCGAGCGCGATGATGACGGTGCCGTTCTCAATAAGCGCTATGGTGCCGTGCTTGAGTTCACCGCCCGCGTATGCCTCAGCGTGGATATACGAAATCTCTTTCAGCTTGAGTGCACCTTCCATCGCAACGGCGTAATCTATGCCGCGGCCAAGGAAAAACATATCTTTCTGGGCGTAGTTGTTTGAAGCAAACTTCTGAAGGACTTCGCGGTTTTTGAGGACTTCCGCAGCCTTATCCGGCAGTGTGAGCATATCACTCTTCACAGCCTCAATCTCTTCGTCTGTCATTGTGCGGCGCGCTTTGGCAAAGTAAAGAGCGAGGATATACATGGTGATAAGCTGTGTTGTATATGCTTTTGTTGAAGCTACGGCTATTTCTGGGCCGGCCCATGTGTAAAGGACGTCATCTGCTTCCCTTGCAACGGAGCTGCCAACAACATTTGTTATGGCAAGGACCTTGACACCCTGCTTTTTTGCTTCGCGCAGCGCCGCAAGCGTGTCGGCCGTTTCGCCTGACTGGCTGACGACAATAAGCAGCGTTTTTTTATCCATTATCGGATCCCTGTAGCGGAATTCGGAAGCAATGTCGACTTCCACAGGAATCCGCGCCAGCTTTTCGATTACATATTTTCCCACAATGCCTGCGTGATAGGCTGTGCCGCATGCGACAATATAAATGTGCTCAATGTTACGGACTTCATCTTCCGAAAGGTCAATGCCGTCAAGCTGTATGGGCTTGCCTTTCATCACGCGGGAAGTCATGGTTGCTTTAATTGCGGCGGGCTGCTCGCAGATTTCCTTAAGCATGAAGTGCTCATAGCCGCCCTTTTCCGCTGCATTCGCATCCCATGTAACATGTTTTACCGGCGTCTCAACCTTTTCGCCGTCCATGTTATAGACTTCGACGGAATTTTTCTGTATTACGGCGAACTTTTTGTCTTCAAGGTAGATAAAATCCCTTGTGTAGTTAAGCACGGCAGGGACGTCCGAAGCAATATAATTTTCATTTTTGCCAACACCTATGACAAGTGGGCTATCTTTTCTGACGGCGATGATTTTGTCTGGCTCGCATGATGAAACAATGCCGAGTGCATAGCTGCCGTCAAGGCGCGCAACTGCTTTCATAACTGCGTTGAGGAGCCTGTTTTCAGACTCTGCCTCGCGCTCATAATAATAGTCGATTAAGTTTGGGATAACTTCGGTGTCGGTCTCCGAATAGAACTTGTAGCCGCGTGAAGTGAGCCACTCGCGAAGATGGATGTAGTTTTCAATTATGCCATTATGCACGACGGCTATCGTCTTTTTCGCATTTGTGTGCGGGTGGCAGTTGAGCTCGGAAGGAGCCCCATGGGTTGCCCAGCGTGTGTGCCCAATGCCTATGCAGCCTTCCAGTGGTGAAGACTGCAGCTTTTTCTGCAGGTTGATAAGGCGCCCCTTACTCTTTGCAAGGTCCATGTTGCCTTTGCGGTTAAGCACTGCTATGCCTGCCGAGTCATATCCGCGGTACTCCAACCGTTTAAGTCCGCTAAGTAGCACAGGCTGCGCGTCTTCGTCACCAATGTAACCAACAATTCCACACATAATTAAGCCAGCCTTTCTAAAATATAATAATATTTCACAAGGCCTTCATGCACCCTGCTGAATTTGTTCAGGAATTGCTCCCTGGCTTTTCCAACATTTCCGGTAGTGCAATACCGCAGGGCATCCGCCGAATTTTCGATAAACCCTGACCTCGTCAGCCTGCTTTCCCAAGCAGGCTCTGGCGCTTGATTGTTTTTCTGAAAGCCATTCAACATAATACAATATCATTATGGTAATTTCAAGTCAAATAGTTCCAAATGGCGAGGCCTTGTCATTTTATTTTTATAAAATAGCATATTAGCTCAAGATAAGACCACTTGTTGAATAATTTTGATTGATTTGTCATAAACTTCACCTGACAAACCCAAAGTATATATTCTTGCAAGTAATAACGTCTGATGTTATACTTGGAATCACAAGTTGCTGCTTTTCACAATATACTTAAGCGTGAAGGAGGAGTTTTTGTGGCAGTTGCAGAAAATGCCCCAAAAAATATGGGGGCGAAGGCGGGAGTCCAAAAATTCGGTGGATTCCTTGCCGGCATGGTCATGCCAAATATTGGCGCATTCATTGCATGGGGCCTTTTGACGGCTCTGTTTATTCCAACAGGCTGGATACCAAATGCGACTCTCAACAAAGTTACAGGGCCGATGATCACTTACCTGTTGCCACTGCTCATTGGCTACACAGGTGGAACTATGGTTTACGGCAAAAGGGGAGGCGTTGTCGGAGCCATAGCTACGATGGGCGTTATTGTAGGTTCATCGGTGACGATGTTCCTCGGCGCAATGATTATGGGGCCGTTGAGCGCTTTCCTGATAAAGAAGTTCGACGGCCTTGTTGAAGGCAAGATAAAAGCTGGTTTCGAGATGCTTGTAAACACGTTTTCGGCAGGCATCCTCGGCGCCATACTTTCAATACTCGGCTTTCTTGCCATCGGTCCTGCCGTAAGTGGTATGACGATTGCGCTCGGGAATGCGGCGCAGTGGATTACAAAAGCAAACCTTTTACCGCTTATTGCAACACTCGTTGAACCTGGCAAGATTTTGTTCCTCAACAATGCCATTAACCACGGAATTTTCGACCCGGTAGGCATTGCGCAGGTAAAACAGTTCGGAAAGTCAATTTTCTTCCTGCTTGAAACAGACCCAGGCCCTGGGCTTGGCGTTCTCCTTGCATACTGGATATTCGGCAAGGGCAATGCGAAGGGTTCTGCTCCGGGCGCAGTAATCATCGAGTTCCTCGGCGGTATCCATGAAATTTACTTCCCGTATGTCATGATGCATCCTGCGCTTCTGTTGTCGGTTATTTTCGGCGGTATGTCTGCTGACTTTATATTTGTTATCACAGGCGCAGGGCTTGTTGCATCTCCTTCTCCGGGAAGCATTATCGCTGAAATCGCGATGTGCCCGAAGGGCGGGTTGTTCCCGGTCCTTGCAGGCGTAGCGGTAGGCACGGTGGTTTCTTTCCTCATTTCTTCTGTCGTTTTGAAACGGGTGAGTGCGAAAGAAGAAAATAATGCCGCTTTCGAGTCTGCACAGAGCGCTGTTATGCAGATGAAAAATGAAAGCAAGGCCAATGCCGGTATTTCTTCCAATGCTTCCGCAGGCAGAGAAAAAACAGGCGCTGCTAAAGTAACAGCAGGCTTTGTGCCGAAGATGATAATCTTTGCGTGCGATGCCGGCATGGGCTCATCTGCAATGGGCGAGACAATCTTAAGGAAAAAGCTTAAGGACGCCGGGCTCAATATTACAGTTCACCATGCACCGGTAGACGAAATTCCGAAAGAGGCAGAGGTAGTGTTTATACAGGAAAGCCTCGCCGAACGTGCTCACAGTGTTGTTCCGGACGCGCAGATTGTGACGGTTGAGAATTTTCTCGACAGCGCTCCTTACGACCAGTATATCGAATCGCTGAAAGCACAAATGGGAAAGAACTTCTGATTAAAACTTGTTTGGGGATTCGGTGCACTTTCCATGTACCGGAATCCCTTATTTTACACGTACAGACAAGAATAACTGCTCTAATAACTGCTCTATATGTGACATTCAGGAAGTGATCTAATGGAAGGGCTTTCAATCAGACAAAAATTCTTAATACGGATGTTGCTTGAATCCAATGAGCACAAAATCGAAATCAGCCTGCTCGCGCACCAGATGGAAATCAGTGAACGCACTGTTTTCCGCGAAATTTCTTCAATAAACGGCATACTGGAAAAATCGGGCATAAGGCTCTCTGTCAAAAATTCTGCTGTAACGATTGAAGGCGCGGAAAACGCATATGCCGACCTGATTTCGGCGGTCGGCAATATCCCGAAGCGCCTTTTGCTCACTCCAAAGCAGCGCGTCATATTTATTGGCGCACAACTGCTGCTCGCAGACGAGCCGTACAAATCGGCCTATTTCAGCTGCCAGATGCACATAACCGAAGGCACTGTAAGCATTTATATGAACAGCATTGAGGAGTGGCTCGCAGACAAAAGCCTGACGCTGAGCCGCGGCCGCCGCAGCGGGATATGCGTAAATGGTTCCGAGTGGAACAAACGGAATGTTTTCGTTTCGCTTATCTACGACTATAAGCCTGTAGAGGAGCTTCTCACTTATCTTTACGGGACAAGGAAAGACCCTGTGCTCGACTTTTTCTTTCAGTTCCTTTTCGGAAGTCGTGCCATAAGCATTTCCAAAGGTGTTGTGAACCTTCTTCCAGATAAGAAGATTGACGACATTCCTTACATGATAATGCTTTTTTACACTTTGATTTCGGTAAAAAAATCGATGGCAGGCCACCCCATGTCACTCCCTGAAAAATTTACGGAAAAGGCTGTTTCATCGTGTAGCCCGGTTTTTATAGAAAAGCTGAAGCAGTTTTTTGGCGGCTGTGGTGTGCCGGTGATAAAAAGTGAGATTGCGTATATTATCATTCATCTGCCGAGCAAATATATTTTTGTAAATGGTGAGGGGCAAAGTGATATAGATGCCATGGCGTCAGGCCTTGCAAAAGAAGTCCTTCGCAGTGTAAAGAGGAGCCTTGGCATGGATATGAGTGAAAACCGCTGCCTTGCTTCAGGTATCGCGCATTATTTTAGCCTTGCCATCTACCGCATGAAAATGGGCATACAGGTTAAAAATCCGGTACTGCAGCAAATTAAGGCACATTACAGCCAGCTGTTCCCTGCAGTTGAGAAAGCCTGCAGGCTTGTATTTTCCAACTATAACCTTTGGCTTTCGGAAGACGAGATTGGCTTTGTAACAATGGAAATAGGCGCTGGCTTTGAAGAAAAAGCTGGCAGTATTTCAATACTCATAATCTGCCCTAACGGGCTGTTTGCTTCACAAATACTTTTCAGCAAAGTAAGAAGCATTTTACAGGAAAACGATGAAGTCAGCATTGCCTCTTTAAGGGACTGGTATGCAAGCAAAAAGGAATATGACCTTGTGCTTTCGACTGTCAATATCGAGCCCGGCGCAGGGAAAGAGCAGCAGAATGTTATGGTTGTCCCTCCGTTTTTAAGTGAGGACAACATGATAAAAATAAGGAGCTGCATAAACAAGATAAAAAAGCAAAACAGCAGCAAAACTCTTCGCGCGCAGGCAAAAGAAAATGAGAGCGTCCATGGAAGCAAACTGATTTCAGATATGCTGGAAATTTTGAGTGTGAGGACGATTCCCGAGGAACCGTTTGAGGATATAGTTGACCGCATTGCTCGAAGCCTTGGCAGGAGACAGATAGTTTCAGACTGGCAGGAGGTAAGCCGCCTACTTATAAAGCGTGAGAAAATCGGGAGTGTTGTAGTCCCAAACAGCCGCGTCGCGCTGCTGCATGTGAGGTCTGACCTTATTGACAGGCCGTTTGTCGGGATTTACCGCCTTAACGGGAAAATCATGATGGAGAGCGCCGGATTTGCAGAAGAGCCTGTTGATACATTCCTTGTAATGCTGGCGCGCCGCACGGAGGACTCGGAGGTTATTGAAAAAATGGGCTGTATAAGCGCCGCCCTTATAGAAAAAGAAGGGTTTGCATCGGCCCTGCGGACAGAGAATGCCAGCAGGATACGCAAGCGCTTTGCAGAAATTTTATATTAGCCACGGAATTCAGAAAGGAGACAGAAAAAACAATGGCAAAGGCAAACGAAATTTTGAAGATGGAAAACATCATCATTGGTGAGAAAACAGAAACAAAGCAGGAAGCCATTGAGCGTGTCGGCAGAATGCTCGTAAGCAGCGGCTATGCCACGCCAAATTACATTGAAGGGATGAGAAAGCGTGAAGCTGAGATTTCTACTTATATTGGGAATGGCATCGCAATCCCGCACGGTGTAAACGAATACAAAAAGGAAATTCTCTCAACAGGCCTTGTTGTCGTGCAGTATCCTAACGGCGTCGATTTCGGCAAAGGCAACACTGCCTATATTGTAATTGGGATTGCCGGAAAAGGCGACGAACATCTCGGCATACTGACAAAAATTGCACTGACAGTGCAGGATAAAAAGAATGTGGAGCATCTGCGCAACGCAAAAACAGCACAGGAAATTGTCTCAGTTATAGAGGAAGGTGCAAAAGAATAATGAAAGCGGTACATTTTGGCGCAGGAAACATCGGAAGGGGATTTATTGGCTATCTGCTGAGAAAATCGGGCTATGACCTCACTTTCGTTGATATTTCCGAAGAGCTCGTGAAAAATATAAATTCATTGGGGAGATACAATGTTATTTCGCTTGGCAAGGTAAAAACACAGGAAACGGTAACTGATGTAAAAGCCATTGGGCTGGGTGACAAGGAAAACCTTGCAAAAACAGTCTCTTGTGCAGACCTTGTCACACTTTCAATAGGAGCCAACCATCTCGAAAGCACAGGCAAGGTGATTAAGGAAGCACTGAAAAAGCGGCAAAAATCGAATCCAGAACAGCCGCTCGATATCATCGCATGCGAGAATGCGCTTTTTGCTACAGATATTCTCCGCAAATCAATAGAAGAAAACGCGGACGGAGATTTTCTTGCCTACCTGAAAAAAATGGTGGGCTTTCCGAACTGCGCAGTAGACAGGATAGTGCCTAACGTTTCCTTTAAAAAGGAGTCGCCGATAGATGTTGCCGTAGAGGATTTTTATGAATGGGACATTGAAAGCGGTGCAGTTAAGAAAAACAATAATATAAGCGGAGTTAACTATGTGGAAAACCTCGCGCCGTTTTTAAAGCGGAAGATTTTTCTGCTTAATGGCACCCATGCGCTGATTGCCTACCTCGGCTATCAGAAACACTACAAATATATCCATGAGGCGATTCAGGACAGCGCCATCAGGAAAGCAGTTGAGAAATTCCACAGCGAGGCTTGTGCAGCGCTGCATGCCGAATACAATATGGATGCTTCTGTACTAAAAAAATATTCGGATAAGCTTATCCGCCGTTTCCAGAACCAGTACCTTCAGGATGACCTCACACGTGTGGGGCGCGACCCTGTGCGCAAACTTTCACACAATGACCGGCTTGTTTCGCCGCTGCTCATGTGCATTGACCATGGCCTTAAATATGACGGCATAGTTACAGCGATAGCCGCAGGGTTTGCCTATGACTATAAAAATGACCCTAAGGCTGCCGAAATCCAGAAAGAAATCCATAAAAACGGCATTGAAGCCGCCGTGGGCAAATTCACAGGCCTTGCAAATGGCAGCGAGCCGGTAAAGAAAGCAATAGCTGCTTACGAAGAAATTACAGGCAAATAATCAGGCTGTAAATTTTTATTGTAAAAGGTGGAAATAAAATGCTTTCTAAAAAATTTGTAATAAGCAATAAGTATGGCTTTCATCTGCGTCCCGCACAGGTAATGGTTGAGAAAATGACACCGTTTAATTCATCGGTAAAAATAAAAAGAGGCAATGGGACGGAAGTTGATGCTAAAAGCCTTCTCGGCCTTATGAGCCTTGGCCTTAAAGACGGTGAAACTGTTGAGGCGGTTATCATGGGCAGTGACGAGATGAGTGCCATGAAAACATTAAAGGAGCTCTTCAGCAGTAATTTCGGCGAAAACCAGTAAAATTACTTTCTGCAGGCTCTGTTGACCGGAGTGTGATGATAGTATGGAAAAGATTTATAGAGGCATTGGTGTGTCGGAAGGCATATGCCGCGGAAAAACCTTCGTTTTCCGGCACAACAAAAATGCCGGAACTTCCCGCACAATTTCCGAAAAAAATGTAAAGGAGGAAATCAGCAGGCTGGAAAGTGCCGTACGGCAGGCAGAAAAAGAAATAGACGGGCTGATTGCAAAAGCCAGTGAATCGCTGGATGGCAGCGAGGTCGCTGTTATAAAAGGCCAGAAGACATTCCTTTCTGACCCGGCGTACTGCCCGGCAATAAAAAAGCTGATAAGCGAAAAGCTGTATTCGGCCGAAAAGGCGGTTAAGGAAATCACAGATCAGTATGCCGGCGTTTTCGAAGGCATGGACAACGCTTATATGCGGGAGCGCGCGACGGATGTGCGCGACTGCGGGGACAGGCTGCTTGATTATCTTTCGGGCAGCCATGCAAAATTGCTCTCTGAAATCAGGCATCCGGTCATTTTGGTGGCTGATGATCTTTCCCCTTCCGACACTGTTAAGCTTGACCGCAGCCTTATACTTGCTTTTGCAACAGAGAAAGGCGGCAGAACGTCGCATACGTCCGTGTTTGCAAAATCACTCGGAATACCTGCTGCTGTAGGCATTCCGGGGCTGCTTGCCGATGTTTCATGCGGCGAGGATGTAATCCTTGACGGCGGGCGCGGTACCTGCATATTTTCTCCTCAGCCTGAAACAGTGCGGGAGTATAATATAAAAATGGAAAAAGAGAAGCGGCAGAATGAGCTTTTCAGCCGCTTTTCCGGCCGGCCTGCCGAAACAAAAGATGGGAAAAGAGTCACAGTAGTTTCTAACATTGGTTCTGCTTCAGATATCGGCGATTCCATTAAAAATGGGGCGGAAGGCGTGGGCCTTTTCCGCACAGAGCAGATATATCTTTCGAGTAATTCCCTGCCAGACGAAGAAACACAATCCGGCATTTACAGGGAAGCTGCCGAACGCTATGAGGGCAGGCAGGTAATAATACGTACTCTCGACATAGGCGGCGACAAGGAAATCCCTTATCTCGGAATAAGGAAAGAAAATAATCCTTTTCTTGGCTACCGCGCGATTCGTTACTGCCTGGGCAATGAGGAAATTTTCATTACGCAGCTTCGGGCGATCCTGCGCGCTTCTGCCTATGGTAACCTTGCGATAATGTTTCCGATGATTTCAGGGGTGCAGGAGCTGCGCGCAGCGAAAAAAGTCCTTGAAAAAGCAAAGGGGCAACTGCAGTCACAGGGCGTACCTTTTGACAAAAACATAAAGGCCGGCATTATGGTTGAAATTCCGTCTGCTGCTTTAATGGCAGATGCTCTCGCTGAAGAAGCAGACTTTTTCAGCATTGGGACTAATGATTTGGTTCAGTACACCCTTGCGGCCGACCGTGGGAATGAAAGGGTTTCATATCTCTATGATTATTTAAACCCGGCTGTTATCCGCCTTATAAAACATACTGCCGACGCAGCCCATGCTGCAGGGATACCAGTCGGTATGTGCGGTGCAATGGCCGGTGACCCTGTAGCTGAACCGCTCCTTATCGGGCTTGGCCTTGATGAACTCAGCATGGCGTCAGGTGCATTGGCCCAGGCAAAATATACGGTGGGCGCACTGAGCACTGAAAGTTGCAGAAAACTCGCGCGGAAAGCGTGCGGCTGCAAAGATGTGCAACAGGTGCATAAGCTTTTAAGGGGCTATTACAATGACAATGTTGAAAACAGGGTAAAATAAGTGCAGATGATAAAGCTAAACTGCATCTAACATACAGAAATAAAACAGGCTGGCAGAGATAAGTTACTGCCGGCCTGTTTTGCATACAAATGCATAGTTATAAATTTTCATTATAGTTTCCGAGGAAAGAGAAACGCGGCAGCTCATCAGATAATGCGCAGAGAAGGTCGAGCGTGTGCTCGTCGTGTATATTCCCCGCAAAATCGAGGTAAAAATCGTACTCAAAATTTTTTCCGGGGATTGGCCGCGACTCGATTTTTGTGAGGTTGAGGCCTGCCGCGGAGAAATGTGCCAGCGCGGCATAAAGCGTGCCTGTGCGGTGCGGGAGCGCAAAGCACAGGCTTATTTTGTTGGCGTCGTTAGGAAGGCACATCTGTTTTCCGATGACTATAAAGCGCGTCCTGTTGCCTGAAACGTCCTGGATATTTTCCGCGAGTACGTGGAGGCCGCGTTCTTTTGCCGCGCGCAGCGAGCATACTGCTCCGATGCCGGGCTTTTTGGCATATTCGGCGGCTTCAGCAGTGCTCGAAAAAGGCTCCGTTTTAAGGCCGTGCTTTTTGAGAAATCCGGCACACTGGCGCAGCGCCTGCGGATGCGAATACACCGTCCCTATTTTGCCTATGCTGTCTTCAGAAGAAGCGAGGCAGTGATATACGGGCAGGCTCAGCGCCCCCAAAATGGAAAAACGGTATTTTAATATGAGGTCATACACTTCGCCTACGGAGCCTGCCGACGAATTTTCAACAGGAAGTATGCCAAGGTCAGCAAAGCCGCCCGCAACTGCTTCGAAAATAGCCGGAAAATCGCGGAAAAACAGCGGCTTGGCTTTCGGATAAAGGCAGAGGAGCGCTTCGTGTGAAAAGGAGCCTTTGCAGCCGAGGCAGGCTACTTTTTCAGCTTTTGGTGGCTCGCACGGAGCCTTTTTTACTGCCCTGCGCAGCGCAGCGCCGCCGCCGAGCATGCGGTACTGTATGCCGCGGCTCATTGCCAATATGTTTGAGTAAAAAATACGGGCTTCGCCGGAGTATTCGCCGGCTTTGCCTGCAATGCCGTCAAGAATCTGCTGCTCGCGCTTTTCGTTAAGGACAGGCAGCCCTTTTTCTTTTTTAACTTCGGCGACTTTTTTGGCACAGTCCATGCGCTTGAGGAAAAGCGGCAGGAGCTGTGCGTCGATTTTATCTATTTCTCCGCGGATATTGTCCAGCGTCATTCCTTACATCTCCAATTGTTTTACGAAAGCATGTCGAGCAGGGCAATCGCTGCTACAGACTCTACAACAGGCACGGCGCGGGGGACAATGCATGGGTCGTGCCTGCCGTGCACTCTAAATTTTACAGTTTGCTTTGTGTTTAGGTCTATGCTTTCCTGTTCGCGGGCTATAGACGGCGTGGGCTTGAACGCAGTGCGGAAAACTATCGGCATGCCTGTGCTTATTCCGCCGAGAATGCCGCCTGCGTTATTTGTGCGCGTTTTTACCGTTTTACCGTCGTAAAAATACGTGTCGTTGTCCTCGCTGCCAAAAAGCTCAGCCGCGTGAAACCCTGCCCCGAACTCTACGCCTTTGCAGGCCGGTATGGCAAAAAGCAGTGATGAGAGCACGGACTCAATCCCGTCTGAAAGCGGGCCGCCTCCCGAGCCTGCCGGAATGCCGACGGCGGCGCATTCCACAACGCCGCCGATGCTGTCGCCCATTTTGTTGGCGGCTGCAATTTCTGCGCGCATCGTGTTTTCGGCGGCATGGTCAATAGTCGGAAAATAGCGTGACGAAAGGTCCTCGAGAAGCTCAGCGGAAACATTGACGGGGTCAAACGGCGTGTCTGACACGCCGTGGATCGAAAGCACGTGCGCGCCCACATCTATGCCGCGCCGCCTGAGTATCTGGCGGCACACTGCACCGGCAAATACGGCAGGAGCCGTGAGGCGCCCGGAGAAGCTCCCGCCGCCGCGGATGTCGTTAAAGCCGTGGTAACGCACCATTGCGGGGTAATCCGAATGGCCGGGCCGCGGTATATGGCAGATATCTTTATAGTCCTCCGAATGAGTGTTGCTGTTCCGTATCACGGCGCATAATGGGGCGCCCGTTGTCTTTCCGTTTAAAAAGCCGCTCAGTATTTTCGGTTCGTCTGATTCGTAGCGTGGTGTTGCGGTGATGTCATGGCCCGGTGCACGGCGCGCCATCTGCGCCATTACCTTCTCCATGTCTATCGCTTCGCCTGCGGGAAGCCCTTCCAGCACTGCACCTATGGCAGGGCCGTGGCTTTCGCCGAAGACCGTAAGATGTATCTTATTTCCCCAGTTCATAAGCTTTCCCTCCAAGACGGTTGTAGTCGCGGAAAAAACCCGGATAGCTTTTGCGCACGCTTTCGGCGCCTGTAATGGCTGCTCCTTTTTCGCAGCGGAGGGCTGCCGTGGCAAGTGCCATGACGACGCGGTGGTCGCCGCAGCCGTCTGCCTTTCCGCCGCGCAGCAATTCCATGCCTTCTATCTCAAGCCCGTCGGGCTTTTCTTTTACATTTGCACCGAAGTTGCTGAGTCCCTCTGCCATTGCCGCAAGGCGATCACTTTCTTTAAGCCGCAGCCTGCCCGCATTAAATATAACTGTGCGCCTGCCGGGTAGAAGTGCGGCGGCTGCTGCAATCACAGGCACAAGGTCTGGAATCTGCGAAGCGTCAATCCTGAAATCATGCTCCGGCGTCCCGCCGGCCTGCACCGACATTATGCCGCTGCGCCATCTTATTTTTGCGCCGAAACTGCGGAAAATCATTTCGGCAGCGCGGTCTCCCTGGCAGGAACTGCGGCTGAGGCCGCATAATTCCACTTTGCCGCCAAGCATGCCAGCTGCAATGAAAAAAGCTGCCTGTGACCAGTCGCGCTCTATATGGAAATCATTGCTCGGCGTATAGTGCTGCCTGCCCGCTACTTCCCAGCCGTCATCTCCTTTTTCGGCTTTAACGCCGAACGACTCCATAACGCTGCATGTCATATCTGCATATGGCGCCGACTGCAAAGGCGAAGTCATGACTATCCTGCTGTCGCCTGAAAGCAGCGGCAGGGCAAGAAGAAGGCCTGTGACAAACTGTGAGCTTACGTCACCGGGCAGAAAGAAGATACCGGGGCGCATAGGGCCGCTGACAGTGAGCGGAAGCCCGCCGCCGGTTTCGCAGCGGACGCCGTGTTTTGGCAGGCAGTCGAGGTAAACGCCTATGGGCCGTTCCGGCAGCCGCCCGCGGCCTGTGAATATGGCAGTTTTGCCGAGCACTGCCGCAAGTGGTACAAGAAAGCGCAGGGTGGAGCCGGACTCGTGGCAGTCGACTGTTACAGGCGCGCTGCCGGAAGAGAGAAGCGCCTCCATTGCTTCCTGCGTAGCAATTATGTCGTCACTGAGGTTATCATCGGGCGGAAGTATATCATCCTGGCCGGCAAGCATGGAGCAGATTATAGCGCGGTGGGCGGTGCTCTTTGAAAGCGGGACGGTCAGCCTGCCGCAGAGTGCTGATGGCATTATGCGCACGCTGCTCATTTGAGCGCCTCCGTTAATTCTGCAAGCTTATTACGGTCGGCAGGGTAAAGGAAGCTTTCGCCTATCTGTTTCAGCATTACAAGATTAATGGCACTGCCGCGCGCTTTCTTGTCGAGCATGGCTGTGCCAACAATCTTGTCTATATCTGTGCTGTCAGACGTTGGCAGGCCGTATTTACTGAGGACCTGCGCAATCTCATCTGATGTTCCGGCCTTTGTAAGCCCTGCCTTTTCACCGCATTTTGCCATCATAACCATGCCGATGCCCACGGCGCGGCCGTGTGAGAGCACACCGTAGCCGTGCAGCTTTTCGAGTGCGTGGCCGAATGTGTGGCCAAAATTAAGGAGCATTCTCTCGCCGTGGTCAAACTCGTCTTTTTCTACGGCGGCACGCTTTATTTTGAGGTTTTCGGCAATAAACCCGTCTATATCGGAGCGAATATCCGTATTTTTTATGCGGTCAAATAAGCTGCGGCTTTTTATGCATCCGTGCTTGATTGCCTCGCCCATGCCGTCGGCAAAAAAATATTTAGGCAGAGTTGCAAGGGTATTTGCATCTATAAGCACAAGCGCGGGCTGGTGGAACGCGCCGACAAGGTTTTTGCCGGCGCTGATGTCTATGGCAGTTTTACCCCCGATTGAAGAGTCTATCTGCGCGAGCAGGGACGTCGGTATCTGTATAAACTTCACGCCGCGCAGCCATGTAGCAGCAGCGAATCCTGCCATGTCGCCCGTTACTCCTCCGCCGAGTGCAACGATAAAGTCGCTGCGCGTTATACCGGCCCTTGCAAAAGCGCCATACATATTTTCAATTGTTGGCATGCACTTGCTCTTTTCGCCTGCTTCAAATTTGAAGACTTTTGGCTTAAAGCCCGCCTGCTTGAGTGACTCGCTGATTTTTGAAGCATACAGCGGCGCGATGTTTGTGTCTGTAACAACTACGGCATGTGTTCCTGCAGGGAAAAGCTCTGCGGCAAATTCGCCGGTGCGGCTGAGGCAGCCGCGCTCGATTACGATTTTGTACGGTGTAGATGTGTGAACGGTAAGTTCCATTATTCTCCCAATCCTTCCTTAACAAGGCGGCTCCGGCGCAGCAGTCTGCGCAGCGTGGCCGCGTCGCGTGACGCAATGGCGTTGCGCATCTCACCGATATGCGTTGTAAATGTGTCGAGCTCTTCTGTGAGCGCTTCGCTGTTTTCGAGAAAAAGCTCAGTCCACATGTCTTCATTTATATGTGCCACACGGGAAACATCATGGTAGCTCCCGGCTGAAAACCCGCTGTGGCCGGGGCACTGCGGGCTCATTACATATGCGCAGGCGAGCACGTGCGGCAGCTGGCTTGTAAAGGCTATCATGCGGTCATGGCCTTCGGGCGTCGTCTCAACAGTGCACGCAAACCCGAGTTTCGGTGCAAGCAGCTTCAGGCGCTCCACCGCTTCGCGGGGCGCGCCGCACGGAACGAGTATCCAGCTTGCGCCGCGGAACAGGCCGGCGTCGCTTGACGCAAACCCGCTCGTTTCTTTTCCTGCCATAGGGTGGCTGCCGACGAAAATAAACCCGCTTTTTTCCGCAAGCTTTTCCATGCGCGGGCAAAGCCATGACTTTATGCCGCATGTGTCAGTTACGAGGCATCCGGAGCGTATGGCGCTGAGGTGCTTCTCAACAAAGTTTATACAGCCTTCCGGATACATACAGAGGAAAATCATCCCGGCCTGCCGTATATCGTCATCTGTGCCTGCTTTCTCTATTGCGCCGCAGCTGAGGGCAGCATTTATGGCCTCTTCGCTGCTGTCAAAGCCTACGACGGAAAAATCGTTTAATTTATGGAACGCTTTTGCAAGGGAGCCGCCGATAAGCCCAAGCCCCGCAATAACTATTTTACTTTTCAAGACGTTCCCTCCGCTTTTGCAGTTTGCACTATTATAGCATAAAAGCCACATTTGTTCCATGCCGGCCTGAAGCCGGCAATGAGGTATGCCTGTAGTGAGCCGCCCGTTGTTACATGGCCGGCTTTAAAAGTGCGAGGATTGCATCGACCGTACTTTCCGGTGTGCCGTCAGCATTTATTGTAAAATCCGAGTTTGCGTGGTACGATGGTTCCCGCTCTGCATAAAGGCATTTCATCTTTTCGTCGCTGTCGGGCCCACTTAGCAGGGGGCGGGAATTGTCGCCTTTTAGCCGCTCCCTTACAGTGCTGAGAGAAGCGTCAAGCAGCACTACGATGTTGTTTGCCCTGAATGCGTCGGCATTTTCTTTTTTAAGCAGGGTGCCCCCGCCGGAAGCTATCACAAGCCCGCCGGTGCGCGAAAGTTCCTCAACTGCATCGCGCTCCATGCGGCGGAAGGTTTCTTCGCCGTCGTCTTTAAAGATCTGGGCAACGGGTCTGTGCTCTTTCTTTTCTATATAGTCATCCATATCTATAAACTTTCGCCCCGCTGTTTCAGCGAGAAGGCGGCCGCATGTGGTTTTTCCGCTTCCCATAAAGCCGCAGAGGACGACGCTGCCGAATTTTTTCTTCATTTCAAGCGATACTTCACCGCATATGTGGGCAAGGGCTTTCTGCGAAAAATGTGTGCCGAGCCAGATTTCCTCTGATGCGGCTGCCTGCCCTACGAGCATGCCGATGCCGCCGACCGTTTTTTTGCCGTTTTTCCTTGCGAGCGAAAGCAGTACCGTTTCTCCGGGGTTATAGACCGCGTCGAATACACAGCCAGAATTTTTGACAAGCTCTTCGCCTGCGGCGCATGATTCTGTGCCGGGGTACATGCCTGCGGGAGTAGCATTTACAAGCAGATCCCATTTGCCGCTAAGCTCGGGGATAAGACAGCTCGAAACGTTTGCTTCGGGTATGCTTTTGCGGATGCCGGCGCAGAGCCCCTTTGCCGCATTTGCGCTGTGGGGGCGTGTGGCAACAGTTATACAGGCGCCCGCATGGGCAAGCTCGAAAGCTATGGCGCGCGCCGCCCCGCCGGCCCCGAGAATTACAGTCTTGCCGCCAAGGTCTGCTCCGGCAGCTTCAATGGCAAGGCGGAACCCCATACCGTCTGTTGTGTATCCGCAGAGGCGGCCGCCGGAATTTTTCACAGTGTTGACCGACCCCGACTCTGCGGCTTTCCCGCTGCAGGAGTCGAGCATTGGGATAATAGCCTGCTTATGGGGAATGGTGATATTGAACCCGTCGAACCGGCGAAGGTGCGGAATGTATCCGGCGAGTTTCTGCGGTGCTATGTCGAGCGCCACGTAATGTGCTTTTACGCCGCTGAGCGCGAAAAGGCGCGAGTGCAGGAGCGGTGACATACTGTGCCCGACCGGATGGCCGACAAGCGCGAAAGTTTTAAAATCCATAAATAATTTCCTTTCAAAAAAAGGATAAAAAATATTGACAAAGCCAAACTTTACTAATAATATGTGGATAGGCACTAAGTTTCCACGGCAAAAGCCAGGGGAATTTTTCTTCCTGTGGCCATTGTAGCAGCTGCAGCCTGCTTTGTCCACATAGCATTATGCTTTTTAGAAATGTGTCTGGATCTAATTAAGGAGGATAAACATGGTTTTAGAGAAAGTCAAGTCGATACTGAGCGAGCAGTTCGATGCGGAGGAAGACACAATCACACCAGAAACTAATATTCAGGATGACCTTGGCGCCGATTCACTGGATGTAGTTGACCTGCTCATGTCTATTGAGGATGAATTTGACATTGAAATTCCCGACGATCAGGTCGAGAACCTCAAAACGGTTGGGGAACTTGTCAAATATATCGAAGAGCACCAGAAATAAGAATAATTTGATGAAACTTTTGAATCCGCTGTGCGCTTTATGCATAGCGGCTTTTTGTTTTATGTGCGGCATGCTGCGCCGCGCTTGCAAAAACACAGCCGCCTATTTATAATATAAAATAAAAAGCTGAAAAATAAAGCACATGCCGGATTCCATTTAATGTGTGCGGCATAAATATCAAGGAAAAGCAACGGCTTATTTGCCGGATAAGGGGAGTCAAAATGGCAGAACAGAAAAAAATGGTTGAAGCAATCACTCCTATGGAGAAAGACTTTGCCCAGTGGTACACAGACATTGTTAAAAAAGCGGAGCTCATGGACTACACAAGTGTGCGCGGCTGCATGGTGATAGAGCCTTACGGTTGGGCAATATGGGAAAATATCCATGATATTCTCGACAAAAAGTTTAAGGAGCTCGGCCATGTAAATGTTTCCATGCCGCTGTTTATTCCGGAAAGCCTGCTCAATAAAGAAAAAGACCACATAAAGGGCTTTGCACCGGAAGTTGCATGGGTAACGATGGGCGGCAACGAAAAACTGCCGGAGCGCCTTTGCGTGCGGCCTACTTCGGAGACGCTTTTCTGCGAGCACTACGCGCGCGTGATACATTCTTACCGCGATCTGCCTAAGCTTTACAACCAGTGGTGCTCGGTTGTCCGCTGGGAAAAGACGACACGCCCGTTCCTGCGCTCTGTTGAGTTCCATTGGCAGGAAGGCCACACTATGCACGAGACGGCCGAAGAAGCCATTTCGGAAACAAAGCGCATGCTTGAAGTTTATGCGGACTTCTGTGAAAACCAGCTTGCCATGCCTGTCATAAGAGGGCAGAAGACAGAAAGCGAAAAATTTGCGGGGGCCGAGGCAACTTACACCATAGAAGCAATGATGCACGACGGCAAAGCGCTCCAGTCGGGCACAAGCCACTATTTCGGCGACGGGTTTGCCAAAGCTTTCAACGTGACGTTTCAGGGCAGGGACAACTCAATCTGCCATCCTTTCCAGACGTCGTGGGGCATGAGCACGCGCATTATAGGCGGCATAATTATGACGCACGGTGACAACAACGGTCTTGTGCTGCCGCCTGCCGTTGCACCTGTGCAGGTAATTATAGTCCCTGTTGCGCAGCATAAGCCCGGCGTGCTTGAAAAGGCGAGGGAGCTTGAAGAGCGCCTTAAAAAACAGTTTAGGGTAAAAGTGGATGACTCAGACCAGACACCGGGCTGGAAATTTGCCCAGTATGAGATGAAGGGTGTGCCCCTGCGCCTTGAAATCGGGCCGCGCGACATTGCAAAAGACCAGTGCGTGCTTGTGCGCCGCACAGACAGAGGAAAAACAATTGCCCCACTCAGCGGCCTGGAACATTCTGTGGCGGAACAGCTTGAAACTGTGCACAAACAGATGTACAGCTGTGCACTGGAACGCCGCGAGAGCATGACTTACACTGCAAAAACCCTTGACGAGATGAAAGGGATAGCAGAGAACAAGCCGGGCTTTGTAAAAGCCATGTGGTGCGGCGACCCTGCATGTGAAGCAAAAATAAAGGAAGTCGCCGGTCTCTCATCACGCTGTATGCCATTCGAGCAGGAGCATATATCGGATGTCTGCGCATGCTGCGGAAAACCTGCACATACGATGGTTTACTGGGGGAAAGCGTACTGATATCGCTTTTCTTTTAAGCGGTATTAAAACGGGCAGACTGCACATTATAAATACAAACAGTGTGTGGCGAGTTTTTCCTTTTTTGATTTGTAGTGTCAAAGTGCATAAAATATTTTTTATTCCACTGCTGTAATTGACAGATCTATCATTCAGCGGTACAATTAACGTGAACTTCTGATAAAAGGACAGACCCCGGCTCTGAAAAGGGTCAGCAGGACGGACAAATCAGAAAATAAAAATCCGCCCTGCACATATGCTGCGGTGCGGATAATCGAGGAGAATGACAGACAATGGGCAAAAGGATTTTTCTGATTGTTTTAGACAGTTTTGGCATTGGCGAAGAACCGGATGCCGCCGAATATGGGGATGTGGGAAGCAACACGCTGGCGTCATGCGCCAAAAGCAGCTTTTTCAATATGCCTAATATGAGGAAGCTTGGCCTCTTTAATATTGATGGGGTTACCTGCTGCAAGGGTGTTGCTGAGCCCGGAGGCTCTTTTGCGCGCCTGCGCGAGCATTCCAAAGGAAAAGATACGACTGTCGGCCACTGGGAAATTTCGGGGATAGATTCCCCGAAGCCGCTGCCAACTTATCCTAATGGCTTCCCTGAAGAAGTGATTTCCGAGTTCGAAAAGCAGACGGGGCGCGGAGTTCTGTGCAACAAGCCGTATTCAGGCACTGATGTAATCCGCGATTATGGGCAGGAACACCTTAAAACAGGCAAGCTCATAGTTTATACTTCGGCTGACAGTGTCTTTCAGATTGCGGCGCATGAATCCATAGTTCCGGTTGAGGAGCTTTACAGGTATTGCAAGATCGCGCGGAAGATACTAAGCGGCAAGCATGGCGTAGGCCGAGTTATAGCACGCCCGTTTGTCGGTGAATACCCCAATTTTACGCGCACGCCTGAACGCCATGACTTTTCTATCAAACCGACCGCGGTGACAATGCTTGACCAGCTTTCGGAAAATGGGTTCGATGTCCTTTCAGTCGGCAAGATAGTGGATATTTTTGCTGGACGTGGAATCACGGACGCCGTACGCACCAAAAGCAATGCCGAAGGCATTGAGCGCACCATCGAGCGCCTTGGCCGCAATTTTACAGGGCTGTGTTTTACTAACCTTGTGGATTTCGACATGCTTTACGGGCACAGGAATGATGTTGACGGATATGCAAAAGCGCTTTCTTATTTTGACAGCCAGCTTCCGCGCATTCTAAGCGGCCTCAGGGATGAGGATATCCTTATGATAACGGCTGACCACGGATGCGACCCGGCAACGCCTTCTACAGACCATTCGCGTGAATATATCCCATTGGTGATTTACGGAAAACCGGTAAAAGCAGGGAAAAACCTCGGCACAAGGCCGACTTTTTCCGATATTGGAGCGACAGTTCTCGATTATTTTGGAATAAAGCCAAAAATCAGAGGGACGTCGCAACTTGGGGAGATTTTAAAATAAACAGATATGCAGCACAGGCTGTGTATTCGCAAAAGGTCCGGAGAATTTTTTCTCCGGACCTTTTGCGCTTTCAGGTTATTGTCTGCTGCATGGAAAAAGTCCGGCTCAGGCATATATTATCTTCATATAATATGCCCTACCGGACTTTGCTTTATAATAACGAAGGAGATTGTGCAGGAACACTTGTTTATGGGAAAATATCAGTGCTGCTGTGCCTGAACTGCCGTGATGGCAATAACGCCGACGATATCCTCGGCCTTGCAGCCGCGGGAGAGGTCGTTTACAGGCTTGGCAATGCCCTGAAGGATTGGGCCGTATGCAGAAGCTTTAGCGAGGCGCTCTACAAGCTTGTAGCAGATGTTGCCAGCATTAAGGTCAGGAAATACAAGCACATTTGCATGGCCTGCAACTTTGCTGCCCGGGGCTTTTGATGCGCCGACAGACGGTACAAGGGCTGCGTCTCCCTGAAGCTCGCCGTCAAGCAGAAGGTCAGGGGCTTTCTGCTTTGCAAGCTTTGTCGCTTCGGCTACTTTGTCGACAAGCTCGCCTTTGCCGCTGCCGTATGAAGAATACGAAAGCATTGCGACTTTCGGCTCAGCATCGACTATTGACTTAAACGATTTTGCCGAAGCAATGGCAATTTCAGAAAGGTCTTCGGCATTCGGGTTTATATTGAGGCCGCTGTCTGCAAATATGAATGTGCCGTTTTCCCCATATTCACAGTTTGGCACGGAAATGAGGAAAAAGCCTGAAACAAGTTTTGAGTCAGGCGCTGTGCGGACAATCTGCAGCGCTGGGCGGAGCGTGTTTGCCGTAGAATGGCACGCGCCGGATACCATGCCGTCAGCTGCGCCTTTCTTAACCATCATAACGCCGAAATAAGTCTGGTCTCTCATCGTTTCGTCGGCTTTTTCCGGTGTTATGCCTTTCGCTTTGCGCAGTTCGTAAAATGTTTTGGCGTAGTCGTCATGGAGCGGTGTGTTGGCAGGGTCTACAATTTTGGCCTTTGAGATATCGAGGCCATCCGCCGCTGCTTTTACTTCTTTTTCATTGCCGAGAAGGATAATGTCCGCAATGCCGCGCTCCATAGCTTCAGCAGCCGCGGTGACAACGCGCCTGTCTGTCCCCTCAGGTAGAACTATAGTTTTTTTGTCAGCTTTAGCACGTTGAATCGTTTTTTTCATAAAATCCATTATAAACAAGCATCCTTTCATTTGTGCTTACGTTTTTCCCTCTTTAGATTGGAACATCTAACAATATGTTATTATAACGCCGTCCCAGTGTAAAAAAAAGAAATGTTAAAAAAATAACAGCAGCTGTGGTGAGGCAGTCGCTGCTATTATACACTCAGCAGTCCGTTTTCGGGCTCAGAAACGTAGCGAGGAAAGCGACGAAATTATACTGGCGCCAAATATGATGCAGATGACAACGGAAATCAAGAGCACAATAAGCTGCGCGCGGGCAAAATTCTTTCGGTTGACGTTTGAATGGCCAAATCCCCAGACAAACAGCATGATTATATTTACCAACGGGATACATGAAACAAGTATCATTATGAGATAGCTCCCAACAGAGAGCGGCGAAGTGTCTTCGTACATCATTGGGTTAGGGTAATTTGGGTACGGTGGATACTGCGGGTTTTGATAATATGGCTGCTGCCCATGCGGGTCACCGCTATAGTTATTGTAGTTGTTCTGCCCTTCCATAAGATAATGCTTCCTCCTTTTTTATAAGAACTTTATCGCTGTAAGAAGTTTTTAAATTTCTCAGTTCAAAAGTTCGAATTAATTATAACAGCATACATACGGTGGTACAAGACATATGCCACAAGATAAAATGCAGGGCATAGATGATTGTTAAAATATTGATTAGCGTATTGATTCGCAGCCCTAAAACCGCTATAATAAAGGATATTGGTGGAAAATGAAAACCGAAGGGAGTACCGATATGAATTATTCCGCAGATGTGGAAAAGATGTGTGTTGTCGCAAAAGGCCCGAAACACGGCCCGTCACCCATCCCAGAAGAGGGGAAATGGGTGAAAGCTTATGATATCAAAGATATTTCAGGCCTGACGCACGGCGTAGGCTGGTGTGCGCCGCAGCAGGGTGCCTGCAAACTTACACTTAATATTAAGGAAGGCATTGTGCAGGAAGCGCTTATCGAAACTATCGGATGCTCCGGCATGACTCATTCGGCAGCTATGGCTGCTGAAATCCTGCCGGGAAAAACATTGCTCGAATGCCTTAACACAGACCTTGTGTGCGATGCCATAAACGTTGCAATGCGCGAGCTGTTTAAGCAGATAGTTTACGGCCGCAGCCAGACGGCGTTTTCTGAAAACGGCCTGCCGATAGGCGCCGGACTTGAAGACCTTGGCAAAGGCCTGCGCTCACAGGTTGGCACAATGTACAGCACGAACGCCAAAGGTGTGCGCTACCTTGATATGACGGAAGGGTATGTTCTGAAACTTGCCCTCGACAAGAACAACGAAGTTGTCGGCTACCAGTTTGTAAAGCTTGGCAAAATGATGGAAGATATCCGCCACGGCATGGAGCCAAACGAAGCTTACAAGAAAAACATAGGCCAGTATGGCCAATTTGACAACGCGGTAAAATATATAGACCCGCGTGAAGAATAAGGCCTGAAGGAGGACAAGCAAGATGGCAAATGATGTCATGTTTGAAGGTAAAGAGAGAAGAATGCCGAAAATCAAGAAGTGCCTTGCCGAATACGGCCTTGGCAGTCTCGAAGAGGCACGCGACTTGTGCCTTTCAAAAGGCATTGATACTGAAAAAATCGTAAAGGGCGTACAGCAGATAGCTTTTGACAATGCGGTGTGGGCTTACACGCTTGGCTGCGCAATCGGCCTTAAGACCGGTGTAAAGTCGGCAGCTGAAGCGTCTAAGAAAATTGGTATAGGCCTTGAGGCTTTCACAGTGCCGGGCTCTGTTGCAGAACAGCGGAAAGTAGGCATTGGGCACGGGAACCTCGGTGCGCGCCTGCTCAATGATGAGACAAAGTGCTTCTGCTTTCTCGCAGGCCATGAGTCGTTTGCGGCAGCGGAAGGCGCCATAGGAATTGCACGCTCAGCAAATTCCGCGCGCAAAGAGCCGCTCCGCGTTATACTGAACGGCCTTGGCAAAGATGCGGCATATATAATTTCGAGGATCAATGGCTTTACTTATGTAAGGACGAACTTCGATTATTATGCAGATAAACTGACAGTTGTGGAGACACGCCCGTTCTCAAGCGGCGAACGCTCTGCAATTAAATGCTACGGTGCAGACGATGTGCGTGAAGGCGTCGCCATAATGCAGCATGATGGTGTCGATGTTTCCATTACGGGCAACTCTACAAACCCTGTGCGTTTCCAGCACCTTGTAGCAGGCACATACAAGAAATGGTGCATTGAAAACAACAAGAAATACTTCTCTGTTGCAAGCGGCGGCGGCACGGGCCGTACGCTCCATCCAGACAACGTCGGCGCAGGGCCGGCTTCCTACGGCCTTACGGATTCGCTCGGGCGCATGCACAGCGACGCCCAGTTTGCGGGTTCGTCTTCCGTTCCGGCGCACGTTGAGATGATGGGCCTTATCGGCATGGGCAACAACCCGATGGTAGGCGCAACTGTTGCCTGCTCTGTTGCAGTGAGCAAGGCATTGAACGCTTGAGAAATCACACAGCCAGATAAAACATGAAAATGCTCCCTGATTGCCGCATTACGGCACAGGGAGCATTTTTTGTCCGTATTTATTAATTGTTTATTGCAGTGTGGTCACGGGCGAGAGGGGCTGCAAAGCTGAGAGCGGCGAAGACAAAGGCGGCAAACAGGCAGACAAAACCTGAAATAAATTTTGGGCTCTGAACGAGTAGCCGGAACGAGGACGCAGCTTTTAAAGGCCGGAAAATATCCCATGAGTTAAGCCGCAGGAAGCGCCCCGTATAAATCCCGACGCCGCAGAGAAACGAGCATACTGCCCGAAACAGTATCTGCTTCCACTTGCCGGAATTTATCCCGCGCTCCATGGCGATCTCTGATTTTACACCGTTTAGCACCGCGTACAGGATTGCGGTAACAACAGAGATGCATTTTGCCCACAGCATCAGGTCGGTTGAATATATGGTTTCCTGGTAAGAAATTTTCTTTAAAAATGTATCCCCTGTGAAATGGACTATATCTGTTGAAACGTAAAATGTGTTGGGCCAAAAGATAAGCCAGAGGAACGCCCACATTATCCATATGCGCTTTTGCCTGCTGCGTGCAAGGGCAGTATGCCGCGCGAAAAGGCGGGGTAGAAAAGACAGGAAAGCGTTCCACACAAGCATGATGAAAAGCCCGGCATTTTCCCCGGAATGAATGGCGAGCGTGACATTGCATAAGAAGTAGAGCGCAAGGAAAAGGAAATGCGCGCGGTAGGCAGATTGCTGCTTTGCCATTTTATCTCCTGCCTTTTGTTTAAATAGAAGCTGCTCGATGTTTATGCCCGTGAGGGCGACTTGCCGGAAGGTGTGAGGTATTTTGCCTTTATGCGGCTGCCAACCGCCTGGATTACCGGGCCAAGGAAAAACGCAGTCAGCACTGTGCTGATGCCTACTGCCCCTCCAAGTATAAAGCTGAGCACAACGAATAAGGAATCGTACGCCATGCGTATCCAGCGGAAGTTTATATGCGAGCGCTCTGAAACAATAATCGGTATGCTGTCATAAGGGGCAACTCCCATGCCGGCAACAGTGTAGAAAGCACAGCCTATGCCCATCATTGCTATGCCGGCTGCCATGAAAATAATGCGCACCCACATACACGAAGGCTGCGCGGGCAGAAAGGTACGGTAAAACGAAGCCCGCAGCGCATCTGCAATTATGCTTATGAGGTACATGTTTGCGATGGTGCCGTAACCGATAAGGGAACGGTCGAAAAAAAGCGGAAACAGAAAAAGGGCGGAATTTATAATAGCCGACCACTGCCAAAACGCAAGTCCGGTTTTCTGCGCAATGGCGAGGTTTATGCACGAGCATGGGTCTGCACCGAGACCCGAATAAACCATAGCTGGGACGGCAAAGCCTATGATGACGACTCCGAGGGTGCAGAATAAAAACTTTTTCGGCAGCAGCCGGTCGTTCCTGATGGCTGAAAAAGCAGAATTCAGTTTCTTTTTCATCTATAACTATACCTTTTTCAGATTAAATTTTTAATGGCCTGAATTTTTACACATATGAACTTTTAGCTATGTAGTTATGGCTTTCGTATGCGGGGAACTAAAATAACCGCAAGTGTCCAGAATAATTCAAACAAAAGCAGTGCTGTGACAGAAAGCTGGCCTACGCCCGAGAATGCGGTGAAAAAAGCCACAAGTGCAAACCCGAGGGCGGCTCCAGCCGTCTGCAGTGCCACGCCAATGCTGATGTTGCCTTTCTGCCGTGTGCAGGCCGTGAGCATGCGCATCATGGCTGTGGTGCGGCCGTTTGTGGCGAACACTGCCGGTGCCCTTTTGGGCGGATGTGCCTGCAGGTGAGCATATATTTTACCGAGGCGTTCCGGAAGGATAGAAATTGAACTGCGGTTCAGCCCGAAACAGCTGGCTATTAACTCCGGTGTTATGTTTGGGTCGCGCGTGCGCACGAGAATGTTGATGCTGTTGTACTCAAGGCGGCGCAGTTCGACGGCGCGGCGGCGGTCAGTGCGGTAAAACACAAGGAACATTGCAACAAGGGTGCCGCCTGCTGCAAGGTAAACCGGTATTTTGCCAGCACGGAGGTATTTTTCCTCATAGTCATGTGAAGGCGCGTCTACACCGTGATGTTTTAGAAGTTCGCGGTTGCCGACAAGTATGAGCCGCCCGTCGACTTTTCCGGAAATGCCGAGCCCATCTTCGTACGCAGGGTGCTCAACATGGGGAAGTATGTCTGTGCGCGATTTAACTATCTGGCTGAACAGGCCGTTGAGAGTACCGCCGACGGACGCTGTGAGCGCTGTTGCGCCGAGTATTGCCTCATCTATGCGCTGGCCGGCAAAAGTCTGTATGCCGTTGAGGACAACAGTGCCGCGAGGAAATATATCCTCGGCATCGAGTATGACGGCGTTTGTCTTGCTGAACTGATCAATTGCGTCCCAGCCGACGGCCATGCTGCCGCAGCACTTCGCTATCTTGCTAAGGCGCGCCAGCGGGAGGTTTACGCTGAGCGACCCGCTGAACGGAACACATACGCAGGCAGAAGCGGTAAATGTGTTTAGCGCTAAGACCGGATTCTTTGTAAGCACGGCAGTTGCTATGCAGAGTAAAAGGCTGCCAATAAAGCCGGCGGGCGCAAGGTACTGCGATGTGTGTTCACTTGGGTCTGAAGTGGAATATGAATGTTCAAGAAAATGCTCAAGGAAGCCTGCCTTTGACTGGTATACAATTTTTGGATCTGGAATGCCGAATTCTTTTGTAAACTGTATTGCCGTGTTGTAGTCATCAAACGTCTGCACAGCATATTTCTGTTCTGAAGAGATTATAAAGTGAAAATTGTGCTTTATCCTTTTTGCCATGCTAAGCTTGCCGGCAGAATTGAGGAAAAGGGCGAATGCGGCGAGCGGCGCATAGAGGCGGCAGCCCGACTGCATGCCGGTAAACAGGAAAAGCACATTTTCGGCTATCGCCGCAAACACGGCGACAGAAGCGGCGCTGTCGGAATTTGCACGGAACCGGAACAGGCCGCTGAGACCGCTCCATACTGCAGGTGCACAGAAAACAACCGACAGCACAAGAAATATAAGTTCCGAAACAAGGCATATTTTCGCAGTAAACAGACTATGTAGCTCCGGCGTAAGCAGCGCCGGATGTTCCCACGCAACGCCGAAGGCAGTTAAGATAAGGGTGAAGATGCCTGTTACTATAAAGCGCAGAGTCATTTTCCTGACGTTGGAAGCGATGTCGTTTGCAATTGACGGCGCATCTTCAGGCTTGTTGTAGTCGTCGATTTCTTCTTCTGGCGGCTTCTCTTCTGCTTCGGGCTCAGGGCTTTCGGTTTCGTCTGTGTCTTCATCCATGCCTATGAAGCGGAAATGCATTTTTGCCTCAGACGCTTCTTCTTTTTTCTCTTTCTGTACGGGAAGCTCAATAGGCGGTGCAGACTCCACAGGCTTTTTTGGGGGTTCTTCTTTCTCCGGTTCCATGCGTTTCTTTTCTTTCAGCTCTTGGACTGCCGGAAATGGTATGGGTTCAGGTGCATGGATAGGCTGAAGTCTGTATCCTATTGCTTCTTTTGCAAGAGCTTCTGGCAGAGTGTCAAGCTCAATAACATGGACGGGCACCTTATCGGCGCGGTAATGCGGAACACTGTGCTCGCAGGGCTCACGCTCTGCAGGCGGGGCAGGAGTCTCGTCTTTTGCACGCGGCGGCTTTTCAGGCTCTTTGACAGCATTCGGCGTTTCCTCGGCAGGTTTGGCTTCTTCTTCCGCGGCTTTTTGCGCTTTTGAAGGCGAAGTGCTTTCAGCTTCAGGCTTTTCAGCATTTTCGGCCTGCTGCGGTGTTTCCTGCGCACTTACTGTTTTTGCGGCAGGCATGGCTTCCGCTGTGCCGTCTGGCTTTTCGTTTT
>DHSD01000009.1:0-7075 GCA_002411365.1 Ruminococcaceae bacterium UBA5295
TCATTTTCTCCCTCGGCGGTATCCACGTTGTCGGAGACCGCGACAAGCCTTATGTCGTGATCGGGGAGAAATTCCTCCGTGAGTTTTCCAACCTCAATGTAGTTTCTGCCCAAGCGCGACATATCTTTTACGAAAACAGCCGCCGCATGGCCTTCCTCAAGTTCCTGAATCATTGCCACAAAACCAGGTCGCTCCATTGTGACACCGGAAATGCCATCGTCCGAGAAGTGGACAAAGTTGGTATATCCCTTTTCTTTGGCAAACTTGATTAAAAGTTTTTTCTGATTGCTTATGCTATAGCTTTCACCCTCAAGATTGTCATCGCGTGACAGCCGCTCATAAAGAAAGGCTGTGTCTTCCCGGTTTTTTCTCCTATTTGACCGTTTCATAAATCCTCCTTTCCGGCAGTCAAATAAGCAGTATTTACAGGGTTAGGTATACCATATTGACCGCCGATTGTCACGCTTGCCGTGTTGTCACTTATCATCAAAGCCGATCTGCGTCGGCCCTCATCAGCTTTATTAAAATGGTTCCCAGCGTGTCATGCCCTTCTGTTTGAAAAACAGGTTTGACAATGAAAGTCTTTCCGTCCACCTTATAGGTAGATGTTTTATCTAAACGATTACGCCTGGAAACACCGGACGGTATATTGCTGTTGTAGGCAGAAGACTTTTTGCTTTTCATCGTCATGCCTCCGTATAAATAAAACCAGCCGCGCCGTATTTTCGTATTCGGATTGCCATCGTGAGCAATGCGGAACAATTACGGCGCGGCTGTCCCTTTGTTTCGATTTGCTTTTATGTTTAAGACATTCCGGACGAACAGGTGGCGTACCTGTTACCATAGGAATTTCACCTCCCCTCATGCTGATGGCGGGCCGTTCTCATTGCCTGCGACGGTTTTATCACGCTCGGACTGTGACTGAACGGAAGTTTCATTACATACAGATAATTGCCGCAGAGCCGCCCTGCGTCTGAAACGCTGCTCTGCCTGCGGCGCTGGTGTTTTTCGCTCCCTCTCCTTTACGCTGAAATCCAATCACCCTTTCCCGCGTAAGGAAAGATCGTGGCGCACCCGCCGTCCGGCTCCCTGTATGCCGCTGCTTGCGGTATGTATCCGGTTTGTCCCTTATTCAATTTTCAAGGTTCAGCGAAGAATAAAAACATATCCCTCATAAACCTTTTCATTTTTAGGGTAAAAGTAAGTGAGCTTAGAGGGACTTTTTCAAAAACTTTTCCATGTTTTTAAGTCCCCTGTCAATGGCGTCACCGACCACAGCCTTACTGACGCCCTCGGTTCTGGCAATGGCGCTCTTGCTCATCCCCAAGAAGTAATAAGCATAGATGCGTTTGGCCTGCTTGTCCGGCAGGGAGGCGATGGCGGCATGGAGCTGCTCAACCGTCACTTTGCGCTCATAGATTTCGCAGGGGGACAGGGACACGAACAGGATGTCACGCTCGATGCCGTCGCCGCGATCCAGAGAGTAATACGCCTTATGGCGGTATCTCCGCAGATAGTAGGCGACATCGGCGTGTTCATAGGAATCCATGAGCGCCGCAACCTCATCCGGCACTTCAATGACGCAGTCGGCGGTATAAAAGTCGGGATAGTGTTTCCGTAAATTGATCTTAGCCATTTTATATTCCTCCGTTTCGATTTTTGGGTTTGGGCAAATCGAAACAGAGGAAGATGGAGACCGGCAGCAGACTGAATTATCCTTTGCACGGAAAAAAGGGCCCACTTGGGCATAACCCAAATGAGCCGTTTGTAGAGAGGTAAACTTTTTAAATCCTATGGGTTCCTGTTGATGGACAGGGTTATCCTTAGAACTATGCAGACTTTTTTGGCGAACTACCAATTAAAATGTAATATGACAGATAGATGTCCGCTTCATCACGCCCGACCGCTGACAAGCAGCGGTCGTCCGACTATTGTATAATGAGAACACATGAAAACGCCCTCCAAGCCCGTAAGTCTGGAGGGTACGCTATTTATTCAGGCATGAGAATAGACCCGCCAAACTCGTGTTTTTTTGTTTGGCGGGAACCGCCGAATTTAATCTTTTATTGAAATTAGAAATCTATAATTAATTCCATTATCATTTTATCGGTATACCCTATTTGATGCATTGAATGTAAAAACCCATTTAATATGTGCGCTGCAGCATCCAGTTTTAATTTTGCAAGGCAGTCTGAATCAGATATAACAAAGAAACCATGAGAAGAGCGTTTTTCAATAAAACTATCACGACACATTACATGGATAGCTCGTTGGACTGTGTTTGAGCTTACTCCAATTTCTTTTGATAGGCTACGTATTGAGGGCGATTTCGTACCAGGAGCGTAAACGCCTCTAAAAATTTCGCTTTTTATTTTTTCAGCAACCTGTAAATAAATCGGCAATTCAGGGGTATCACGTGTTATGCTCATTTCATAGTTCAAATTCACAACCCTTCCTTTTCTGATGAAATCACTAACGGATAGGGATTTCAATTGTTACCTGTCCTCCGCCGGAAATCGCCGAGTTTGTAATAATAAGAGTACCGTTATGCTGTTCTGCAATGGATTTGGCTATAAACAATCCCATTCCGTAATGTGCCCTTTGATGTTCGACTTTTATCAGCCATATAAAACTGCTGAGCAGCATTTTTCAGGGCGTCGGGTGAAAACCCTTTTCCGCAATCGACAATGCAAAAATATATATTGTCCTCTATGGTCTCAACGTTGAAATCAATTTTGGCGTTTTCCGGTGAATAATCTATGGCGTTTGAAGCGATATTCAAAACCGCTCGTTGCAGCAAATCACTGTCCGCATCAAAAGATTCCGGCAGGTTATGAGTCTTAAAATCTATCGTTAATTTTTTAAATGCAGCTAAAGCCGCAATTTGGCTATATATACTGTCTATAAACAATTTACTGTTAACAGATTGTTTGTTAAGGGTATAAGGCGTGACAAGTTCGGTAAAACAGCAAAGGCAATCGCTACGATTCCCGCTCTCGTATAAATCTTCATCAAATCCCCCCTCTCACAGAATTTTGCATTAGTCGAACAGAATTCATTCCATTTCCTTTTTACCGAAAGAATACAATGTAATGATAAACGTGATGGCAAAAACCACAATCGCGCAGGGAATCAGATAAGCATCGAACAAATGAGCGTGTGTGATCGTCTCAACAAGCGAATCGCCGCCGCTTCGTGCTGCTCTGGATATGATAATACCTGCATAGCAGTAAGGATAAACAATCCAAAGCGGCGTATTGCTTACGATTGCTCCGAAAATACAAAGGACAAGATTGATGCCAATTGATACTACCGGCTTTTCCAGCAAAACGGTAATCATCCATATAAACGACAGGCAAGGAAGCATTGCTGCAAACATACGTGCGCTTAATGAAAGAAGATACCCAACTGGTAATGCCTGTGAAACCTGTGCATTGTGCACTGCAACAGCACCGGCAACCAGAAAAGATAAAACAAATATCAGAATTTCCAAAATCAGATAGTAGACAAGCACAAGGAATTTGGCGGCTGCGAGTTTTTGACGTGGTACCGGCAACGCCAGCATTTTCAACATTCCATTATTCTGCTTCTCTCTTTGAGAAATCAGGACGCATACCACCGTCATTCCAAGCGGCAGCAAATAATAAGCAAACAGCATGGCGCTCTGAAGGAACATTGCTTCCCAAGCATGCTGTGCATTATCCTTGAGATATGTGCTCATAGCCGCCGTGACGGTCAAAATAGGCGGTGTTCACGTCAAAAACCATTTCGTCCATGACTTTGGCGTCCGGTTTTAATCCGCGCGTGCTGATGGTTCCGTCAGCCACCATTTTGTCAAAAGCCTGCGCGTATGTACCCTCGCACCGCTTGAAATGAATGTTGAGATTGCTTCTTTCCTGCACGATGTCTGGATTGCAGTAATGGGTGTTTTTCCGTTCATTGTGGCGCTCCCGGATAGAAATGCCCTGCTTCCGGTACGCCTGATTGCGGACAACCGTGCGGTCTATCTTTTGCATAGGAACCTCCTTTCGAGCGTAAAAAAGAGCTACCGTAAAGCAGCCCCTGCCAATTCCCTGATTTTTGCCGTTTTCCCCGAAAATCGTTCCTGCCCCATTTGCGCGGCGTTTTGTTCCCGTTGGCACGCTCGCGCTTTCGCGGTCACGGCGCTGCTTCCCCGGGGAGCATATCTCTTTCGGACGGTCATTCACTTTTCATCAATGAGTTATATAAGTATGCCCTTTTGAAACGGCCTGTCCCGTATATCCATAAGGTTGGAAATAGGGCTCAAAATCGAAAAATTCCACGCTTGTGGAAATGTGTGATATAATAGAGATCAAAGTGGATTTTCCGTTGGAAAGGCGGGGATATGGCTGTGAATGTAACCTTGACAATACAGGAAAAACTCAAGGATTTGCGGACGGAACGCGGGTTGACGCTGGAGCAGTTGGAACAGCAAACCGGTATTTCAAAATCCGCCTTGGGCAACTACGAATCCGAGGATTTCAAGGACATCAGTCACACCAGTATTGTGACGCTGGCGAAGTTTTATGGCGTTTCCACCGATTATCTGCTGGGGCTGACGGAAACAAAAAATCACCCAAACGCAGAACTGAACGATCTGCATTTGAGTGATGAAATGATAACGCTCTTAAAAAGCGGAAAAATCAATACCCGGCTGTTGTGCGAAATGGCTGCACACAGGGATTTTTTGAAACTGCTGTCCGATATTGAAATTTATGTGGACGGCATTGCCAGTATGCAGGTGAAGAATCTGAACGCTCTGGTAGACATGGCGCGTGTTGAAATCATGGAAAAGTATCATCCCGCCGAAAATGACCCGAATATCCGCCTACTGAACGCTGCCCATATTGAAGAAGATACGTATTTCTGCCAGATGGTACATAAGGATATAGACAGTATCATCCGGGACATCCGACAAGCGCATAAGGGAGACATCAACAGCGCGCCAGACTTCTCCGCTGTTGATGAAATAAAGCGCAGCATAGAGGAAGCGGCCCGCTTTCAGGGCAGCGATAAAGAAAAACGGGTGGTTATACTGTGCCGTCAGTTGGGCATTGACTACCACAAGCTGACGCCGGTAGAATTTCAGACAATGATAAAGATATTGGAAAAATCTAAGCACATGGTCATTCCAAGAAAAAAGCACAGGAAAAAACGACATTGACTTGAACGATTTATGATAGGTCGAATTTTCGTAAGCATGGTTGTAAGTTCAATTTATATCTCATTACTTATATTTGGAGATGCTGAAATGATAAAAGATGTAATTGAAGATATTGGAAATTTTATTTTTGTCGAGGATAAAGTAGAAAAATCAGACGCCATCATGGTTGTCGGCGGTTCTCACCCGGAATTGGGGGAAAAGGCAGCAGAATTATGGAAGCAGCAATATGCGCCTGTGATTTTAATATCAGGTGGTGTCAGCATAAAAACCGGGAAATTCCCCGGTCCAAAATCAAAAGCAGAAATATACAATAAGCCGTATGAAACAGAATATGATTTTTTTACTGATGTACTTTTAAAAAATGGCGTTCCTTCAACGGCTATATTTGGAGAAAACAGGTCATCATATACAAAAGAAAACGCTCTATTTGCTCGTAAAGTTGCAGAAGAAAATAAACTTTATATACATAAAGCGATTCTTATATGCAAAGCTTTTCATGCCAGACGGAGTTTGATGTTTTATCAGATGGCTTTTCCTGATGCCATCTTTCTTGTATCCTCTGTGCCCGGCTTTGGCATTACCAAAGATAATTGGTATAAAAGTGACTACGGTATTCAACGGGTCATGGGTGAATTAAGTCGATGCGGCAATCAGTTTACGGATGACTTTATTAATAGCAAAGCATTGTTCGAGTGTTGATTATGAGACAAGTAAGCCGAGAAACTGGAGTATTATGTTATACTCTATTTGCCTTCTACTGGTAGTTTATTTACCCTCCTATCACCGGCAGTTTAGGGTAAGACGGCATACAATGGGCTTTCCCTATCGTGATGGGGTACAACGCAAACTAGAGGCACGCCAATCAAATGCCCTTTTTTCAAAAAGCATTTGACCCACTATGACACTTTCGCTTCGCGCAAAGGTGTCAAGTGGGCTCTCCGAGGGGGACGCGCCGCCTGCGGGCGGAATTCGCAGAATGTTGCCTTTGAAACTCTCCCGGAAGCCTTTTCAACTCGGCCTAAATTGGCTCGAAGTGTCAATACAAGCGGAAGATTGAACGGGGGTCATTGATGGTGATATAATTGTGGCAAGAAAAAAATTCATAATTCCATAGTGGCTTTGAACTGCCAATTATTTATTTAATCTGTCTGCTTGACGCAAACAATGCGTTAAAATATAAATACAAAGATAAAAACACGTCCCGGTAGGTAGTCCGGGAGCAACAGAAATGTTGTCAGTAACCTGCCTCCTTGGTTGTCCATTCTTTGTACGCAACATTATAGGAGGAATTTCCATGTATATTACTGTATCAAGTCTTAGCATCCTATTTGAAGATCCATTTTGGATCGGTCTTTACGAACGTGAAAGCAACGGACACTATGAAGTTTGTAAAATCACATTTGGAGCGGAGCCAAAAGATTATGAAGTCTATGACTTTATGCTGAAAAACTGGAATAGACTTAGATTCAGCCCATCAATTGAAGTGGCAATGATTGCTGAAAAAAGCATGAATCCCAAACGAGTGCAGCGACTTGTCAATAAACAGATTAAAAATGTAGGTATAGGGACAAAGGCGCAGCAAGCGTTAAAGCTTCAGCAAGAGCAAGGAAAATTGGAACGAAAATCACGTTCCCGTGAACAACGTGAAGAAGAAAAGCAGCTACAATTTGAAATGCGACAGAAAAAGCGCAAAGAAAAGCACAGAGGACATTGATATTCCCTACACTTTTCACATTGTGAGCACAATGCGAAGCCGCCGCCCTATTAAACAGGGCGACGGCTTCGCATTTCCGTCTGTTGACTTATATATTGTGATTTTTATGGTTCCTATGGTGTTTAGTGATTGCCTCCTTATGGTCCCTGCGCATTCGCTCCCGGATTGTCGTTGCC
>DHSD01000009.1:7281-10699 GCA_002411365.1 Ruminococcaceae bacterium UBA5295
ACAAGGGTCTGGAGAACGCCGATTGCGGAATGAAAGAAACTCATAATGTACCTCCTACAATAAAGTTAAGGTTTAAGGCACGGCAGCCAGCCGTGCCTTTTTCCATCTCAAAGCTGAAGCTGTTAGAATGAGCGAGTAAATGGCCTGACGCTTATTACCATGGGCTAACACGCCCGTATTGGAGTCCGTCAGCCGCCTCTCTCATTCACAGCATTCGATTTACGCAGGTTGTACCGCCGGATTTCCGACGCGTTCGTGTCACTCAGGAGATTGAACAGGCAATGAGTAAAAGCGGTCGCCATATCCAAATCACGAGGAGGAACTTTATGAACGCTGTTGGAATCGATGTGTCCAAAGGAAAGAGCATGGTGGCGGCACTGCGCCCAATGGGTGAAGTCGCATTGTTGCCAAGAGAATATCCGCACACAGAAGCCGGTCTGGAACAGTTGGCGTGTTCCATCATTGCCCTTGGAGAAGACACGCGGGTTATCATGGAGGCTACTGGTCGATACCATGAGCCGATAGCGGCGGCACTGCATGAATATGGGATTTACGTTTCGGTTCTGAATCCACTGTTTATCAAGCAAAGCGGCGGCGGTTCCATTCGGGAGGTTAAGACTGACAAGGCAGACGCCATGAAGATTGCCAAATATGGACTTGACAATTGGACTCAACTGCGGGAATATACCCTTATGGAAGCAGTTAGACAACAACTCAAGCTTTATAGCCGCCAGTACGACCTTTACATGAAAACCATCGTGGCGCTGCAAAACAATCTCATTTCTCTGACCGACAAGACTTTCCCGGGTGTGAACGAGCTGTTCTCTAGCCCGGAACGCGCCGACGGCCACCAGAAATGGGTAGACTTTGTCGCGTCTTTTTGGCACTGTGAATGTATCTGCCATGTCAGTGAAAAAGCATTTGGCGAACGCTACCGAAAGTGGTGTAAACGGAAGGACTACCATTTCAGCGCGGAAAAGGTCACCAAGCTGTATACCGCAAGCTGCGGGCACATTACCACACTGCCGAAGAACGATATGACCAGACTGCTCATTACTACGGCGGCACAGCAGTTGACAGCTGCGAAAACGACGCTCGTTGCCATGCGAAAGGAAATGCTTAATCTGGCAAAGCAGCTTCCTGAATACGAAACTGTCCGCGCCATGTACGGTGTGGGAGAAATCACGGCCACCCAGCTCATGGCGGAGATCGGAGATGTGCGGCGTTATCCTCGCCGCAGCGCTTCGGTGGCCTTTGCCGGCGTTGATCCCTCTGTGAACCAGTCAGGAAAGCACAAGGCGCAAAGCAATCCCACGACAAAACGCGGCTCGCCTCATCTGCGCAAAACGCTTTACCAAATCGTCTGTACTTACCTGAAGAAATCTCCTCCCAGCGAGCCGGTGTACCAGTTTCTCGACAAGAAGCGCTCTGAAGGCAAGCCTTACTTTGTTTACATGACCGCAGCTCAAAACAAGTTCCTGCGCATTTATTACGCAAGAGTGAAAGAGTGCCTCGCGACTCTGGATCCAGCAGACACTCCGCAAGCGTGATTTACATCTTCATATCCCAACTGTTAAGCTGGCGAAAAAGACCTCTTTCCCCGGCTTGTTTTGTTGTATCCTTTTTTGCTCTCACGAATTTTAGTGGGAATTTCTTATTTCAGGACTTGACTTTTATTTGCAGAACTCCAATTTTCATTTTGAACATGAAAAAAGGCCGCTACTCTGCGACCTTTTCTGCAAATAGGTTTATATAAAAAAGCGGCTTTGGATTCGAATATATCGATCCAAGAGCCGCAATATTTAAGAAAAGAAAGACTTATTCTTCAAATGACAAATTTTTAGGATAATCGGGAAAAACATCGTCAGGTGTAAAGTCAGTTGTTGGTATACTGTGGTCCACTTCCTGGAAGGTGACGTTATCAAGCCACACTTGCCATGTCCCATTTAACAAGACACCAATGCTTATGACACCGCTCGTTTTAGGGATATCCAAGACGCATGAATAATGGTTCCACTCCGTTGTTCCGGTAATTGCGCGGTTTTGCATGTTGTCCAGCTTTAATGTTGCGCCCAAGAAATTATCAATTCTCATCCACAAACCGCATCGGCCATCCACCTCTAGAGTTTTGACAAAACCGGAGAAGCGCGCCCGTTTGCCCAAAAAGTTTTTTGCGTTGAACTGCTGCATAATTGTTGCATATTCATCGACTTCAAGATTGTCAGCGATTGATTTGAGCGTCGCTGATTTTGTTCCGGTATTGTAGATTTTGTTATCAATACCTGCCTCAAATTTTCCGGGTGCTGTCCCCGTAAAAAGCCATTCTTTGATTTTAGCACTGTTGTCCATGGGAAAACCTCCGCAGATTAAATTTTTGATAGCAGCCCGGTATCGGCCCGGCGGTATTTGATATACGCTTTTGAAAGCCCTGGTAAAGGCTTCTTGAGATTCAAAACAGGAAGTCAAGGCGATATCGATAATAGAAACGTCTGTGGAAAGCAGAAGAGATGCCGCATTTGCAAGTCTGCGTTTTCGGATATAATCGTAGACAGGCATTCCAATATCACTCTGAAAAGTCCTGTTAAAGTAAAACTTTGAAAACCCTACAGCATTTGCTATTTCATCTAGTGATAGCTCTTCGCTCAAATTGGTCTCAATGTAATTTAAGGCATCTTGGACTACTTTACTATGTGTCACCGGCATCACCCCCTCCAATCAGTAATTATAGCATGACTGCAGCGTTCTTTTTTGATTATTCTTGCCTCGTTTGGTCGGTGTTTTCCGATTTTCCTGAGAGGTCAATAGAATACGTGTTAAACACATCGTCCGGTTTCGGTTTTAATTTGGTGGACAGAAACTTCACGATATGGAAAGCGTTACGGGGGTCATAGTCGGGCAGGTACTTGTAGTTCGGATGCTTTGTGATGTCGTACTTGTCCGAAAGGAAAGGCCGAACGCCGCGAAGTTGGAGGATACATTTGCCGCCGTCAAGGACAGACAGTTCATCGACCGAAGCTAAATCCTTTCCCAATTTTTGATAATTGAGGCTGTGGGAAACCTCGCGGCCCCGGCTTTCGCCGGTGTTGTAGGTGTCTATCGTCTCCTTTCCTAAAGATTCCGTCAGTTCCTTCAAGGTCGTGCGTTCCTTGCCACCGAGGAAGATGGCGCTGTCGCAGTTGCCGATGATCGTGTCGGCGTTGTCTTTGTACAGAGCCTTGAGCTGACTCTGCGCCTGTAAAACAAGGCAGGCCGAGATTTCACGGCTACGGATGGTGGCAATCAGCTTTTCGAACTTGGGGATCTGCCCGATGTTGGCAAATTCGTCGAGCAGACACCGGACGTGGACGGGCAAGCGCCCGCCGTACACATCGTCGGCCTTCTCGCACAGCAGATTGAAAAGCTGCGTATAGGCCATCGA
>DHSD01000009.1:10915-11130 GCA_002411365.1 Ruminococcaceae bacterium UBA5295
TATAGGCCATCGAAACTAAAAAATTAAAGGTGTCGTCCGTATCTGAAATGATGATGAACAGGGCGGTTTTGCGGTCGCCCAGCGTGTCCAGCTCCAACTCGTCGTAGGCTGTCAGGTCACGAAGCTCCTGAATGTCGAAGGGGGCCATTCTTGCGCCGCAGGAAATAAGGATGGATTTCGCTGTCTTGCCAGAGACGAATTGTCAAGGACTTTTT